>JAKOTZ010000023.1 GCA_029776995.1 Candidatus Hydrogenedentota bacterium
CCACGGAGATATTTCGTTGGGTTCAACCGGCAAACTGCTCGAAGCCGCCGGTTCGCCGGATACGGGCCATACGCACAGGAATGAATGATGAATCAACTCTTTTACGTACTTGCAGCATTTGCGGTAGCGGGTTTAATTTCCGCTTACGGGGAAACTCCGGTTCAGTGGAATGATATGTCCGGTTCGTCGTTCATGCGGATTGTGTGGGACCTGGATCCCGCTGAGGGATCGGAGCCGTTTCTGGACTGGCTTCGGGATCGGAACTGGTGCTGGGGCGTGGAAATCCCGACGGACGCGCCGGATACCCATTTTGAGCGGGCGACCGCCCGGGGACTGCGGTGCATTCCGCAACTGTACGCCCACCCTGAAACCCGGGCGTGGTTCTTTTCCCGTTTCGGACGGCCCGTCCCACCGTTCTCCCGCCTGCTTGATCTGGTACAGCGGTATCCGGCGGATGGGCCCACGGCGCAGATGTTCATGGAGGACGATTCGGCGGGCGTGGGATTTTCCGCCCGCCTGCTTCGGGAAAAGCCCCGTTCTCACGCGGCGGCGAAACAGCTGTAGGACCGCTACCTGGCGGAGGCTATGATGAGCGTCCGGGAACACCCGGAACTGAAGGTCTGGGGCATGGTCGGTTACGCCCGCAGCGCCCATGACTACGCCAGGCACGGCGTGGACACCATTATCGTGGAGCGGTCTAACGACGATATCGAGGACCTGCAGACGGCCATTGCCTTTGCCCGGGGCGCGGCCCGACAGTTTGGAAAATCCTGGGGGATCGACCTGTCCCTGTGGTGGGGCGTGATTTACGGGTGCGTGCCCGATCTGGATCCCTCGCTGTATACCAGGCACCTCTGGATTTCCTGGCTGTCCGGAGCGCGGGCCATGCGGATCGAAGGCGGCATGATGCATTTCGGCCCGGAAGGGCCTCGGGTGGTCGCCCGGGCGGTCGACGCATTCGGAACCATCGCGCGGGATCTGGCCCCCGGCGTCCCGGATGTACCGGTGGCACTGATCCTGGCGGAAGACCACGGCTGGATGACCCCGCCCTATTGGCGCACCGACAACACCGCGTGGAATTACGCGCGAATCCCCTACCGCCAGGGGGACCGCGGCATCGATGGATTCTTCCTCAACGCCTTTCCCGGATCGAACTATGCCATGGATCCGTTTCCTGCCGGCGCGTACGACGTCGACAATCCCCCGGCTACCCCTTTCGCGCTGTCCTGTATCACGCCGGAATTCGCCCCGCGTCCTGAAGATATGTTCAACGCGGAGCCGCCCATTCCTTTCGGGCGGTTTGCCTCCCGCGACGAAGCCCGCAGGGATTTTCTGGAAGAAAACCGGGACCCGTCTCCTTACCGTCCCATGGGAGACTCGCGCTGGGGGGACATTTTTGATGTGTTCACGGACGATGTCCGCGCCGAGACGCTGCGCGCGTATCCCGTGGCCGTTATGCTGGGCCAGCCCTTCCCGGAAAATCATGTTAAACATACCCTGCGGACGTACGCGGAGGCTGGAGGAACCGTGGTCCTATGCGCGGGCCAGGTCGGTCCGGACGACGCGGGATGGTGCGGCGTTGCCATTGAGCCGGAGCTGCGGGCGGGACGCGCGTGGCGGTGGAAGGATGAGCCGCCGCGGCATGAACCGTTCCGGTACTGTCCGGGGCGGCCGTCCCCGGATACGGAAGTATACGCCGCCACGACGTCAGGGGATCCGCTGGTCACCTCCGTACCGCTTGGCGCGGGCCGGGTCATCACCCTTATGGTTCCATGGTATGAAGGAGGAAATTCTCCCCTGTGCGGGGTGGCGCTGCGCGCCTTCGATGAATTGTTCAACACGGTGCAGCCGGTCCAGGTGGACGGACCGCCCGCGGAATGGCTGAGCACGTCCGGTCCAGACCATCGCACCGTGCTGGTTGCCAACCACGACAGCGCGCCATGGCAGGGAACAGTCACCCTGCGGGACCTGCCGGACCTGTATACCACATGCCGCGACATCGTGACCGACCAACCTATCCCATTCACCCGTTCCGGAAAATCCGCCTCCGCGGAACTGGCCATCCCGCCATTCAGCGTAAAGGTGATACGCTGGCGTCCTGAGTAACATGCGCATGACGCCAATTTGCAAATACTAAAAAATATTGTATGATTAGTAAATGTACCGGCAGTGATAAAAAACTTTTCACAACTTGGGAGGTCGAATATGGAAAAGCGGCACGCGGGATGTTGCGGGTGTCACCTGCATGGTGACCATGGACAGACAAACCAGCACGGGCTGACGCGGAGAGATTTTTTTGTCGCGGCGGGAGGAGGCGCGGCCGGACTGGCCGTGCTCACGGCCGCCCGCGCGGCGGGAGCGCAAAGCGCGATAACCCCCTTTGACGTTGTTCCGCCAAAACCGCTCCGGGTGTTGCCGGTACTGAGCGTTACGCTGTACCAGCGCGCCGAAAAACGCAGCTGGCGGCCCTGGGGCGGCCTGCACACGGAAGAAGACATCGCCGCTGAAGTGGAACGGATCCGCGGGGAACTGGCCCAGCTTAAAACCATGGCCGGCGTGCCGGTCGAGTTCCTGGACGTGGTGCAGTTCCGGCCCGAAACCAACCGGGATGCCATCATCGGCGCTGACGCCGATGTCCTGCTGATCTATGGCGCAACCGGCGAGGTGCGTCCGCTGATCACGCCGGACAAATGGAACATCCTGTTTGTCCGGCACAAATCGGGACCCGTTTCGCTCTGGTATGAAATCGCCCACCCGCGTCTGCTGCGGCGTGAAACAGACCACTGCGTGATCGAAGGGCTGACGCCGGAAGATGTGGTGGTGGACGACCTCAACGACGTGGCGTGGCGGCTGCGCGCCCTCTACGGCCTGCGCAACACGATAGGCGCGCGGGTCGTATGCGTGGGCGGCCCTTCCGGCTGGAACGACGGCGGGAAAATGGCCACGCGCATCTGCCGCGAACAGTGGAAAATGGACCTGCCCACCGTAACCTACGATGAACTGGCGGAGCGGATCAAAGCCGCCTTCAGCAATGAATCCATGGCGCGCCAGGCTGTGGCCGACGCGGCGGCATGGCTGGCGGATCCGGCGATCTCCCTGGAGACGGACCGCGGCTACGTGGAACGCGCTTTTCTCCTGGCCCGGGTGTTCGAACAGCTGATGCGGGAACACGACTGTTCGGCCATTACCGTGAACGAATGCATGGGCACCATCATGCCCATCGCCGACACCACGGCCTGCCTGACCCTGACCCTGCTGAACGACGCGGGCGCCATGGCGTTCTGCGAATCCGATTTCGTGGTGATCCCCTCCGGCATCCTGCTGCACCATATCTCCGGGCTGCCGGTGTTCCTCAACGATCCGACCTATCCACACCACGGCCAGATCACCCTGGCGCACTGCACCGCCCCGCGCAAACTGGACGGCAAAACCCTGGCCCCGGCCCGGATCGTGACCCATTACGAATCCGATTTCGGCGCGGCCCCGAAAGTCGATATGGCCCTGGGGCAGGTTACCACCACCCTGGTTCCGGACTTTGAGAACCGCATCTGGCACGGGTTCACGGGTAAAGTGCTGGACAACCCGTTCCTCGACATCTGTCGTTCCCAGATTGACGTGTCCATCGACGGGGACTGGAAGCGCCTGGTCACCGGCATGCGCGGCTTCCACTGGATGACCGTGTACGGCGACTGGCTCAAAGAAACCGGCTACGCCCTGTCCAAGGTCGGCGTGCGCTGGCGCAACCTGACCTCAGGCGCCACCGTCGAGGTATGATCTGTGCCGGACTTCCGGACTTCCCAGCAGCGCACAGCCCTATTGCGGCCTGGCGGTTCCAGCGCGTCCTGTTCCCGCAGACAGTTTCTGCGGACGGCAGGCGCCACGGCGGTTGCGACCGCTACAGCCTCCGGAACCTTGCCGGCAATAATTGCGTCAGGCGAATCCCGCCGCCGCAACCTGGTGGTTATCCTGATTGACGACCTGCGCTTCGACGCCATGGGCTGCCGGAACAGCTTTTTCGAAACGCCGCGGATCGACCGCATGGTCCGAGAAGGGGTGCTGTTTGAAAACGCCTTTGTCACTACGTCGCTGTGTTCACCAAGCCGGGCGTCCATGCTGACCGGGCTGTACGCGCACCGGCACGGCGTACTGGACAATACCACCCCCCTGGCGCCGGGCATACCGACCTTTCCGGAGGTGCTGCGCGAGGCGGGATACCGGACCGCGTTCATCGGCAAATGGCACATGGGAGGCGACCAGGACGATCCCAGGCCCGGATTTGACCATTGGATTTCTTTCAGGGGACAGGGCGTTTACAATAACCCCACCCTGAACGTAAATGGCCGCCGAGAGTCCCGGAAAGGGTACATCACCGACATCCTGACGGATGAAGCCCTGCATTTTCTGAAAGATCAGCGCGATCAGCCCTTCTTTCTTTGGCTGTCCCACAAGGCAGTCCATGACGAGTTCATCCCCGCGCCGCGGCATGCCGGGCGCTACGCGGACCGGACGTATCCCCGTCCCGCGACCATGGCGGATACCGAAGAGAATTACGCGGGCAAACCGGACTGGGTGCGCCGCCAGCGCCATTCCTGGCACGGCGTGGACGGCATGTACAACAACCGCGAGACCTTTGATTCCTTTACCCGGCGCTACGCGGAAACCCTGCTGGCCGTGGACGAAAGCGTCGGTCGTGTCCTGGATCTGCTGCGCGTCCAGGGGCTGGCTGAAAGCACCACTGTAATTCTCACATCGGACAATGGGTTTCAGTTCGGGGAACACGGGCTGATTGACAAGCGGACCATGTATGAGGCGTCCATACGGATTCCGCTGATCGCCTGGGGACCTGGATACATTCCCGCCGGCGCCAGCCGTTCCGAAATGATCCTGAACATCGACCTGTGCCCAACCTGTTGTGAGCTGGCCGGTGCGAATCCGCCCCCGGGCGCGCAGGGAAGGTCTTTCGCCCCGATCCTGCGGGGCGAAACCGTCCCCTGGCGGGACGCCTGGCTGTACGCGTATTTCTGGGAACGCAGCTTTCCCCAGACTCCCACCGTCCTGGGAATCCGTACGGACCGGTACAAGTTTATGCGGTACCACGGCGTCTGGGACCGGTATGAGCTCTATGACCTCGCCGCGGATCCGGAAGAACGGAACAACCTGCTGGGACCGTTCCTCCAGCGGCATGAGGCTGGAACCCTGGACCAGATCATCCGGCGCGGCGCTGAAGGGGAAACAGCAGAACGATTCCGGGAATTAAGCGCGCGCCTGGACAGCCTGCTGGAAGAGTACGGCCTGGCGCCCGAGCCAAACTGGCTGCCAATATCAAAATAGGGTTTACATCTTTTCGGTAGTAATTTAAAATACTGCAGTAACACCAACAATTCGGGCGCAGATACGCGCCCGCAAAACAGGAGGAACAGACCATGAAAAAAGCCTTGATGTTCACCGCCCTGACACTGTGCCTGGCCGCGCTGAGCGGCTGTCCGATGCTGCCGACAAACTGGAGCCTTTCCGGAAAGTGGGAAACCGTGGAACCGGTAGTGGTAGACCCTGAAAGTGGAACGCTGACGACAGCCAAAGACAATGCGGACAACGCATATCGTTTCAAGGCTGAACTGCAGTTTGAGAAGGGGAATTTCGTGTACCGCGAGAAACAGTTCCTTCCGGATCGGGCAGGCAGTGACGCAATCTACAGCTGGGTAGTTACGTATGAAATGAAAGGAACCTTTGAATCCAAAGGCGGAGCCAAAGTGGACGGATGGCCCGCCCTGGATACGATGCTGCTGCTGAACGTCACACAATATGCGGTATTGGATTCAGAGTATCTTCTTACCACCAACCGCTGGGACTACACCCGCTACGACGTCTACACCGCGTTGCCGAATGATCCCTGGATTATGCGCTGGGTTGTGGGCCTGAGTCCGTTTAATGAACTGCTGGTATATTTCGGCAGCTCCAATAACTGGAAATCTTTCGATAGAGAAGATTTCAACAACGACGTGCTGGCCCCTTGGACCTTTGTCAAAGTAAAAGAGTAAATCGGAACGATTAACTCCCCTCCGCCGGTTCACCATGGAACCGGCGGAGGTTTGTTTTAAGTACCATCCCTGCTGCAACAGGAGACGGAAACCATAACTACCGGGAATAATTTGCAGTAACGATGCAAAAGCATTACATAAAACCGACCGGTCTGAACAGGGAAGTTCAGGCCGGCCGGAACGGTTGCTGTGAGGGGGCGGAATTACGCCCAGGTCATGGCGGTGGGTTTCTGGAAGATCACCGTTTGTTTCAGGAAGGCCACGGCCTTGGTCAGGCCTTCCCAGCTGGACATCAGGCTGTCTTCATGCTCGATGCTGATCGCGCCATCGTATCCCACCATGCGGAGCATGGAGAAGAAATCATTCCACCACTTCATGTCATGGCCGTATCCGCAGGTGCGGAAGATCCATGACCGGTTAATCTCGTCGCCGTAGTGCTTGGCGTCGTTGACGCCGTTGACTTTGGCGTTCCATTCATGGACCACCGAATCTTTCGCGTGCACGTGGAAGATGGCTTTGCCCAGTTCCTTCACGCACAGCACGGGGTCCATGTCCTGCCAGAACAGGTGGCTGGGATCGAAATTGCAGCCCAGCACCGGACCGCACTCTTTGCGGAGCTTAAGCAGGGTTTCGGGGTTGTAGACCACAAATCCGGGGTGCATCTCGAACGCGAATTTCACGCCGTGATCCTTCAGGAACTGCGCGCGTTTGCGCCAATAGGGGAACACCACTTCGTTCCACTGGTAATCGAGGGCTTCCAGGTAGTCCGGCGGCCAGGCGCAGGTAACCCAGCTGGGCCGGGTGGCCTTGGGATCCGAACCGGGGCAGCCGGAGAAGCCGTTGACCACTTTCACCCCCAGCAGCGACGCAAGCCGGATGGTTTCCTCTTCGGCCTCCCGGTGGGCCTTAGCGAAAGCAGGATCCGGATGCAGGGGATTGCCATGGCAGCTCAGCGCGCTGATTTCCAGTCCTTCGCCTTTGAGCATGGCGAGCAGTTCTTCGCGTTTGGGTTTGGAGGCCAGCAGTTCCTTGCGGGGGCAGTGGGCCTCACCGGGGTAATTCCCGGCGCCCAGTTCCACCGTCTGCAGTCCCAGCGGCCGGATCATTTCCAGCACGTCTTTCAGGGGCTTGTCGCCAAACATCACCGTTAGCAGTCCGAGTTTCATGCGGCATCCTCCTCTAATGTGGTTTCCGCTTGCCGAACAGCCGGCTCTCCGCCGCCGGCCGCATCCATTTCAGAAGATTATACATTCAGGCATGATGAATGTTAAACAATATCCCATGCGGATTCCCGGACAACACAATATGCCACCAACAACATTTCTTATACGGGCTGGTTCCGGGACAGCCCTGCCCTGAGATCGGTTCTGCTTCGCATAAAAGCTGGATTCAAATTCTAAATGCAACATTTTCCAAGAAGACCTCTAAGGGAGTGCGGTAGCCGAGTTTTTTCCTGGGTCGGTTGTTCAGCTCATAAATGATCTCCTCGAGTTTTTCCGGGGGGATGTTTCGGAAGTCGGTGGATTTGGGCAGGTACTGTCGGATAAGGCCGTTAGTATTCTCATTTCGTCCCCGTTCATATGCGGCGTAGGGGTGGGCGAAATAGATCTGTATG
>JAKOTZ010000028.1 GCA_029776995.1 Candidatus Hydrogenedentota bacterium
CTATCAGGCAAGCCGTGTGCCAAGGCTTTTTGCCTTAAAAACCACATCGTTTTTCCTGTAATACGATTTATTCTACTTTTAAATTGCAGGTTTAATGGGAAAACACTGGTGTAAAGCGAAAGTTTTTTGACAAAAAAAGTCGCTCCGGGAAAAAAAGTGTCAGAAATCCGACATTAACTTTACCCAGATGCTCACATACCCGATGCCTGCCTGGCTTATGAAAACAGAAAATCTTCCGATACAGACCCGATCATCCGCTGCCGCATACCGTTCTGCGCTCATCCGCGGGTAAAATCTACAGCGATGGAGCAGCGGTGGGGAACCGCCATGCAATAAGCGCCCGGAAAAAGACCTTTTTTCTCCGGAAACATAACCTCCCTGGACACGGACAGACCGCACAACACCGGGGGACCTCTGTGTAAGATTTCCAGAGAACCTTACAGGCCGAAAGCCATGCCGATTACCAGGGAAAGCAATGCGAGCAGCATCAGGAAGAACGGCATTGCCCCCAGCGGATTGGGCGTATATTCGAAAGCCCGCTGCAGGATTACCGCCGGCTGGCCGGGATCCGACTCCAGGTAAATATACATATCGACCGCGCCGGTGAACGGCGAACGCGGAGTCCGAAACTCAAATACAAATTCGTCCTGGCCATTTTTGGACAGGAAACGGGACTCGTCCACTGTGACCCGCCGGCCGTCACTGCCAACCAGCTCAATCCGGTCTATATAGGCCAGCCCACCCTCGCCCGCATAAAGGGTCAGCACGGTGCCCCCCTTCTTCGGTCCCCTGGCAGGCGCGCCGGGCAGCCCGTTGACCTTCGCGACACGCACCAGGCCCGCCGTACGTTCGGGCAGCAGGGCTCCCTGTACCAGGCGAAATCCTCCCGGCGCATAAATTCGCGCTTCGACGGTTTCGGGACGCGCGTCAGCGGCAGACACCACGTCGGGCGCTGGGTACACTTCTCCGTCCAGTACGGTTGACTCATACCGGACCGCCAGGGGCTCCTCGTATGACTCGACGCCGCCCACATAATCCAGCGAGGAAGACACCCCAAACACGCGCGCGCCGGCGCGGAGGATGGTATAGGTCAGGTTGCTTTGGCCCGCCGGCAGTACAAACCGAATGGAACTGCCGGCTGTGGGCGTCCCGTCCGCGGCCGGAGTCCGGGACAGAACCGCAGCGACCAGCGCGTCCGCGCTTTCCAGCGTGGCCGCTCCGCCCACGGCCGGCGCCTCTGCCGCGGTCCGGTAAAAATAGACGCTGAAATCGTACATGCCTGGGATGCCGCTGTCCGCGGCGCCCGGAGCATCCACTCTGCTGCCGGCCAGCGAGCCGGTCGGCACCGCGGTGTCCACTTTCACGGCGGCTGAAACGCGTTGCAACAGGACCACCCCATACAGGGGTCCGGATACGTTCAGGGGCGGAATTACCAGCGCGGCGGTGTCCAGATCGCCGTTTTCCGCAAGCAGCGGCACCCGCCCGCCCGCAGATGGAGTTTCCAACACAAAAGCGGTGGCCAGAATCCCTGACGTATCCGCGCGGTACTGCCAGTACGTAAACACCCTTCCGGAGGGGGTAAGGCTGTCTCCGTCACGCACCCGGAAGGTTACGGCGGCGGAAGCGCCGGCCAGGGTTCCCGCAAACGCGGGCACGGCTACCACCGCAGAGGTACCATCCGGCGCCGCATTGTACAGGGTAGCTTCCATGCCGTCGAAAAGCGCCGTCATCCCGTCCCGAAGCCCTTTGTCCCTGACGGTGGCTGTCACCCCGCCAAACAGCCAGGCCCAGTCCGGCTCAATCGATTCCACATCAAAAGAGGACTCAAATTCCGCGGTCAGGGAAAGGTCGCCGGACAGGGTGATCTCCTGCGAGGGTTGTGTTGGGTCATCCATCAGCGTCGCGCCGGGACCGGTCCAGGTTTTAAAGGTATAGTTGCTGTCAGGCACGGCGGTAATCCGAACTGTGGATCCGTAGGGCAGCTGGGCATCCACGTTCTCCGCGCCAACGGCAACGGTTTCCACCGTTACGGTCCTGCCGGTTCCCGCGCTCACCAGCACTCGGAGCGGCGGATGAAACAGCACGCCCACATCGCGGTCCGCGTCCATGACAACGGTGGCGGGGTTGGCCTGCGGATCATCCACGTCTCCTGTCCATCGATCGAACACGTACAGGTCATCAGCCACAGCCGTCAGGGTAACGGCAACGCCGGGCAAATACCCCGCCGCAGACGGCTGCGGGTCTGCCAGGATCTCTCCGCCCATTTCCGGCTGGTGGACGAAAAGATAATAATTGGTCTCCGGAATAAACACCGCTCCGACTGTGCGGTCTTCGTTCATGGTTACCGTAATGACTGGCTGGGACGGGTTCACGCCGCCGAGATTTCCGGTCCATCCCACGAAACGGTTACCGGGATTGTTCACGGCGGTCAGGGTAACCTGTGTGCCCGCCGGATATCCCGTTTCCGGCTGGACCGGTGTTACGGTGACCACCCCGCCAGATACCGGCTCCAGGCTGAGGCGGAACCGGTCCGTCACCAGCGGGTGGAACTGCGCTTCCAGGGTATTTTCACCTACCGCCAGCGTGAAGGTTAGGGGATTCACGCTCCCGTCCCCGCGGTTTATTCCGTTGACCAGCCATCCGGTCAGTGCGGACTGTTC
>JAKOTZ010000054.1 GCA_029776995.1 Candidatus Hydrogenedentota bacterium
CCACGCTGTACTGGAATATGTCTCCAAGCTGGACCGCGAACACGGTAAATCCCGCCCCGCACAGCGCGTCCACCAGCCCCAGCCCTACATGCTCCTGCAGAACAATCCGGTCGCACCGCCAGCCGCTGCTGATGACATCGATCACCCCCAATCCGTTGGGACCGCTCAGCGGCTCAAACACATCCATGATCAGCCCCGTGCCCAGCGCCTCCGCGTATACCAGATTCATATGGCGCCGGTACCGCCCACCGTCACGGGGACGCACGCGCAACCCCGCGCCGGGCCGGTGCAGCAACTCGACTGGATATCCCCCCTTGCCAAGCAGTTCCTGGTCGGAAGAATCATGAGGGTGATGGGAAACCATGCAGTGTTATTTTCTGTCCGCCAGGTGCTGCCCTACCCAATCCGCGGCTACAATGATCTCTTCCACAATGGTCAGCCAGAAATGTCCGCCCCCGGGTTTAATAATCAGTTTGACTTCATTGCCCGCGTCCCGCATGGCCTTTTCCATGTATATGCTCTGGTTCAGGGGTACCACGGGATCAGCGTCCCCGTGGATGAGCAGCAGGGGCGGCAGCCCCGGCTTGACATGCCGGGCGGGTGAAAGTCGGGCAGCCATGGCATCCTGTTCTTCTTTGGAATGTCCTTGCAAACCGTCGCTGAACATCAGGTGGGGCTCGCGGCTGTAATCCACCGGCTGATCGTTCTCCCAGCGCAAAAAGTCTGTTGGCGGAAAAAACGCAACCACGCACTTGACGCGCGTGCTGTGGCGCATCAGCGGGTCCGCGGCATTGGGATCTCCGGGTTCTTCGTTGACCATGGACATCAGGGCCAGGTGCCCTCCCGCGGACGCGCCGGCCAGCGCCAGCTTTTCGGGATCAACCCCGTATTTCGGCGCGTTTTCCTTCACCCAGCGGATGCCGCGCTGCAGGTTGGCGGTCATTTCCAGATCCGTGAACTGGGGGACGCTTCCCGGACGCACGGCGAAGACGGTATACCCCCGGTTGCACATTACCATGAACAGGCCGGCCATCTCATGCTCACGCAACCGGTCATCCGAATCTTTGAATCCGCCGCTCACCACATCGATGATCCCCTTGCCCCGCCCCTCTTCGGGCGATCCGAACATGGGGTTCAGGTTTTCAAAGGTCGGCACGAATATATCCACCACCAGGTCTTTGCCTTTGGCGGTATGGTAAACAATCCCCTTATCCACGCGGTACGGAAGCCACTGGGCAAACGCCTGCGCGGAAGAAAGCGCCAGTAACCCAACAACCAGTCCGGCACAGCGTACCGATCGCATCAGAACACCTTCTGAAAGACGAAGCATGGAAATCCTCCTCTCATCCGTCTGACGCAATCAATGATAATTTCACGTAAAAGCGGATTTCAATTTATTCGTAAACAAGTTCGATAAAGAGTTCCAGAAATGACTCCGGACGGCGCCCCGGACAGTCCCGCGCGTTGAAATCCGCCACCATACGGGCATAATCTTCCTGGTGCATCCGGTCATTCATGTAAAGGTCATACAGCGGTTTCACGTCCACCACACCGTCCCGATGGCGGGGACAGCCCACATCCCGGTGCAGTACGAAACCTTTGAACCGGCCGTCCCGGGTTTCCTGCACCTTGAACGGATAAAGCCGGCAGAGGTTGGGACGGTGTTCATAAATGGAACAGTAACGGGTACGGCGGTTCAGGAAATAACACCCCCGCCGCTCGTCCCGCTTGAGCGCCATGATATACCGCTGGCCATCCGCAATCAGCCAGGTGGGGTCATTTTTCGCCACGCCGGTAATTTCGTTCGGCCGTAAAAATTCCAGAAATTCATAGGGATTCGCGCCGGTTTCCAGCGCGATGCGCAGCACGTCATAGGGAGTAGGCAGGCAAACCACGTCCCGGCAGCAGTGGTTGGTATGATGACAGCGAAAACGAACCGTCCGTGTTCCCATATTCAACCTTTCATGGCGCGGAGATATACGTCCGACCGTTACTGGTCACCGGTCATATCTTCTTTCGGGATAAAGGCATCGAGGGCGGCCGAAAGTGAACGGAGGCTGAAGGGCTTCACGATAAAACCGGCCACGTCGCGCCCGGTGAATTTATCCGCCATTTCGTCTTCCATAAAACCGCTGCAGACGAACACGGGGATATCCGATCGAATTTTCCGGATCTCATCAAAAAGCGTCACGCCGTCCAGTTCCGGCATGGTCATGTCAATCACCACCAGGTCATACGCGGCGGCATCCTGATGAAGCGCGTCCAGCGCCTTGCGCCCGTTGCATACGCCGTTCACCTCAAATCCCAGGCGCTCAAGCATCCGGCAGGCAACATTCCGGACCGCGTCTTCGTCGTCCGCCAGCAGCACCCGCGGACGTTTTCCCGGAACCGCTCTGAACACCGCCGGCGGCGACAGCTGCTCTTTCTGAAGATACGCGTCGGGTACGGGAAAAAGCAGTTTCACCGACGTGCCCCGGCCCGGCTCGCTGTACACTTTGATGGCTCCTCCATGGGAGGCCACCACACCGCGGACCGCGGCCAGACCAAGACCTCTACCGGGAAATTTGGTTGTAAAAAACGGATCAAAAATCCTGGGCAGCATATCCCGATCCATGCCGATACCAGTGTCAAGCACTTCCACCCAGGCGTACATCCCTTCCCGCAGTTCCATGCTGCCGACCGTATCCGCCAGATAACTGCTGTCACAGGACTGGACCCCAACCGCCAGGGTAATGGTGCCCTGTTTGTCCGGCAGGGCCTCCATCGCGTTCAGCACCAGGTTGGTCAGGCACTGGCGCAGGAGGGAAGCGTCACCGTTAATCGGAGGAACGCCTTTCCTGGGAATGTAGCGGAGCACCGCGCTTTTGGGAAGGGTCGCCTGAAACAGGGGCATCATCTGTTCGATGATCACGGCCAGGCTGACCGGCTCACGCACCATGCGCTCTTTGCCTGAATACAGCAGTAGCTGCCGCGAAAGCTCGGCGGCCCGGCGCACCGATTGCTGGATCTGTTCTGCGTACCCCTGCACCGCCTGGGGATTGTGTATATCCTGCAGAATAAGGTCCGTGTTTCCCAACACCGTCATGAGAATGTTATTGAACTCGTGAGCGATTCCCCCCGCCATCACGCCCAGGCTTTCGAACTTCATGCTGTGGCGGAGACGCTTCTCCATTGCCTGTTTCTGCCGCAGGGCTGCCTGTTTTTCCGTGATATCCTCCACAACCGCGACAAACCCCTCCGCCGACGTTTTTTCACCCGATTTCTGAAATTCCCCGGATATCACCGGCGCCACGCGGATGGACAGCCACCGGGACCCGTCTCGCGGTTTTGGGCCGGTGGTCCATTCCCGATCCAGGGCAACCGGTTCGGTAAGCAGTTCGGCGAGGGAAGAACCGGAGATATTGTTCAGCGCGTCCGAGATAAGGTCGACGATATTGCCAGGAGGGTTACTTTTATCCCCACCGCCTTCGAATATATGTTGAAAAACCTGATTCTGAAAAATCCAGTATCCCTCCCGGTCCGCAAGCGCAAGGCCGACAGGAGCCTCTTCAAACACCGTCCGCAGCCTGTTTTCGCTCGCCTGAAGCGATTCCAGATTGGCCTGGGCCTGGGCTTCAGCTACCAGCCGCTCCGTAACATCAATTCCGGTACCTACAATGTACGCCACTTCGCCGTTATCGTCCGGAATTGCCGTGTTGCTCCATTGGATCCAGCAGCGCCGCCCATCCTTACATATCCAGTCATTCTGGTGCTTGTTGGGAAACATGCCCATGGACAGCGCTTCAAATACCTGCCGGACCCCTTCCTGCTGTTCCTCCGGAATCAGCAGGTCCATAAATTTGCGGCCGAGCACTTCCTCCGCCCTGTACCCGGTGGTGTCCTCACAGGCCTTGTTGAACACCAGGATATGCCCTTCCCGATCCAGGATGATTACGAGCGACCGGACCGTGCGCAATAACAGCCGGGAAAACTCACAGCCTTCCCAGGGAATCCCTCCACTACCAGAAAAATGGGTAATTGGAGGCTTATTTGTCTGGTCCGCCGCCATAAAACTTCCATCCTCTCCGGTGGGGTAGCATCAGGATTTCCATTAACCTGTCATTCATAGCGTGCCGTCCGCGCCGGTAATCCAGCCGCGCATAAAGTTTCACCGGCGCGCGCGGGCTTATTATAATCCACTCATGCCCCGCGGAACATGCGGGCTACCCACAGGAAGGAGCGGAGCATATGAACAGTAAACAATACGCGCTGGGAATTGATTTCGGCACGAACTCCGTCCGGGCCGTAATCGCGGATGTGGCTACCGGTGAAGAAGTGGCTACCGCCGTTTTCAATTACCCCCATGGGCAGCAGGGTATCCTAATCGACGAAAAGGATCCGGACCTCGCCCGCCAGCATCCGCAGGATTACCTGACCGGCATGCAGGAAGTTGTGTACCAGGCGGTCCGGCAGGCCGGTGAGGTTTCCGGATTCACGCCGGAATCGATCGTGGGAATCGGTGTCGACACCACGGGATCCACGCCGCTGCCGGTTGATGCCGAAGGGATTCCCCTGGCCTTCCGGCCGGAGTTCTCGGAAAACCTGAATGCCATGGCCTGGCTCTGGAAAGACCACACTGCCCACCGCGAGGCGGCAGAAATCACCGCCCGGGCCGCCGAACAGCGCCCGCAGTATCTCGCTAAATGCGGCGGAGTTTACTCATCCGAATGGTTCTGGTCCAAGCTGCTGCACTGCCTGCGGGTTGCCCCGGAGGTCGGTGAGGCCATGTACACCTGGGTGGAACACGTGGACTGGATTACGGGAACGCTTACCGGCACAGACCATCCCGCGAAGCTTAAACGGTGTATCTGCGCGGCAGGCCATAAGGCCATGTTCCATCCAACCTGGGGCGGCTACCCGGATGAAGCCTTTCTGGAAAGCCTGGACCCCAGGCTGGCCCGTATCAGGAAGACTCTTCCGGATACCGCCTGTTCCATTGCCGAAACGGCGGGGCTCCTCACGCCGGCATGGGCGGAAAAACTGGGACTGCCTGCCGGTATTCCGGTAGCCATGGGCGCGTTCGACGCCCACCTGGGCGCAGTGGGATCAGGCATCCAGCCCGGAACGCTGGTAAAAATAATCGGCACCTCCTGCTGCGACATGATGGTCGCGCCTTTGACCCAGGACCTTCCGGACATCCCGGGACTGTGCGGGATTGTTCCGGAATCGATCCTGCCGGGATGCCACGGGCTGGAGGCCGGACAGTCCGCCGTCGGGGATATTTTCAACTGGTTTGTATCCGTCATGAAGCCCGCCGGGGAAACCCATGAGACCTTGACCCAAAAAGCGGCAGCCCTGAAACCCGGCGAGTCCGGCCTGCTGGCCCTCGACTGGAACAACGGCAACCGGACGGTATTGGTGGACCAGCGCCTGACCGGACTGATTGTGGGCACCACCCTGTATACCCGTCCGGAAGAGGTTTACCGCGCTCTGATCGAAGCCACCGCTTTCGGCGCGCGGGTCATCATGGAACGGTTTATTGAATACGATATCCAGGTGGACCGGGTGGTCAATTGCGGCGGGATATCCGGCAAAAACAGCCTGCTCATGCAGATCTACGCGGACGTGCTGAACCGCCCGCTTGAGGTGACCGCCTCCTCACAGACCTGCGCCATGGGCGCGGCCATGGCCGGAGCTGTCGCCGGAGGCGCCCATCCCGATTTCGCGTCAGCGGCCCGGGCCATGGTGCGGATGGACCAGCGGATTTACCGCCCCGACCCGGATGCCGCGTCCGTGTACAACCGGATTTTCGGCCTGTACCGGAGGCTCCACGACGCGTTCGGCGTGCGGGGCTGCCAGGCAGAGCTGTACAGCGTGATAAAAGAACTGCTGGACATCCGCGACGCGGCCCGCCAGGGCACATGAGCGCTGTTGGGCGCGCGTGTTTAAACAGGTAAGACCTTTATGGACATAAACGCCAGGCTCGCCCTTTGTTATCAGCCGGTCGCCCGGGATCTGGAGGCGGCGCGCGCCATTGTTGCCGGTTTCTGGCGGGATGCGCTGGAACTGGTACCCTCCCAATCAGAAACAGCGCCCGCGTCTCCCCCTTCGGGAAAAGGGCTGCGGCCGGCCCTCTGCCTGATGGCTGCCGGCGCCTGCGGCGTAAATAATTTAAGCGATTATGCGCCGATGGCGGCCGCTTTCGAGGCGCTGCATCTGGCTTCACTTGCCCACGATGACGTGATCGACCGGGCCATGACCCGGCGGGGTGGGGTCTCCCTGAACGCCCTGTGGAACAACCACGCTGCCGTGCTGGGCGGGGACTACCTGGTCGCCCGGGCCATCGAAACCCTGGCGGAATTCGGAGACTGCGGCATCGTGTCGCAGGCGGTATCCACCGTGCGCCGCATGGCGGAAGCGGAACTGGCATTTTTCGGACTGCCTCTCGAAAAAGCGACGCTGGATAAACCCCTGAACCTCGCCCGGGGCAAAACGGCATCCCTTTTCGCCGCGGCGTGCGCCGCCCCCGCCCGCGCGGAAGGCAGATCGGAGGAGCAGGATGCCCTGGAAACTTACGGAATGGCGCTGGGAATGGCCTTCCAGCTTACGGATGACCTCCTGGACCTTGGAGGAGACCCCGCGCGTATGGGCAAACCGGTCTGCCAGGATGTCGAAGAGGGAAAACCCACCTACCCGATCGTCCTGCTCCATGACCGACTGGGTGAGTCCGACCGCGCTATTTTCCGCAGCTTTTTCGGAAGGCCGATCGATCCCGGAGAGCGGCAATGGATTCTGGACCGGGTATATGAATTGGGCATTATTGATTATGTGCGCGGTACGGCCGAGCGGTATATAGAGGAGGCGCTGGACGCGCTGGAACCGTTCCGGGAATCGCCGTGCCTGCGCTCCATGCGGATTATCTGCGAAATTGTCATGGATCGGGACCGCTGATGGAAAAAACAATGAATAAAATCCGGTTTCGCTTCGTCTTTACAGGTGAAGGAAGAAGTGTTACCGGAACCCATTACGGCCATGAATACAACCTGTGTAAACGGCGTCCTTCTGTGGGGGCGGCCGTGGCCTTTATTTTTTCCTCGGTCAGAGGGGCGCGCGATGTGCGTTGAACGCACGCTTTCGGACCGGGAAAACCTTAGCGACGCGGAACTGGTCCGGGCCGCGCAGCAGGGACAGCATGAGGCGTTTGAAACCCTTGTGCGCCGCCATTACCAGATGGTGCTGAACACCACGTGGAGGTATTTGCGCAATCAGGAAGACGCCTGGGACGTCGCGCAGGAAACCTTTATTAAGGCGCAAATGGCCCTCGGACAGTTCAACGATTCCGGCCATCCGGACGGTTTTCGGGCCTGGCTGGTCCGGATTGCGGCCAACAAGTCCCTGGACCTGATCCGCCGTAAAACACGTCAGGCTGAGGTACCCATAAATCTATGGGACAATGGTGAGGAAGTACTGCCGATCCCTGGTCCGCAAAGCACCGAACGGGAGGTTCACCTGCGGGACATTAACAGCGTAGTCCGCCAGTGCATGGACCAGCTCCCTCCAGACCTCCGTATGACCCTGATGCTGCGGGAGATCAATCAGCTCAGTTATGAAGACATCGCCGAGGCCACCGGCGTTCCCGTGGGCACGGTCATGAGCCGACTGTATAACGCCAGAAAAAAAATGCGCGCGCTGCTGAAACAGAAGGGAGTATCCGACTTCTTATGAAAGAAAGTTATAAGGCAGGTATATCATGATGAATATAATCTATTTTTTCAGGATCCGCCGGCTGACCCGCCTCGCCGACGGCTTATTACCGGATCCCCGACTGACGCCTGAGGAATCTGCCTATATTGCTGAAAACCGGCGGCTGCGTACCCTGCTTCAACAGGCATTCGAAGAAGATACCTACCCCGCGTCCGTACCGGAAGAACAGTTTCTGCGGGAATGGCGCCAACGGCAGGCCCAGCTCAGAGATGCCGGTAAGGATCGCGTGTTACCCCCCGTCAGAAGCTCCCGGTATCTCTGGGCTGCCGCCTCGCTGGCAGCGGCAGCGCTCCTGGTTTTATTCGCGCTGGTTTATCTCCTTTCGCCCGGCGGACAGCCCGTAAAAGCAGGGCCTGCCATTAAACATCATCCGGATATGGAACAGATTGACCCAAAATCGGGGGAAGCCACTTTTTCATCCGACCAGGGCGTTCCGGGCCGAGACCTGTAGTCGGTCCTGCTTCAGCATTCCCGGCGCACTACGTACCAGGCGAGAGAGCACAGGCTTTTCACCGCATTCCCGGGCATTTCGCTGATGGCGTTTACGGCATCCTGGGCGGCCTGGTCAGCGAGCCGCTGGCTTTGTTCGAGTCCCACCAGGGTGGGATATGTGGTTTTCTGCCGCGCGGCGTCCCGTCCCGCGGCTTTGCCCATTTTTTCCGTATCTCCGGTCACGTCCAGGATATCATCCATAATCTGGAACGCCAATCCAATCGCCTCTCCGTAACAGGTAAAGGCGCGCATCATTTCGTCGTCCGCCCGCGCAGCCATGGCGCCCAACCGCACGGATGCCCGTATCAGGGCGCCGGTTTTCATGCGGTGCAATCGGACCAGGCCGTCAAGGTCCGGCGGCGATTTTTCCGCTTCCATGTCCAGCACCTGGCCGCCGGCCATGCCGGTCGGACCAGCCGCCCGCGCCAGTTCCCGGACCATCTCCAGACTGCCACACTCCGCCAGCGCGTCAAAGGCCAGCGTCAGCAGCGTGTCGCCGGCCAGAATGGCCGTGGCCTCATCGAACGCCCGGTGGAGGGTGGGACGTCCCCGGCGCAGGTCGTCATTGTCCATGGCCGGGAGGTCGTCGTGAATGAGGGAATAGGTATGGATCATCTCAACGGCGCAGGCGGCCGGAAGCGCCGCGGCATATGCTCCACCGGCCGCTTCACAGGCCCCGATTACCAGAGCCGGACGAAAGCGTTTTCCTCCGGCAAAAAGGCTGTATGCCATGGCCTCCATCAGCCGGGGAGGCGCGCCTGCCCATCGCCGATGGTCCATATATTCCCGCATTGCCCCGTCCACCAGGGCGGATGCGCGCCGCAACAGATTTTCGCCCAACTCAGTCAAAACGGCAGCTCCCCGGCCGGATCATCGTCCGGAAGCAGACTGGCTGAATCCGCGGCCCGCCGACCGCTCCGCGCTTTTCCGGATGGACCGGAAGGCGGTGGATAATCCGACGACGCGGAATCTTCCTGTGCAGTCGACAACATTTCCGGCGGATTGTCCGGGGCGAAGGAATCTCCCTCATCTCCGGCACTGTCCGAGCCCTGTTCAAAGGGAACCTCCGCAATGGACCCGTCTGCCTGTTTGAGCAGGATTTCCACGCGCTGTTCCGCGTCTTTGAGCCGCTCTTCGCAAAGGCGGTACAGGCGCACGCCCTCTTCAAAACGTTTCAGCGCGTCTTCCAGCGGCAGATTTCCCGTTTCCAGCTCATTCACAATATCTTCCAGGCGTTCCAGGTCCTGCTCAAAAGTAGGCTTTTTGGAGTTATGGTTCTGTTTTTTATCCACCGGTATCACCTCCAGCGTTATTTTGGCATTCGGATGGCAGGTTTACCTCCCGAACCGTTGCCGTCACGGCCCCCTCCCCGAAACGGACTTCCATATCCATCCCGGGCGCCAGCGCGGCGGCGGATCGGATCAGCAGGCGGTCCGGCAGCCGCCAGGCGAGGGCATAACCGCGCCCCAACACGGCCAGGGGGCTGAGCGCGTGCAGTTTTCCGCCCAGGGTTGTCAGCCGATAGGCGTATCTTAAGCGTGGAAATCCCGATACTGTCTGCAGATGCAGCCTTATGCCCCGCAGCCGTTCGCGGGCAACCCACAGGCGGTTAACCGGCGACTGCTGATTCAGCTGAGATTGCCGCATGTCCAGGGTCCGCCGAATCTGAGCGAGCCGGTCTCGCATGGCGCTTTCCAGGCCTTCCCGAAAACGGTCCAGCTCCAGCCGGGGACCTTGAAATATCCGCTCCGGAAGGAACGTGAACAGGCTCCGGGACACCTGGTCCAGGCGGGAGGCCAGACGTTCACGCCGGAGTTCCACGCCGCGCCGCGCCCGGTTCAGCAGCGCCTGAAGGGTTGCCTCCAGCCCTTCTTTTTCTCTCGCCACGATCTCGGCGGCGGCGGAAGGCGTAGGCGCCCGCAGGTCAGCGGCGAAGTCCACCAATGTGGTATCCGTCTCATGCCCGACGCCGGTCACGACAGGCGTCTTGCATTCGGCCACCGCGCGCACCACGCACTCTTCGTTGAACGCCCACAGGTCTTCCATGGAACCGCCGCCCCGCGCCACGATGATCACGTCCACGTCGCGGGAATCCAGCAGCCGGATCGCTTCGGCAATTTCCGCCGCGGCCCCCTCTCCCTGCACCCGGGTCGGGCTGATCAGCACGCGGGCGGCAGAAAAACGGCGCCGCAAGACGTTCAGGATATCGCGGATGGCCGCCCCGCGCGGGGAGGTGACCACCCCGACGCGCGCCGGTACCCGCGGAATTGGTTTTTTCCGGTCCGCGGCAAACAGCCCTTCCGCTTCAAGTTTCCGCCGCAACTGTTCGTACGCCAGTTGCAGCGCGCCCCACCCGGCCGGCTCCAGCATTTCCGCGTACAGCTGGTAACGCCCGTCCCGCTCGTAAACGGAAACGCGTCCCTGGGCTATGACGGACAGGCCGTTTTCCGGCGTAAACTTCAGGTGCCGAACGTGGGGAGAAAACATAACGCAGGGCAGCACGCTGGCATCGTCTTTCAGTGAAAAATAGGCATGGCCGGACTGGTAAACCCGCCAGTTCGAAACTTCTCCCTGAACCAGCACATTTCCGATTTCCCGTTCGATTACGAAACGGATCCGGCGCGTAAGCTGCGTTACCGTTAACGGAAGCGCCCGGTCCCCCCTGGCCTCTTCCGATTCAGGCGGCACATGCACCGTGTCTGGTTTCATTCCTGCAGTTCCGCGCGGGGAAACGACCCCAGCACCTTAAGGTTGCGGGTCTGTTCGGCCGCTTCATTCAGCACTTCCTGCACCTCGGGATCTTCAACATGCCCGATAAAATCGATGAAAAACACATACTCCCAGGGTTTTTCCCGGCTGGGACGCGACTCAATGCGGGTAAGATTGATGTTGCGCCGGGCAAAAGGCAGCAGCAGGTTGTACAGCGCGCCCGGACGGTCCTTTACCCATACCAGGATGGCCGTTTTGTCATCGCCCGTCCGGTGCACCAGCTGTCGGCCTATCACCACAAAGCGGGTATAGTTGTGCGGCGCGTCCTCAATGCGCTCCGCGATGATTTCAAGGTTGTAGGTGGACGCGGCCAGCCGGCTGGCGATCGCGGCCGTACCGGGCTCCGCGGCCGCCCGGCGCGCCGCCTCGGCCGTGCTGGAGGTCTCGATCAGTTCCACCCCGGGCAGGTTGGCCCGCAGCCAGTTCCGGCACTGCAGCAGCGCGTTGTCCTTGGAGTAAACCCGTTTGATTTCCTGCAGGGGGCAGTTCGCAAGCAGGTTCTGAGTAATGTGCATGAGCACTTCGTTGACAATTTTCAGGTCGGAGGTAATAAACCGGTCCAGCGTGTCGCTGACCGATCCGCCCATGGAACTTTCCACGGGCACTACGCCGTAATCCACCCGGCCGCGTTCCACTTCGGTAAATACGTCCAGAAACGACGGCATGGGATGGTACTCCGCCTGCGCGCCGAACACCCTTAGGGCCGCCATGTGGCTGAAGGTATCACTGGGTCCCAGAAAAGCCACCGTCGTGGGGCGTTCCAGGGCCCGGATCGCGCTGATAATCTCCCGGTAAACGCCAATGATGGAGCGCGTGTCCAGCGGCCCCTTGTTCAGCTCGCTGAGCCGGCTGAAGACCCGTTTTTCCCTTTCGGGAACATACACCGGAGCATTGGCCTGATGTTTGAGCTTGCCGATCTCTATGGCGATCCGCGCGCGTTCATTCAGGCACTCCAGAATCCGCGCGTCCAGCTCGTCTATTTTCTGCCTTAAACCTTCAAGATCGCTCATGGGGGTCACCTTTTCCGTTCCTGGAGAATTTCAAGCGGCGCGGCCGACGCAAGCAGCGTTTTCATGACGCCGGTGTCAAACCTCACCCGTATGCGGGCGCGGCCGCCGGAACCCTGGACGTACAGCACCGTTCCGGATCCCCATTTCGCGTGCCTGACCCGCATCCCCATTTTATAGGAATCCGCGCTGTCCGTGTCATCCGCCTCGCCGGTCGCCACCGGCGCCTGTTCATCCGAAGCTATGTCTATATCCACGGATAAAACCAGACCGCGCCCGCGTTTTCCCGTCTCCTCACCTTCTTTTTTAGGCGGCTCAAGCGTGATTACCTGCAGGCGCTGCATGCCGATTTCGCGCACGAACCGGGAGCACTTCCTGGCGTCTTTAACCGACCCGTACATGGCGCGCCGCGACGCCATGGTCAGGGTCAGGTGGTTCATGGCGCGGGTCATGGCGACGTAGCACAGCCGGCGTTCTTCTTCCAGGTCCGCGTCATCTTCATCATCCCAGTACGCCAGAGGGAAAAGTCCTTCTTCCATGCCGCAGATGTATACCCGGTCGAATTCCAGGCCTTTCGCGCTGTGGCAGGTCATCAGTACCGCGGCGGGCGCTTCGTCCTCCCAGAAATCCACGTCCGACGAAAGGGACAGTTGCGCCAGGAACTCCGAAAGTTTTCCGGCGCCTTCCCGCTCGTCAAACTCGCGGCAGGCTTCCATGAATTCATCCACCACGCCCAGCCTATTCTTCACTGACCCCGGATCGGTTGTATCCGCGGAGTGCTCGATCCATTCGCGGTAGCGCACCCGGTCCACCACGGTTTCGACCAGGTGAAGCACGGTATCCTCCCGCACCCGGGAGGACAGTTCGTCGATCAGGGAAACCAGGCCGGTTAATCCTTCCCGCGCCCGGCCCGAAAGTGTGGCATCCAGGTCCGCCTCCCGCAAAACATCCAGCAGGGGAATGCCCCGCTGGGCGGCATATTCTTCCAGACGATCCCGCGTCACCGCTCCGATTCCCCGGGACGGCACGTTAAGAATCCGCCTCAGGGCTTCGTTGTCCCGGCCGTTGGCAGCCAGGCGCAGGTAGGCCACCAGGTCTTTCACCTCTTTTCGGTTGTAGAACTTCACCCCGCCCAGAACGGTATACGCGATGTTCCTCCGGCGCAGGGCTTCTTCAATCAGCCGGGACTGGGCGTGCGTGCGGTACAGTATCGCCACACTTCGGGGAGACAGGGTCCCGCCTTTCCGCAGTTCATCCGCGATAAAATCCGCTTCCATTTCCGCGGTCGGCGCAATGACAAACCGGACCGGGCCTGTATCAGCCCGGGCGGTCCACAGTTCTTTGCCAAGCCGCCTGGTATTGTGGCTGACCAGGCTGTTCGCGGCGCTCAGAATGGAAGGCGTGCTGCGGTAATTCTGCTCCAGGCGGAACACGGACGCGCCGGGAAAATCCCGCTCAAAATCGAGGATATTGTTTATATCCGCGCCACGCCAGGAGTAGATGGCCTGGTCCTCGTCCCCCACGGCCATAATGTTCCCCCGCCCTTCCGACAGTTCCTTCAACAGGAGATACTGGACCCGGTTGGTATCCTGGTACTCGTCGACCAGGACGTAATGAAACCGCCTCCGCCATTTTTCAGCCACATCCGGACACTCGCGCAGCAGGCGCAGCCCCTCCAATAAAAGGCCGTCAAAATCCACCGCGCCGGCATTGCGGAGTTCTTCGTGATAGCGGCGCCAGAGAACCGCCATCGCCCTGTCTGAATCCCTGGGTTTTTCCGGAAGGGGCGGAGGTTCTTCCGCGGACTGCTTGAAACGGCTGATCCAGCTCATCGCCTGTCGGGGCGTGACGCCGGCACTCTCCCCCTGTTCCCGCACCAGCCGCTTCACCAGCGACAGCTGGTCGCCGTCATCAAACACGACAAAATTTTCCGGCAGGCCTATACGTGTCCCGTCACACCGCAACAGGAAAAGGCAAAAGGAGTGAAAGGTTCCGATAAAGGCGTCGGTTCGGGATTCCCGCAACCGTGCCGCGAAACGCCTGGCCATTTCTCCCGCCGCTTTATTGGTAAACGTCAGCGCCAGCAGCCGCCGGGGGTACACGTTCTTCTCCCTCACCAGCCATGCCATCCGCTCAACGATCACCCGGGTCTTGCCGCTGCCCGCGCCGGCCAGCACCAGCACCGGACCGTCGGGGGCTGTAACAACTTTTTCCTGGGCCTCATTGAGCTGTACCATTGCCGCGCCCCTCTCCGGTATCACCCGAGGATGATGTCGTCCGGTTCCAACGCCGGCATAGCCCGCAAATCCTCCGGCAATTCGTCGGGAAGATAACTCTCCATCTTCAGCGTAACCAGCGGCCTGAACGGGCAGTCGAACGTCACGGCTCCCCCGCTTCGGTCGATCAGCGCGCCAACCCCTACAACCTCAGCGCCCCGGACCCGTAAATGTTCTATGGTTTTTCGGACTGATCCGCCAGTTGTGGTTATGTCCTCGACCACCAGGGCCCGTATACCCGACGGCACCGCGAACCCCCGCTTGATGGCCATTCCACCCTGTCCGTCCTTTTCCGAATAGACAGCCCGGCAACCTAAATGACGCGCGGTCACATGCGCCAGAACGATTCCCCCGGTTGCGGGCCCTACGACCAGTTCAGGCCGTTCTTCCCGGAACAGATCCGCCAGCGCCTTTCCTAACGCTTCGGCCTTGTCGGGATACTGCATCACCCGGGCCGCCTGGATAAACTGCCGCCCGTGCCGGCCGCTGGTATATATAAAATGCCCTTCCAGCAGCGCGCCGGTTTCACGGAACATATTCAGGACCGTCTCAGGATTCAAGGTTCATCTCCTCTCGGATCAGTCGGACTGCTTCGGCCGGATCCGGATGTTCCAGTATGGGACGTCCCACCACAATCATCGAGGCGCCGGCCTTGACAGCCTCGCGCGGCGTCATTACCCGGCGCTGGTCGCCGGCCGATGCCCACTCAGGCCGGACGCCCGGAGTCACCACCAGCGCGTCCGCGCCCACGGCCTGCCGGACCATGGCCACTTCCCGCGGAGAACAGACAATGCCATAGGCTCCAGCCGCCACCGACTGGCGGGCCAGCCTGGTTACGGCTTCAGACGGACTCTCGCGCAGTCCCACCTCCTCGCGCAACTCGCTCTCGCTCAGGCTGGTCAGCACCGTAACCGCCAGCAGCTTCAACCCGCTGCCATCCACGGCCCGCCGGGCGGCTTCAACCATGCGTACGCCCCCGGTCGCGTGCAGGGTGGCCAGGGACGCGCCAAGATCCGCCGCCGCGCGCGCCGCCGCTGCTACGGTATTCGGAATGTCATGAAACTTAAGGTCCAGCATGACCTTCCGGCCCATGCCCACCAGCTGCCGCACCACGGCCGGACCTTCCCGGGTAAACAGCTGGGCGCCCACCTTAAACCACTCGCACCCTTCGCACAACCGGACAATCCGGAGGGCTTCCTCCGCGGAATCAACATCGAGCACCACAATAAGTTCTGCCATAATTTATTCCCAAAACCAGAGCGATATCCCCACTGCCCCGGTAATCATAGCAATATGGGAGATACCGGAAAAAGCGACGTTATTCAGCCGGCGGATTCGCGGGGAAGAATTTT
This sequence comes from Candidatus Hydrogenedentota bacterium, assembly GCA_029776995.1. Lineage (GTDB taxonomy): Bacteria > Hydrogenedentota > Hydrogenedentia > Hydrogenedentales > CAITNO01 > JAGPFE01. The sequence continues at coordinate 15,640 of JAKOTZ010000054.1, forward strand.
TGGCGGGTGCGTTTTGTATTCCGCGACACAGCGGCGCACCAGATCCCGGGGGGACGCGTCATACAGAATCCGGGATCCCGTGGGCTTCTGAATATAGGGCAGCATCAGCCGCAGGGCATCGGCCACCCCGCCCGAACCCTGAAGTACCCCGATAATGCGGCCTTCATCATAGGCGATCGCGAATTCGCCCAGGGTTCCGGAACGCCCGCCCACAATAATGATAATGTCACAGCTGCGCACGCCGATCACCTCGCGCCCCATCAGCCCGGAACCCGTATAAATCATGACATCGATATGGTCGGTTGGGCTCCGATACACTTCCACGTGCTCCTGCAGGCTCAGCGCCGGCGATACGCCTATGGTAATTCCACCCCGTTCTTTGCATCCGATCACCGCCTGGTGCGGCAGTCCAGGACACCCACCGGTCAGGATCGCGCACCCCTCATCGGCAATAGCCCTTCCCAGTTCCCGGCATTTTTCCATGAGTTCCGCATCCATAGTCCCGCCGGCAGAACCCATAACGCCTATTTTAATCAGTCCGCAATGCATATTTTTCCTTTCAGCAGGTAACTCGCGCTTCCTATTCTCCTGAGACCAGCAGTTCCCGGGCGTGGACCAGAGACGTTTCGTTTACAACGCCGGCCAGCATGCGCGCGATTTCTTC
>JAKOTZ010000079.1 GCA_029776995.1 Candidatus Hydrogenedentota bacterium
GGTCGAATCATTTTCGTTCAGGATCGGGATGACCCGCTCCATTTTGAGCAGGGTAAATAGCGTATTCCGGACATTCAGGTAATTGGTCCGGTTTTCCAGGTCGTACTGGGTCAGCAGCACCTGGGCGGTGGTCAGTTCCCCTTTGGCGAAAACCCGCACGAGGGTCTCATAATAGTGCATCAGCCGGGCCTGTCCCACGGCGGCTACGGCCTGCTTCTCCGCCAGCGCTTTCGGGCGTTCGGTGAGCCCAAGGGCTTCCATGCCGCATCCCACCGCCCCCGAGCTGACGACCAGGATTTCGTATCCCCGTTCCTTTTTAAGCGAGCACATCTGGCGTACCAGCAGTTCCATATAATGGCCGTCGAAAGCCTGTCGTCCGGCAAGCAGGTTCGTGCCGATTTTAACCACGATGCGCGGTGTGCTGTGTTCAGTCCGATTCATGGATTCCTGTCCGGTTGTCCCCAAAGATTTCTATTCCGTATCGGGCAGATACTCCAGGGAGACCTCTCCAATTTCTACCGTGTCGCCTTCCCGGGCTCCCATGCGCGCGAGCGCTTTGAACAGGCCCATTTTCCGCAAAACCTGCTGGAGATGCGCCACCGCTTCGGGATTTTCGAAATCCGTCATGCGGACGATCCGTTCCGGGCGGCGTCCGCGTACGCGGAATCCGCCGTCCACGCGGCAGATTTCAAAGGGAGCCTCATAAGTATACTCTTTGAAAACAGGTTCGTTGTTTTCCGAATCGGTATGGGCTGCCGCTTCCTGGCGGCGCGCCTGGTCCGCCAGAGCCCATGCCCGCTCCATAAGTTCAGCGACGCCTTCGCCGGTTGCGGCGGAGATCATGAAAGTGTCCGGTCCCGTGGCGGCGGCAAGGGCCGGGAATTTGTCCCGGTTTTCAGGAATGTCCGCTTTGTTGAACGCCAGAAGTCTCGGGCGGTGTTCCAGGCCGCATCCATATTCCGCGAGTTCACGGTTGAGCGCGGCCAGTGTGGCCAGCGGATCCGGGTCGCCGAGATCGATCAGGAAGATCAGCAGGCGGGTCCGTTCAATGTGCCGCAGGAAATCCAGCCCCAGCCCTTTGCCCGAGGACGCGCCCTCAATAATTCCAGGGATATCGGCCAGGGTGAACTCCCGGTGTCCGGAAATCCGGACCACCCCCAGGTTGGGCTTGATGGTGGTAAAGGGGTAATCCGCGATTTTAGGCGTGGCCGCTGTCGATGCGGCCAGCAGCGTGGACTTTCCGGCATTGGGCATGCCCACCAGTCCGGCCTCGGCGATCAGTTTCAGCTCCAGCATCAGTTCGCGGTATTCACCCGGCTCCCCTTTTTCCGCGAATCGGGGCGCCCGGTTGACGGAAGTGGCGAAACGCGCGTTTCCCCGTCCTCCTCTTCCTCCCCGCGCGGCGACGAATGTCTGGCCGTCCCGGACCAGGTCAGCGAGCAGTTCGTCGGTTTCCAGGCACCGGACCATGGTGCCCAGGGGCACCTCCACGATTTTATCTTCCCCCCGTTTGCCGTGGCGGTTGCTGCCTTCCCCGTGTCCGCCGCGGCCGGCTTTGAGGTGGGGATGCCAGGAAAGGTCCAGCAGGGTAGTCAGCTGAGCGGAAGCTTTCAGGATGACGTCGCCGCCGTTTCCGCCATCGCCGCCACTTGGGCCGCCCCGGGGCACGAAAGCTTCCCGGCGGAAAGCCACGCAGCCGTTTCCGCCGTCGCCGCCGAACACGTAGATTTTTACCCGGTCAATAAACATGAGCGTGCCATGTCCGTGGATTATGGACAGTCATTATACGGATTCCGGCCTGTAAGAATACGACACGCCCGGACAATGCCCGGGCGTGCCGTGTAACCAGAGGAGGCGTTATCGCTTATTCAGACGCGGTCAGGGGAATAATGTCCACGCACTGGCGTCCGCGCTTGATGTAACGGAACTGCACGGTGCCGTCGGTCAGCGCGAACAGGGTATGGTCTTTCCCCAGGCCGCAGTTTTTGCCCGGGTGCCAGTACGTGCCCCGCTGCCGCACGATGATATTTCCGGCCCTGACGCGTTCCCCGCCGAATTTTTTAACGCCGAGGCGCTGCGAATTGCTGTCCCGGCCATTACGTGAACTGCCGCCCGCTTTCTTGTGTGCCATGGCTGGTGCTCCTCAACATTAAATCCGGATTTCTTTAATTTCCAGTTCGGTGTACCACTGGCGGTGTCCGAGGGTGCGCTCGGAATCCTTGCGCCGGCGGTAGGTGTACACCCGGATCTTCTTGGCCCGGCCGTGGGAACGGACCTGGGCTACGACCCTGGCGTTTTCCAGCTCGGCCGGCGCGGTAACCACCGAACCGTCGTCTTTAACCACGAGGCGCACGTGGGCCAGATCCACCAGTTCGCCTACCGGCTGGGTAAGCAACTCCACCCGGACCCGCGCCCCGGGCGCCACCTTGTACTGTTTTCCGCCTGTTGTCACGACTGCGTACATGATACGTATCCTCTACGGTCTGGTTGCGCGCCGGCAAGGCTGTGCCCGATCCGGCGCGGCTGCGTCACACGCTGCTTTTCAGGGCAGGCCGACACCATAACTCCGCCGCCCGCCGCAATTCATGGATGGCGGACAGCGAAGCAAGATAACTTGTTTTGGGATTATTGGGCGAAGGGCGGTTCCGCGTAACGGCCCGCAACTCGCCAAAAGGACCTTTAGCTTCGATTTCGTGGGAATTCTCCGTGGCCGCCGGATCGGCGATTACCCGGACCCGGGTTTTTTCCGGTCCGATGCCGGCCAGGCTCAGGGCGGCAGCCACGTTGACATTGGCCGGAAATGCCCGGACCGCGTCCAGCGCGTTGCCTTCAAAGATCACGGTGGCCTCCGTGAGCGCGCCCAGGTCGATTCCATGTTCCACGACCCACGGCGCCCCGGCCAATCCCCGCGGAGGCTTGCGGGTGGTCAGCGTTACGGAGTCCAGTCCGGCCTCTTTCGCGGCCCGGATACCGTCCAGGCCGCACACGGCGCCGGAGGGGAGCCAAACCCGCACGCCCGCTTTCTGGGCCTGCTCCATCAGATCCGTCCGGAAAATCAGGCCGCCCAGACTCATGATCAGGCAGTCCATTCCCATCCGGATCGCGGTTTCCAGCACCGGCGCCACGGCGCTTACGGAAGCGGCTTCCACCAGCAGGTCAGCCGCTCCGGCCACCGTCTCCAGGTCTCCCACGACAGCATGATTCAACTGAAACTGTTCCCGCAACCGTTCCGCCCGGCCGGGTTCCATGTCGGTCAGCCCGGTAATTTCCGCCCGGATACGCCCGTCGCGCACTGCCTCACAGATTTCTGAAGCAATGTTGCCGCAACCGACCAGACTCAAGCGTATCAGGGACATCGGCAAATACCTGGCCATCCCGAGCCATTGCGGCGGAAACGCCGCGGCTGCAGTGACCCTTCCCGCGTAAAATTACCTGAAAGGGAAAATAATGATAGCATGTTCAGGTGTCCCAGTGCAACCTGCTTCCCAACCGCTCTTTCGCCGGCAGCGTGTTGCCTGCCTTGCGCCGGCTTTTAGATCCGGAACATCGGGAAGATTGCCTTTTTTTGTGTTTAATGTTATACTAATCTCTTGACAACAGGAGTCGTTATGGCTGCCGGGTTGAGTGGAAAACATTGGCCATGGGGCCGGATTGCCGTCCTGCTGGGGATGGCAGCAGGGATAATGGCGGCACCTTCCATAGCGGATCCGGCCGCGCCTGTTGCCGGCGTGGCACCGACAGCGTCCGCGCCCGTTTCTGCGCCCCTGAAAGTGGCGGAGCGGTCCAACAGGCGGACCCTGCATCAGTTCAAGGACAGGATGGGAGTAGTTACGTTCACCAACCGTCCCGACAAATACCGTTACAAACCGGACTTCATAGAAATCGACATTAAGTACGAACGGATTCCGCTGCCTCCTTCCTATAAGAAACCTGCATCAAAACCCGTTTCCTCCATCCGGTCTCGCCCGATTCAGGTAAAAGATGAGGAGCTGGTGAACCTCGTGCGGGAATACGCCCGGTATTACGGGGTAGATGAATCTTTGGTATACGCGGTTATACACGCGGAGAGCGGATTCAATCCGAAAGCTGTTTCCCCTGCGGGGGCCTGCGGCCTGATGCAGCTGATGCCGGGGACTGCCGCGGAAATGGGCGTCGCCGATATTTTTGATCCCGCGCAGAACATCGCGGGCGGGGTGCAGTACCTCTCCAAAATGCTGAAACTGTTCGGCAAAAAAGATCTGGCGCTGGCCGCCTACAACGCGGGCCCGGAGAATGTAAAACGGTACAACGGCATTCCTCCCTTCGCGGAAACCATCCAGTACGTTTATATCGTGAAAAAGCTGGAAGAGGGTTATCGCAGCGGTACGCGGTCCGCGGGCGGGAAACTGGTGCGCGTGGCCGGGGTCCGGCCGGTTCACAGCCTGTCCGACCGGCCCGCGCAAGGTAAATATATGGTGGAATTCCACAGCGGGCTGGTTCAGCCGGCGGACAATGTAATTGATAAGGAATCGTACTGGTTCCTTGAATACGGCAACCGGATTTATCCCGTCCGGAAAGACATGGTAAAAGCCGTTCGCAAAACGTCCTGATAAAGAGTTCCGCTGGAAATGGCCTTTTTTGAAATATCCTGTACGGGGGAAGTTCCGGGCGATTTTGATCCGGCGCGGGTCAACGGGGGCGGCCATCCCGGGGCGAGGTGGAAGGTAACTTTTCAGTCGGCGAACCGCATAGAAGTGCAGGCCGCGGACCCTATTTCGGCTTTCAGGCTGGGTTGGGATGTTATATGGCTGGAACGCAATTCGGATGACCGATGGATTTATCGGGCGTATTCCCAAAGTCGGTTATTCCTCCTGATCCTGGCCGTCCTGTTTCCCACGCTGGTGGTGCTGACGGTGCTGAGCGTGGGGCCTTTTGACGAATTACGGAAGATATTGTCGGCCATTCCGCATATTTCTCCGGTGGCGGCGATAGCGGCGTTGGGGGGTGTGCTGCTGGGTGTGGACCTGCTGGCGGTTCTTCAGATACAGCGCCGGATGGCGGACCAGGGGGTTAGAATCTGGCTGCGGCAGATTACCGGGAACGGCGGCGCCTGACCGCTTCCGATCGGGGGGCCGGCCGCAGGGACGGGGAAGGAGGAGTCGCGGTTTGCAGGATCTCCAGAAAAGCCCGGACCCGAGGGGGCAGGTATCCATCCCGGCGCCGGACCACGCCAATGGTTATGGCCGGCGGATCTTCAAGAGCATGGATTTTAAGCCGGGGGTGGGCGTCTGCATCAGCCATTTCTTCCGGCAGAAATCCTGTTCCCAGTTTTTCCGCGATGTACTGCCGGATAACCTCGAAGGAACCGCAGGTCAGAAAGGGCCGGACCGTTATCCCTTTTTCCGCCAGCCAGTTGCGTATGATGCTGCCCGCGCGGGTATGTTCCTCCAGCAGGATCATCGGGAGCCTGCTCAAATCGGCGGTTGTGTCGAACCCGCCAAAGTGAAAACCCGGGGCGTTCGGGATGGCAAATACCAGACGCTGTGAAAAAAGCGGCTGAACCTCCAGATCTCCGCGGGATTCGGGAAGCGTGACCAGCCCGAGATCCAGGATGCCTTCGGCGACCAGTCCGGCGACAGCCTCTGAACTGCGGCTGACCATGGTAATGGCCGTGTCCGGGAAGATATCCCGAAATTGGCGCAACAGGGGAGGCAGAAGGTGGATGGCCGTGGTGTCGCTGGCGCCGATTCGCAGCGCCATGGATTCGCTTTGTCCCAGATCCGCCATCTCCCGCCTGAGATCATCCATGTGCCGCAGGAGGGCCCGGGCCCGCTCGTACAACAGTGTTCCCGCAGGCGTAGCCTGCCCTGTTTTGCGGTCGATGAGCGTTTGTCCCAGCATTTTTTCGAGGGACTGTACGCCCATGCTGACAGCCGGCTGGGTTTTATAGACTTTTCGGGCCGCCTGTTTGAAACTGCCGGATTCCACCACGGCGCAAAAATAACGGAGCCACTCGATATTCATCGTGAAATGCTTATAAATTTTCCTTATCAGTATATCATTATAATTCATTTTATTTTATAAGCATGCAAAGAGTAAACTTAAGCCGTCGCTGAAAATTGCGGGCGACACAGGAAAGGGTGTTCCCATGAGCCATCTTCCGGACAGGCCGTCTTATTCCTACCGGGACGCCGGTGTAGACATAGACGCCGCGAACGCGGCCCTGAAACAGATCAAAGAACTGGTGCGCAAGACCTTTAATGACCAGGTGCTGTGTGACATCGGTTCGTTTGGGGCGATGTTCCAGCCCGATCTTGGCGGAATGGAAGAGCCGGTGCTTATTTCCAGCGTGGATGGCGTCGGCACCAAACTTAAAATTGCCTTCATGGCGGATAAGCATGACACGGTGGGGATTGACCTGGTATCCCACTGCGTGAACGACATCCTGGTTCAGGGCGCGAAGCCGCTGTTTTTCCTGGATTATTTCGCGGTGGGGAAGCTGCGTCCCGAAGTCGTGGTGGAAGTGGTTCGGGGGCTTTCCAACGGATGCCGGTACGCGGGGTGCGCCCTGATCGGAGGGGAAACGGCGGAGATGCCGGACATGTACCAGCCCGGCGAATACGATCTGGCCGGCACGATTGTGGGTATCGTGGACCGCAAGAAAATTATTGATGGGTCGTCGATCCGGCCGGGGGACGTAATCATTGGCCTGCCGTCCACGGGCCTGCATACCAACGGGTACAGCCTGGCCAGGAAGCTGACCTTTGAGGTGGCCGGGCTGAAGCTGGAGGATCCCATGCCCTATACCGGCAAGACCGTGCTGGACGCGCTGCTGGAACCGCATATCAGCTACGCGCGGGTGATGCAGGTGCTGATGAAGGTGGTCCAGGTGCGCGGAATGGCCCACATTACCGGCGGCGGCATCACGGAAAACCTGCCGCGGATTCTGCCGGAGGGGCTGGCGGCGGAGATCGACTTGGGCAGCTGGATCGTGCCGGGGATTTTCCGGTTCCTGCACGAGACGGGGAACGTGGTTGAGGAAGAGATGCTCCGGACCTTCAACATGGGCCAGGGGCTGCTGTTTGTGGTGTCGTCGGAACAGGCGGACAAGGCGCTGGAAACGCTGGAACTTACCAACCAGAAAGGCACGGTGGTCGGACGGGTAACCGAAGGCGACGGCCGCGTGCATTACAAGGGAACCCTGCGTTATGCGGACTGACCGGATTGAAGTGGGCGTAAAACCGGAGCTGACAGATCCGGCGGGAGTGTCTCTGGTATCCCGGTTGCGGGATGATCTCGGCATCCACGTGGAAGCGGCCCGGGTGTTCGACGTGTATACCCTGCGCGGCGATTTCACGGATGAGGAACTGGAACGCGCCCGGGCAGAATTATTCACGGATCCAGTCATTCAGGTGTCAGCGGTGAACTGCCACCTGGCAACCGACTGGGACGCGGTGGTAGAGGTGGGATTTCTGCCGGGCGTTACGGATAACGTGGGTAAAAGCGCCCTGGAGGGGTTGCGGGACCTGTTGCGCCGGGAACTGCCAGAGGAAGCCCGGGTGTTCAAGTCGACGCTGTACGCTTTCCGCGGGATTGACCGGGACACGGCGGAGCGGATTGCGGAAGCGGCGCTGGCCAACCCCCTGATCGAGCAGTGGCGCACCCTGGACCGGGAAGCCCTTCGGGCGTCCGGAGGGCGTCCGCTGCTGGCATTGCCGCTGGTACACATTCCGCCAGCCGCCGCGGTGGAAACCCTTTCGCTGGACCTGGACGACGCGGCGCTGCTGGCGCTGAGCCGGGACCGGATGCTGGCGCTGGATCTGCGCGAGATGCGGGCGATCCAGGCGCATTACGCCCACCCGGAGACCCGGGCGCGTCGCGCGGCCCTGGGCATGCCCGCCGATCCCACGGACGTGGAAATCGAGTGTATCGCGCAGACCTGGTCTGAGCACTGCAAGCATAAGATTTTCAGCGCGCTTATCCGATATACCGCGCCGGACGGCACCACCCGTGAAATCGACGGGCTGTTCAAAACGTACATTCGCGGAGCAACCGAAGCCGTCGCGCCGACTGTGGACTGGCTGGTCAGCGTTTTTGAAGACAACGCCGGCATTATCCGGTTTGATGAAAACCACCTGTTCGCCCTGAAATGCGAGACCCACAACAGCCCGTCCGCGCTGGATCCGTACGGGGGCGCGATGACCGGGATCGTCGGGGTGAACCGGGACGTGCTGGGCGCCGGGCTGGGTTTCCAGTGCATTTTCAATACGGACGTGTTCTGTTTCGCGTCGCCGTTCTATGAAGGCGAGCTGCCGCCGCGGCTGCTGCATCCCAGGCGGGTACTGCGGGGCGTGCATGCCGGGGTTCGGGACGGCGGAAACCAGAGCGGCATTCCGGATATCAACGGAGCGATCGTGTTCCACGAGCGGTTTCTGGGCAAACCGCTGGTCTTCTGCGGGACCGGCGGCCTGGCCCCGGTAACCGCCGCGGGGAAACCGGTCCACGAGAAGGCGGCCCGACCGGGCGACCTGATCGTCATGACGGGCGGGCGCATTGGCAAGGACGGGATCCACGGCGCGACGTTTTCTTCCGAGGAACTGCATGAGGGCTCGCCGGCAACAGCCGTACAGATCGGCGATCCGATTACGCAAAAGAAGATGGCGGATTTTCTGCTGGAGGCCCGGGACCTGGGACTGTATACCTGTATAACAGACAACGGCGCGGGCGGCCTGTCGTCCAGCGTGGGCGAAATGGCCCGAAAACCCGGTGGAGCAGTGCTGCACCTGGATCGCGCCCCCCTGAAATATCCCGGACTCGCCCCGTGGGAAATTTTCCTGTCCGAAGCGCAGGAGCGGATGACCCTTGCGGTTCCGCCTGAGCATATCGACGCGTTTCTGGATCTGGCGCGCCGGCGCGAGGTGGAAGCAACCGTGCTGGGAGAGTTCACGGACTCCGGCCTGCTCGAATGTTATTACGGGGGGAAACGGGTGGCCGCGCTGGACATGGCATTCCTGCATGACGGGCTTCCCCGCATGGAGCTGGAAGCCCAACTTGATCCGCAGCCGCCGGCGGGATCGGTGGAAGTAATATCGGACGACCTGGGCGCGGACCTCAAAAAAGTGCTGGGCGCGCTGAACGTGTGCTCAAAAGAGTCCTTTGTTCGGATGTACGACTGTGAAGTGCTGGCCCAGTCCGTGCTGAAACAGTTCCAGGGGGAACTGCAGGACGGGCCGGGAGACGCCGCCGTGATCCGTCCCGTGCCGGATTCCTGGCGCGGGCTTGCGGTGGCCTGCGGGATCGCGCCTAAATACGCCGACCTGGACGCGGGGAGCATGATGGCCTGCGCGGTGGATGAAGCGGTGCGCAACCTGGTCAGCGTCGGCGCGGGGCTGGGGCAGATCGCCGGCCTGGACAATTTCTGCTGGCCGGATCCGGTTCAGAGCGAAAAGACACCGGACGGCCGCCACAAGCTGGCGCAGCTGGTGATCGCCTGCGAAACGCTGTACGACCTGTGTGTCGCGTACGGAATTCCGCTGATCAGCGGCAAGGACAGCATGAAGAACGATTACAAACTGGGGGACGTGAAGATATCCATTCCGCCCACGGTGCTCTTCACCGCGGCTGCCATCATCGAGGATGTCCGGCGCTGCGTTACCATGGACGTGAAGCGTCCGGGGGATCTGGTGTTCGCGCTGGGAGAAACCCACGATGAGATGGGCGGCAGTGAATATTTCGAGATAAAAGGATTGCGCGGAGGCGTTCCGCCCCGGGTGCGTCCGCTGGGCTTCCGCAGGCTGTACGAGCAGCTCAACAAGGCGATCCGTAGCGGACTGGTGGCCTCCTGCCACGACTGTTCGGACGGAGGTCTGGGCGTGGCGCTCGCGGAATCGGCTTTTGCCGGGGGATTCGGCATGAAACTGGATTTCACCAGGATTCCGGACATGCCGGAAAATCCCGCGACCACCCTCTTCAGCGAAAGCCAGGGCCGTTTTGTGGTTACGGTTTCGGCGGACCATTTCCCCGCGTTCAAAGCGATGATGGACGGCCTGCCATGCGTGTTCCTGGGCGTGGTGACGGAAGAGCCGTGGCTGGATATGGCATTTTCGGATGACCTGCAGGTGCGGGAACATATCGATGACCTGCGAAACGCGTGGAAAAACACGCTGAACTGGTAGGACTTGGGGCCCCTTTTCCGGGCATAAACGGGAGACATACCGCGTCATGACAGCGACAGTCAAGGCGATCGTGCTGACCGGTTTTGGGATTAACTGCAACCGTGAGACGCTGCGGGCGTTGCGGCGGGCCGGCGCAGACGCGCGGGAGGTGCACCTGACCGACCTTGCCTCCGATCCGGCGCAACTGCTGGAGGCGCATATCCTGGCCATACCGGGCGGATTTTCCTTTGGCGACCACGTGGCGTCCGGGAAAATTCTCGCAAACCGGCTGCGGTCGGTCCTTGGGGAACCAATGCGGGAATTCGTCCGCGCCGGGAAACTGGCGATCGGCATCTGCAACGGGTTTCAGGTGATGGTCAAGATGGGCCTGCTGCCGCTGTTCGAGGGGGAATTCCGCCAGGAAGCCACGCTGGCCTGGAATGATTCCTGCCGTTTCGAAAACCGGTGGGTAACCCTTCAGGTGAATCCTGAAACGCCCTGCGTGTGGCTGCGGGGGATAGACCGGATTGATCTTCCGGTGCGGCACGGGGAAGGGAAATTTATTCCGGCGTCCCCGGATGTGCTGGAGCGGCTTAAGCGCCAGGGCCAGGCGGCGCTGCGTTACGTCCGGCCGGATGGATCGCCCGCGGCGGGAACCTTCCCGTGGAATCCAAACGGTTCCGCCGACGATATCGCGGGGATATGCGATCCTTCGGGGCGTATTTTCGGGCTTATGCCCCATCCGGAGGCCCATCAGGATCCCACCAACCACCCCCTGTGGACGCGCTGGGAGTACCTGCCGGCCGAGGGTCCCGGCCTCCGACTGTTCCGAAACGCCGTGGAATTCGCCCGGGAACAGTTGTGCTGAGAGTGGATTTTAGCTTTACTCGTTTTTCCTTTTTATTTTTAATTCAGGCTATTTTTCTGGGAAATTAAACTTTTAAGATTACCTCTTTAACCAATACTTGATAATCAATCATTTAGCCATCCTTTAGTTTTTTAATGGGCGCTTTTTTAGAGCTTGATTTTTAATACAATAATCTGTACAGTACATGTCATCACTTACTGACAAATTGTTACGCAGCGAGGAATGGTAGGCGATGTCTCGACAAGTGATTAGAATCGACTTCGGCACAACATATAGCTCAGTCACCCTGATGGAAATAGGCTCTGCTGAATGGCCTAGATTGCTGCAATTCCGACATGCCACCGCACACGTTCCAACTATTCTTTTAGTGGATCCCAATGATCAATCGGTAATTAGTTGGGGCTGGGGAGCCCATGGGGCGATTCGAACCAATACGCGCTTTGAAGTGAAACAGTACTTCAAGCGCGATTTGGGCGTAAGTAATGATGCCAACCACTTCTGCCTGATGTATCTTATAAAACTTGCAGACCATATTCGCCATACAAAAAATTTACATGAACTCTCAGAGGATGATTTTGCCACGGCAATCGGGGTCCCTGCTAACTGGACATCCGAACGGCGGGAAATTCTAAAAAATCTGGCTATTGAAGCTGGTTTTCCTGATGTGCGGATCCTTGCGGAGCTTGTAGCAGCGATGCATAATCTCAGGTGTCAACCGGTGCGCCGGTTTAAATTTGGCGACAGACCTGAAAAATACATGGTAATTGATTTTGGTGGTGGCACACTGGATATCTGTATCGTACGAACGGATGAGCTTGGACGCAATCCTGAAACCATAGTAACAGAGGGGGACCCTTATCTCGGAGGGGTGGATTTTGATCAGCTTTTAGAAAACATTTTTGTGCGCCAGATGGATATCGACGTTTCAACCCTCTCTGCTGCTGACTTGGCTGATTTGAGACGCCAGATTCAGGATGCGAAAGAAGCATTCTCCGAGGCTTTTCTCGGAAGTAATGAATCTGCTCATTATACCATCCATCTTCCAAATGGCGATTATTCTTTCTCGCTCTCTCGGATTGTCTTTGAAAATTACTGTCGCAACCAAAATGTTTTTTCCAAGATTGAACAGGCTGTCGAGCGAGCATTGAAACAGGCCGCGCTGAAACCTACGGAAATTCGAAGGGTGATTCTCACCGGAGGGAGCAGTAAGTGGTATTTTGTGAAGGAAATTGTTTCCAAGAAATTGGGAATTGCCGGGGGGGATGAGCTTTTTTATACTGAAACACCATTTACCGATGTGGCTTGTGGTCTAGCTATATATGTTGGACGTGCTGATGAGCCACCAGAGCGTCCCGGGGTATGGGTGCGCATGCGTGTTGATTCAGAGGCATGGAGTGAGTACAAAGTTGTACTTCATCCAGGGGTTTCTGGCAGCCCTATGGATCAACAACGTTTACATTTAGGTACTATCAAAGGCAGCCGGGCGCTAAAAAGCCATTGTGTTGAGATCGAATGGGTCCATGGTTTTGGTTTGGACAAAAGGGAATCCGTCGTTCGGTCAAAGCTTGAGCTGTACAACCGCAGCAATCATCCTAATCTTGAGCGTTTTATGAATGTGCTTGATGCAGCCGCTGGTCGTCCAACTACGCCGCGCGAAGACAAATATGAACTCTTTTTACTCTATTCAGTCGACAAGTACGGTTATTGTACGTATAAACTTGAGATACAGGATAACAGGGGGTTATGTAAGTTTTTGAATATCCTGCCGGGTGAGGATGTGCTCAGCCCATGGTTGGGGTTTGTGAAGCCAATCCGGGTGGACCACAATGACGAACAGGAAATTGGGCAAACTGAAAGTGTGGGTGCATCTTCCTCATTATCTGTATTGTCGAACGTATACAAGGTATTTTCAAAAATAAGAAGGGGGAAGAAATGAACAACGCCGCTGTTAAATTGCTTCGTGATCTCGCGAGGAAACAGGAACAAGAGAACTTTGTTCCAGCATTTGATGACATCTTGCAGTTTGCTCTTGAAAGGCGCTACTTGGGCATTGGAGAATTTAGGGATATCCTTCTTGAGCAAATGGAGTTGCTGCAGAAAGAGTCGCTGTCTGACCGATTGCGATCCAGAGTGCGGCTAATCCAGGTTGAAGAAATTTGTTTTGACAGGCGGGAAACGTTTCATCTGCCCGGCGTCGAGAGTGTGCTGTCCTCCATGCGAGATTGCGGCCACTCTTTGGTATTCTTGTGTCTGGGGAACCTTATCGAACACGGGTTTTTGTCGGTTTGTCTCAGTTTGATGATGATCCGATTGTTTCATTGGATTCTGCGATAGACGGGTATCGCGCTGCTTGGCTTGGTCACTTTCCAGGAACACGCTTTTCCTACGTGTCTAACGATGAAGCAGAAGAGTTGTCTTATCTGATA
>JAKOTZ010000096.1 GCA_029776995.1 Candidatus Hydrogenedentota bacterium
AGTATCGCCGACAGATCCGCCTGGCGCTCCACGACAGGGCCGCGGGTCTGTTTGATTTCGACTCCCATTTCGTGGGCTATGATCCGAGCCAGGGTGGTTTTGCCCAGCCCGGGCGGTCCAATCAGCAGAATATGGTCCAACGGTTCGCCCCGCTTACGGGCGGCCGCTATGGCAATCCGAAGTTTCTCCTTAACCAGGTCCTGTCCGGGAAATTCATCAAACCGTTTCGGACGGATTTGTTCGTCGTACTGGGAGTCATCGTCGGAGGGTATGGAGGCGTTAAGCGTCAGATCCCGGGCCATTGTCAGTACCTCCGCGCTATCTGGGACAGGGCCCGTTTAATCACGGTTTCTATGGAAGCATTTTCAGGGCATTCTTTTCGGGCTGCCGCGACGCGTTCCCGGGCTTCAACCGGCGAACACCCCAGCGCAATCATTGCCTCGACGGCATCATCCGCCTGCTGCCGATCCGCACTCCGACCGGTATCCGAACCGCCCAGCAGCGCCTGCAGATCCGTATCCTGTCCCAGCCGGTTCTTAATCTCCAGTAAAACACGCTGGGCCAGTTTTTTCCCGATCCCGGGGACGCGGGTCAGCGGCGTAATATCGTTATGCTCCAGGGCGTTCAGAAAGGTGGCAGGATCCATTGCGGAAAGGATCGAAATAGCGACCTTGGGACCGATTCCGCTGATCCCGAGCAACAGACGAAACAGCACACGGTCCTCTTCCGTGAAAAAACCGTAAATCTGGAAATCATCCTCTCGTATATGGCAGTGGGTCAGCAGCCGGATTTCACTTCCCACGGCCAGGCCGTTTAAGGTCCGTTCAGGCAGATTGACCTGATACCCTACGCCGTGTATATCCAGCGCAATCCAGCCGGCGCCGATCAGCGCCACTTTCCCCTGGAGAAAAGCAAACATACCGCCTCCATCAGCATTTTCCGTACGGAGTAATAATATAGGAAACGTATCCCGGTCCGCATCTCGAAAAAAACACAAGAAATGGAGTAATATATGACTCAGCCGGTATTAACAGGTTTGACTGTATGCCCCAGTTGATCATTGAACAGCCGGGAATGCCTACTTTCTCCGTTCCGCTGCTGACAGGGGAAATTACCCTGGGTAGAGCGGAAGAAAACGACGTGGTGCTGGTAGCGGAGGAGGTGTCGCGTCACCACGCCAAAGTGGTCCGTCGGGGAAATCAGACCATCATCCGGGACCTCAACAGCCTCAACGGTACTTTCGTCAACAGCCAGCGGGTAATGGAACGGGTCCTGAAACATCTGGACGAAATTCTTCTCGGCGGAAAATGCAGGATGGTGTACCGGGACGATACCCGCTTCGGCAGTACTACCGAACGTAAGCCGGAAACTGTCCGGCATGAAAGCCGCCTGAATCAGAGCGTGCGTTCCATCCGGGAAGAAATGGACCGTCTAGGATCCACCATGACCCAGATCGGCCGGCGGGGCACGCCGCCACCGGGCAAAGAAACCCCGGTCCCTTCCCAGGAAGAACTGGTGCGTATCGGACGCGCGTACCGGCGGCTGGAAGCGCTGCACCGGGCAAACCAGGCCATGCTGGCCAATACCAGCCTCCAAAGCAGGCTGTCACACGTGCTGGATGTAGTTCTGGAAATCCTGGAAGCGGACCGCGGTTTTATTCTGCTGCGTGAAGAAAAACAGCGTACCCTGCGCGTCATCGTGGCGCGCGCCATGGGACGGGACCTCGAAGCGTCATCCCCCAGCATGGGCATCGCGGGACGGGCTGCCATTGACGGGGAATCCGTACTGATGACCGATGGCGCGCACGACGACCGGTTCTCCGGAAGGGAAAGTGTCATTCTTTCGCGCATTTCCAGCGCCATATGCGTTCCCCTACAGGTGGAAGACCGGCTGGTCGGATCCGTTTACATTGACACACGGCGGCCGGACATGAAATTC
>JAKOTZ010000097.1 GCA_029776995.1 Candidatus Hydrogenedentota bacterium
GTACCGCGAAGGTGACCAGGCTTCCGGCGATAAACAGGCGTTCCGCCTGGGCGGAACCCGCGCTGTTGGACACCACGCACCGGTAGGTGCCTTCGTTGTTCTGAATCACGCCGGTGAAGATCAGGGTATCGGTGTTGAGACCGCTGATGTTCGGATCGGTGATCGGCAGCCCGTTTTTCGTCCACTGGTAGGTGAAAGGCGGCGTGCCGCCGGTTACGATCACCTTGAGTGACGCGTTGGAACCAAGTGGAGCAATGCCTGTACTCGGGTTGACCTGAAT
Source organism: Candidatus Hydrogenedentota bacterium (assembly GCA_029776995.1). Taxonomy (GTDB): domain Bacteria; phylum Hydrogenedentota; class Hydrogenedentia; order Hydrogenedentales; family CAITNO01; genus JAGPFE01. The sequence goes on from JAKOTZ010000097.1 coordinate 281, forward strand.
GCCGCTGACTGTCGGCGGCCTCCGGATGGTCAGCGTAGCCGCGTTGGAAAACACCTGGCCGCTGACGCCGTTGAGCACGCAGTCGTAACTGCCTTCATCGCTCTGCGAGATGCCAGCCAGCGTCAGGGTAACGGTCCAGGATGGATTACTTACGTCCAGCGTGCCCGACGCGCCCGGGACGGTCAGGTTTACTCCGTCTTTTCGCCACTGGTAGCCGATCGGTTTAGTGCTCAGCGAGCCGATGACCACAGAGAAGTTTACCGTGTCTCCCGGATCGGCTGTTACAGAGGTGGGATGGCCGACAATATACGGGTCGGAAATACTCAATGTGGCCCGGTTGGATTCTACGCTTCCGTCCGGACCGGTGACTGTGCAGTAATACAGTCCCGCATCCGATTCGCTGATGCCGGTCAGCGTAAGGGTGGCATTTGTGCCCAGAACCGTTCCGCTGCCTTCCTTGTACCACGCGTACGAGTTTGCGCTGCCTACCGCGACAACGCTGAAAGTAGCCGTGCCGCCGAGGTTGGCGGTTTGGTTCGCGGGGTGCGTGATAATCGCAGGATCCTGGACTGTCAGATTTACCCGTTGCGTGTAGATGGCGTTACCTCCGGATTGGTAAGCGTTGGAGATGCGGCAGCGGTAGCCCTGAGACGGCCATCCCGCCGGCTCATCCGTGTTCTGAACATTGGTGATGGTCAGTGTCGAGGTCGGACCGGCATTGTTCACCGACGCGCGGGGATTGACCGACGTGACCACCTGATTCGAGGCATCCAGCCATTCAAACTGGAGGCCGGTAAGCGATCCGCCCACCGTGCAGGTGAAAGTGACCGTGTCGCCGTAATTGGCCGACTGACTGGACGGCTGCGTGATAACGGTCAGCGGTTCATATACCGTGACGGTTGCCCAATTCGATACTACCCAGTCGTTCGCCGGATCTCCGGTCTGATTCATGGCGGTGCTGGCCGAGTTCTTGATCTTGACCCGGTACCGGCCCGTATCGCTCAGCTGGGCCCCACCGCCGGAGAGCGGAATGTTCATGGAATCGGATGTGCTGGATTTCGAGATAACCCGCAACAGCTCTTCGCCGCCGCCCGAAAGTTCTTTTACCCAAACATAGTCAAAATTGGGGGTACCGGACGACAGCTGGACTGAAAGTACCGTGCTGCCGCCTACCGGAATGTTGACGCTCAGCGGGTGCACCGATATCACGGGCGGGTTGTTCACGGTCAGAATGGCTGCCGTGGACAGCACGGTGCCATCCGGGCCGGTCAGTTCACAGACGTAGTTTCCTTCATCGTTCTCGCGCGCTCCCGTCAGCGTGAGGGTTAACGTGTCCGCGCCGCTGACAATGGTGCCGTGGGGCAGGGTGCCGTTGGAGATGGGAGCGCCGTTCATCAGCCACCGGATGGTATTGACCGTTCCCGCGGCTGTGACACTGAAGGTTACGTCCGTCAAAGGATCCACAGTCTGGGATTGCGGATTGGTCAGGAACGCCGGATCACTGACAATCAGGGTTCCGGTCCCCAGCAGCGTTGAACCCAGCCCGCCGTCATATACCCGACAGGTGTAACTGCCTTCTTCTGAATTGTGGCAGTTCGAGATGGTCAGGGTGGGCGTGTTTACGCCCGAATAAGTGGCGTTATCGGTTAGGGCGACGCCATCCCTGTACCACTGGTAGGTGTGCCCGCCGCCACTGGCAGTGCGGACTGTGAACTGGGCTGTCTGGGTGGCCGGAATGATCTGGTTGGCCGGTTGCACCTGGGGAAGTACTAGTCCGACCACCGATGTGCCCGCGGGTATGGTCACCGTCCAGACCTGGCCGTTTGCCAGCACGCCGTCTGTTCCGCCGGAACCGGAGATCAGCTGCGGGGTTCCGCCGCCGATGCTTATGGCTACGTTAGTCAGCGTGCTGCCGGTGGTGTTCTTTAGAAACACCTGATCATACCCATCATATACCGACGCGTAGGGCGTCGATGTCTGCCGAAGAATGCAGATCTGCAGCGCGTTATTGGCGTCCGGTATCAGCGCGTCCACCTGGGATCGGTTCCAGTAACTGGTTTTTAGCCAGCCCGAAGCCGCGGGACCACCCGCCAGCTCGGGAATTTTCGGCGTCAGGCTTGCCGTAAATGAGTTGTAGGCCATCAGCAACGCGTCATGGCGGGTGATGCCATATACAATCTGCTGGCCGCCCGAAGTGCTGAAAATCGGTCGGTACAGCAGGATGGCATCGGTGTTCATGTTGGAGATCCAGGTAAGGCGGCCATTGTGTTCAGGGGCTGAGCTGGCAACATTGCCTGCCTCGATAATCCGGCCGTTGGCGAGAATGACCGAGCCCATGAGCTTGATCATGCCCGGCGTGCCGTACCCGGATCCGCCGCCCGCGCCGCCGCTGCCGCCCGCGCCGCCGTCTCCGCCGCGCTGGCCGTCTCCGCCGCGCCCCCCGTTGCCACCTTTTCCCGAGACCCCGCTTTGGGTTCCCGTACCGCCATTGGCGCCAGCCTGGCCTGCGCCGCCGCTGCCCCCGGCCTGGCCCGCTGCGCCGGAGCCGCCGGAAGTCTGCCGCGGCGCCGCGCTGATATCAAAAGAGCTGCTCGTTACGTCCAGCAGTCCCTGGGCCGCCAGCACGAACGCGCCGCCGCCGGATGGACCGCTGGCCCCGTTCCCGCCTGTGCCGCCCGCGCCGCCATTGCCGCCGCTGCCGCCCGCGCCGCCGCTGCCCGGATTCCCTCCCGTGCGGCCGGAACCATTAGCCCCAACCGATCCAACGGCCCCGGCGCCTCCGGACAGGGTATTTGATGTTACCGAACCGT
>JAKOTZ010000098.1 GCA_029776995.1 Candidatus Hydrogenedentota bacterium
CAATTTCATCAAGAAAAAGGCCAGCCCCCAGGCCAGGATCATCTTCGGCGCCGTGGTCGAAACCCAGGAACGCAACGATTTCCAGGTTACCGTGATCGCAGCGGGATTCCCGGACCGGGATTACCGCCAGCATTACAGCCAGCGAGCGGTCGCCCATTCGGAACCGGCGGCCAAACACAGGGATAAGGTCGTCTCGGATGCCGCGACGCCGGGAGAATCGCCGGAGAAGAAAACGGCAACCGTCGCCGGTCCATTGGCGCACGCCGGCGTGAATCCGTCATTGCCCGCCGGAAACCAGCCCGCGGCCGGTGTAAAACCCACGCGGGAACCAAGCGCACAGCCCGCAGCCCATCCCGTGTCGGCAGTCCAGCCTAAGCCTGCCGGCGCGCGCCAGCCTGTCATGCCGGCCGCCAAAACTTCCGGGAAATCCGGACCGCGGCAACAGACCCTTGAAGACCAGCCGGTGATGTTCACAGAGGTGTTTAAATGGGAGAATGACCCCAAGCAAAGTGAAGAGAAAAAACGCATGCTGAAGATGCCGGCTTTTTTTCGGCGGTCAAAGGAAAAATAACGTAGAATAGACAGGTACCATCGGGAATCCTATTTCTTACTGCAGGGTGAAATTTGATGGGTGGTGCCTGTTTGCGCTGGATATCGGCCGTAGTGGCATGCGTTTCTGGCCCCCTGGCTGGAGCAGAAGGGGTTGATTGTTCCTTTTTCTTTGACAGCGCGCTGCCCGCAGCAACCAGCCAGAACTCTTCCCCCGGTTCCCGGCCCGCTGTGACCCATTTCAATCGTTCCCTGAAGCGGCTGCTGGCCGGAGATTCTTCCATGCGGGTGACCACGCTGCAACGCCAGCTGCTGGCCATCCTGGGACATGCCGCAACGCTGCCGGATGGCAGCCGGGCTATTGGCAAATCCCCCAAACTGACAGCTTTGGAGAAAAGGGCTCTCCAGGCGGAACTGGCGCCGGAAACCATGCTGCTTCAGGCGGTCCGGGTTAATGGAAGAGGTCCGGAACCGATGACCGTAACCGTAAACACCGGAGAAGAACCCGCACCACAGGTTGCAGTATACCGGCGCATCCGAAAAGGCTGGTATCAGGAAGAGCCTGCCGAGGTGTCGGCGGATGGGAAATCCGTCAAGTTCCGCACGGTGCCGGGAGATTTTGTCCTGGTAAAGAAAAAGGCGCATCCCCTCAAGGGTTCGTTACTCGACCAGGTGCTTCTGCACTGGCCGGATCCCACGGATGATCCCGCCGCCCGGCAAAGCTGGAAGTTATACCGGGCTATTCCGGATGCCGCGGTCGGCCCGGTGCCGCTGCTGCTGATCCACGGCACAGGCACCAACCGCTGGGCGAATTTTCTGGACTGGGCCGCGCGAAGCGAAGAGGCCGAAGGTTTAAGGGCAAATTTCCAGATATGGGTTTTCGACCAGCCCATGGCCGGGATCAACGCGGCAATCGGGTTCGACCCGTCCTGCCCGACCTACGAAAACAGCATCGTGGCCTGGCTGCGGAAGTTTCTGGACCAGGCCATCACAGAAGGATCGGTAACGGACGGAGTCAGATACTACTGGCCCCCCGGTCCTTTCGCCATTTTAACCAACAGTTCAGGCGGACTGAAAGCATTGGCATTCATGAATAATTATCCGGACTGGGGGCAACAGGTACTGGCCTGCATCAACCTGGGCGCGCCTATGCTGGGCTCTCCCCTGGCAACTATTGAATGGGGCAGGCATACCGTTTCCCGTATGGGCATCGGCAAACTGAACCTGGCTGCGGCCGTTCTGGAAAACCTGATCCAGATAAATTATTTTTCCGTGAAGAACCAAAGCGATCTGGACAATGGATGGGGAAATTTTGATGAACCTGCCGGCCAGGGCATCCCTTACCGGCATTTCCAGGCATGGTCCATTGAAAGGAAATGGCATCCGCGGGTACTCTCTCCCCGGGATGCCAACGTGAGCTGGGCCCGGACCCGGCCGGATTACGCGGACGACAATACATTTGAACCCGATGTCCCGCTGCCGAATTACTGCGGCGGCCTGGACAGCATTATTCCGTCGGGCCGGGGGGAAAATTTTCTGGACCGCTTCTATCTTTACGCCGGATACATCCGGGACGCGGAGGGGCTTGCGGATATCGCGGTGCGCTCCGATGATGACATGACTTCCTTCTGGAAAAACCTGATCGAAAGCGTCGGGCTTCGCCTGACGGGCATCATGATGGGGCTGTATGAATCGCCCAGCGGGCGGTGGCCGCTGACCGCGTACCAGCTGAATGACGGATTTGTGCCCCTGCAGAGCATGCTGGCCTGTCCGGGGAGTCCCGGCCGCCATTTCTACCAGACAAGAAACATACTGGGCTGGGAGGTTCCCGCGTGGCCGCTGGAACCGGACTGGGATCTGATCACGGAAAACACGCTGGCCCTGCCGGAACACCTTCGGATCTTCCCCGGGTGGAGCCATCTGGAAATCGTAAACGGACGCTACAACCGCCGCACCCGGCACAGCGAACTGTTTGCGTATATAACGGATGATTTATTGAATTCGTTGAGCGATAAGATTTATTTTTCGAGTAATTGAGTCTTAACGTCAAAAGTGGGAGGAAATTTCCAGAAAAATTTTGCTGCAAAATATACAACATAGAGCTTGAACCCGGCTATTTCCATTTTTCTATAATATCCCATAGTGATTAAAATGATTTCTAGGTAAATATGAGCTATGTTCTTGATGATAGTACGGCCTGTTAAAGTATCGCGTGGTACAACTTTTCAGGGTTGAGGCGTTGTTCCGATTAAACAACATTAACCAAAAAAATCTATTCTGGGAGGTGATCATCATGGGAAAAGGAAAGGCGATTTTATTTCCAACGGTTATATTTGTGGCTATTTTTTCAATAACCGGGTGGACTGACGAACCAGCTAAACCTGATTCGGTATCAGATGGCGATTCATCATCATCCTATGCGGACATCGAACAGCAAATAAACGAGTTAAAAAAAGAAAATGCTGCTCTCGAAAGTCAAGAAACTCGACTGAATGCTGAAAACTCAGAGATTGCGGGCCGCATCGAAGAACGGGAAAGAATCGGCTTCATAATTGAGAGTACAGCAGTTTATGAATCCTGCCAGAAATATCTCTCCGGTGCTGGCAAATATCGGTTTCATTTTTGGCGTAACATCGCTGCTTTTGATGTTGACGGGTTGGCCGGTTTTTTCTCGAAAGGTGCTATCCCTGCGTTTTCTCTTTGCAATACCTGTTCGGAAATCAGCGTCGGGCGATACCCCACCCATTGGAACGATCGCTAAAACAATTTGGATCATTATTTTTATCGTTCTCTTTGCGTTACTCATGTTGCCTGCTGTTGCACAAGACACAGGCGTGACAGAAGCATCCTCTGATAAATCCTCAGAGTCTGAGTCACCCAACAAAGATAACATCGTGGGGGCGTCTAACGATGTTGCGACGCCTGAAGATGAAAGCAATGAATTGGAAGCCACAACAGCCCCCTCGGCTATTATTACTGAAATAAATCAAGCGCTTGAGTATATAAGGTTTACTCCGCTTGAGCGCGCACTTTATGCCGTGGATAATCTGCCTGAGGGCAAAACATTTAAATTGACTTTTGAGCCGGAATTGCTCAAGATACTGTTGGAATCAGCTCAAACCAATAATCACCCTTGTATTGTTGCAACAGAAACCCCTCCTGAAAAAGCGGTTGCTGTTATTTTGCAGAACAGTCCTACGAATATGGCCTACTGGTTTGTGAAGGCGTCACTTTACGAAGCGGCAGGGCGCGAAGGGGTCAAAGAACTGCTTGAGAAGGGGGTTGCTCCGCTGATGGAAAAAAGTGAGCTTACCTTACCAAAGTTTCCCAAAGACTCATTGTTCACAATTATTCTGTTTCTTGCCGCCTATAAATCCAATGAGTCCGTGGAAGTCATGCTCCCATACGCTTTTCAAATGTCAACAAAATTGACTGATATCCTGACGATTTTGGAAGTTGCCCATAGATTAGACCTAGCAGACACATACCAGAAAGTGATCGAGGCTATATTTCGTCTGCGTCAAAAATATAATATTGTTGAATCTATTTTTTTTACTGCAAAACAACATGGACGTTTAGAATCGGCACGGTACGCACTTGATGCCATCATAAAAAATCCCTATCCGGACTTCGCAGACAATCTTAAGATTCTCAGACTTCTTCATCAAGTAGCTGAGCCAGAAACGGTTGCAGATCAACTTAAGAAACTGGCGGCAGGCAGAGAATTTGGAGAGACGCTTGATATCGCAAAAACATCTGCCGAGCTGGATCTGAGGGATACGGCTGTAGAAATGCTCACACAAGCGGTAACGATAGCCGATAGCGATGAGGATTTCAGAGATGTCATCAATACTTCGACGCACATGAATCTTTTCACAACAATATTAGTTCCCCTCGCTGATCGATTAAAGAACTTGCATACAAGAATGCTATACGACATGCCTGCCACCTGGCCGGATAAGTTTGCGGCGCAAGTTTATGATAAAGAATCGATATCGCTTGGTATCTGGCTGGCTGCACACCTCTACGCTAATAATACGGAAGACCCTCTGGTAAGAGAGTTGTTTGAAACGACAATACAGCTTCAGCTTAACGAGATCATTGATTCAGTGGGGGCAAAACCTCTAATGAAACTTAATGATTTATATGGTTTGGTGTATTACTATTCGGAAACTAATAACCCTGGAATGCAATCAGCAGGCAGTATGCTGGGTGTTCAACGATTTTTGCGGGGGCTATCTGAACAAGAGGTTCCAGCAAACCCAGAGGATGCACGGTTGTTGGCACTACAGATGGCGTTAGATCAGGAAAAGATGCGCAGGAAAAATCTACAAGACCGAGTCGCGTCATTAACGGCACAAAAGCAGGAACTTGTAGAAAAAGAAATGCAAACCACACGGCAACTGCTGCTACTCGTAGCGGAAATTTCGGCAAAGGTAGTATTGTTGATAATCGCTATTTGGATAGCTTTTGCACGCGCTGTAATAGCCGCAAAAACGGCTCCCAATTTCCGTTTTTCCAATTTCTGTTTCACCTTTACGGAGACTATCGGACTGGAGTGTTGCTGTACTGTTATTTTGGTTTTACCTGGTATGTTGCTAACCCTCATCAGCCAGGACAGACTCAAACACCTGCGCATCATGGAATATGATGCTGTGGCACCTCTTTTCATACCAAAAATTTCAAAAGAAGCCCCTAATGCTGATGAACCTGCAGTAATATCTGTTCCGATGGAAAATACTGAGGACACACAATGATAAACAGAAACCGTATCGAGTGTTGGGGATTTATTTTTATCTTTGCGCTGATATTGCTACCCTTTGTCAGCGCTCCACTAAACGCGCAACTGATTATTCCTAATGAAGTGCCTAGACAAGAATCACCCGCAGATAATCTGAAAGACCAAACAGAACAACTGTCACCAGGGGTGGAAGAAGAAGAACCGGCCGCATCAGATTCCGCCATTGTCACAGCTAATCTGCTTAACGTGCGTGACACTCCTAGCCTCTCAGGACAGGTGAAAGCTACTTTGGAAGAAGGAACGATTGTGAAAACAGTGAGCTTTTATGGGGGGGAGTGGGTACGGATCGAGTATGGGCAGGGGCAGGAGGGCTGGGTACATGGCGATTACCTCTTGATCGGCGATGCATATTCACGTGGAATGCAGATGATGGGTACAAAACGCGGCTTTCTCCAAGGCACATGGAGGGGGTCTTGGGAAAAACGGCAAGGTGGCAAATCGGATGCTGTGCTACACATATTACACTTGCAGGAAAACAAGATTATTGCCGCAGGAACAGTAAAAGGATGGACGTGCTGGGAAATTTATGTTGGTGAAATTGAAAATAGCCAGGTGCGGCTACAAGCGATCGCAGTGGAAAAATCTCAACAACCAGCTTCACAATATGTCCCTGACAATCTTACTATGAATATCTCGGAAAAGGGGGTGCGATTAGAGGGGCAGTGGTTTGACAGCAAAGGCTCCGCAGGAAAAGTGGAATACCGATTTTTTGCCTTGGAAGAAACAATTGATAAGGACATATGGGATATCATAACAGAGTACGATTGAGGGAGGGACATTTTTCAGCTGATGAACGACCTTCTCCTTGAATTTTTCTGGAGATGTTCCGGAAGGGGTGGATATGGGGAGGTAGAACTGGAGACGGTTTTGCAATGCGGCGGGCGGAATACGTATGCTTTAGTGAATGCTCTGAGAATAACTGCAGAGAACGTTGCGACGGACACAGTAACGGAGGAACAGCCATGAAACGCGTGGCGGGAATTGGAATGCTGGTGTTTCCTGTGACGGTTATGGTAATGCTTCAGGCCTGCCAGAGCATGGAACTGCCCTGGCAGAAAAAATCCGCGCCGCCCGTCGAGCTCCTGGACGAGACGAAACAGCAGACGGGCACACCCGCCGCATCATCGTCGGGCCTGGCGGTATCCGCCAAGCCCCGCTTCCAGGAAGTGCCCGTTCCGGAAAAAGCCAAAGAAGATCTGGAACGGTCGTATGTCTATGAATCCAAAGATATCCAGATCGGCCAGATGGTGTATGACATCCGGGCAGATGTCAACGAGGTGGCCAATTTCTACCTGGAGAACTGCCCGGCCGCGGGATGGCGCCTGGAAAGCGTGAATGAAGCATCCGGCGGCGTACGCATTCTTTTCACCAAGCCGGGAAAACGCCTTGAAGTGTCCGTCGAGACAGCAGGTTTCGGTCGTCCCAAGCGGCTGATCCTGCATCTGGTGCCGGAGGGCGGCAAGGAAGCCTTCTAATGAACCACCCGGGTTGGGGAGCACTGCTGGCGGTCGGGCTGCTGGCGTTGGCGGGGGGGTGCCAATCAGTGCAGGTGGACAGCCTGTTCTGGCGGTCGGCCGGCGTTACCCAGGTCGACGCGGAAACGCGGGTCCGGCAGGTGCTGGACGAAGTGCAGGCCGGCATGCAGCGGGAATCCCTGTTCCAGGTGATGGGGCATGTCTCCCTGAATTACCGGGATAAGGCGGGACGGGATTACGCCGGCATCCGGGAATATCTGCGCCAGGTTTTCGAACGGTACCGGAATATCCGGATCGTGCGAACCCCGCCGAGCGTGGAGATACAGGGGCAGTACGCCAGGGCCGTGGAATCTTTCGGCGCCATGGCCGATCCGGCAGACAGCAGCGGCCTTCCGATCAATATCCAGGGACAGACCGTCGTGCTGCTGGAACGGATCGACGGGGACTGGAAAATACTTGAGTGGGGTCCCCTCTACTGAATATGATATAGGATCCTCCCTGCCGTAAAAAGCACATACCGGAGGTTATTTTTTTGAGTTTATCATCTGCAGGAGTAAAACAGCATGGCCAGGCCCCGTAAAACATCCCAGCGGCTTCAGGACGTAGAACAGGAAACCAGTAAACCGAAAACCGACCTCGAGCGGCTCTACCAGCACTTCATGGAAAATCCCTGGCTCTACGTAGGGGGCGCGGTTTTCGTAGTTGTATGCGCGCTGGCGGGCATCGCCGCGCAGGCCGTTACGCGGAACAACGCGGCCCGGGCCGCAGAAGGGTATGTCCGCGCCGCATTGACGCAGGACCCCGCCGCGCGTATGGAAGCCCTTGCCGCGGCGGCCGACTCCGCGGGCAAGTGGTCCGACGAGGCGCTTTACCTGGCGGGAGAATCCGCGCTGGAATCGGAAAACTACGAAAAGGCGCGGGAATTTTTTAATTCGCTGTGCGAGAAGTATCCCCGTTCCGCCTATGTGCCGCGGGCAAAAGACGGGCTGGCGTTCATAGAAGAGGCACAGGGGAACGCCGACCAGGCCCTCGAAGCCTACCGGAAACTGGTGCTGGATTTTCCCACGGATTACCTGGTCCAGCTGCGGTGGTACGATATCGGCCGGCTGCAGGAAAAGGCCGGAAACCTGCAGGACGCGGTGGAAAGCTACCGCCGCCAGATGGAGGTGTTCCCCGAAACCACTGCGGCACGGCGCGCGCAGGGGGCCCTGGACCGGCTGAAATCGGAACATCCGGAACTGTTCCCGGAAGAAAAACAGCCCGCATCGCCGACTCCGTCAGAAGAATCCGTGACGACGCCGGAAACCGGCAGCGCGGCCGCTCCAGCTTCGGAACCCCAGCCGGCATCCGGCCAGTAATCGCCATACAACACCCCCGCTGAATCCGGCGAAACCGCCTCCGCGCCGGAACGGCCAAAAAGCCGTGTTCAGCGCCAGCTTTGGATGTTCCGTGGTATCATTGAACAAGAACCATGCGGGAGGCGCAGCATATGAGCATGACAAGCTGGTGGTACCGGGTGCTGACCGCATTCGCGGGCGTAAAACGGATTCGACCTGCCGCAGAACCGGCGTCCGGGGCAAAACAGAACGATTCCCACTCCGGCGCGTCCACGGCTTCAGCGGCACCGCCGGAACGGCACACCTGGCGAACTCATGGCGGCTCCAGGCACTGACGAAATCCTGCTCCAGGAACAGAAAAAACAGCTGCGCGGCATCCAGAAGGCCAGATTTTCCGCGGCAGACCCTGGCGTATTGCACGCTGAGAACCACCGGATTACGGCGGAGGTGATAGGCAGCCCGCTGTTCAGGCGGGCGGGCTCGGTGCTGGGGTATATCAGGCATTTCCCCGAGGAGGCGGATCCCGCCGCCATATTAAGGCATGCCGCGGACGACGGGAAAAAGGTGTATGTTCCCGTCATCCGGCCCGGGGAAAAGATCTTGCGGTGGGCCGCATGGGAAAAAGACGGGATTTTTCGGGCAGGGAAATACGGTATTCCGGAACCGGACACGGCACAGGGAGTGGAAACATCGCAAATGCCTGGCCCTTTGGTGTGCCTGGTACCCGGCCTGGCGTTTACCGAAAAAGGGTTCCGGCTGGGTCGCGGGGGCGGGTATTACGACCGGTTCCTGAGCCATTTCAGCGGCATTTCAATCGGCCTGGCCTTCAGCCTCTCGATGGTTAAAGACGTACCCGCATCAGCCCGGGACTTCCGGGTCCATTACGTAGCGACACCTCAGGGAATTATTGCCACCTCCATATAATGGCGTTTTTTTTCGCGCTCAGGGTCGAATGACAGACAGGATTTCCCGGTGGACGGCGCCATTGCTGATAAGCACCCCCTGTCTGCCGTCAAAAACCCGCAGGGGCGAACCGTCCAGCCGGGTTGCCATCCCCCCCGCCTCTTCCGCGATCAGCTGCGCCGCGGCATAGTCCCACGGGTGAAGCGTCATGTGTAAATAGGCTTCCGACTCGCCAGACGCAACCTGGCAGATCCCCCCGACCGCGGCGCCACAACAGCGGATCTGTCCTGCACGCAGCATGATATCTGAAGCCCTCTCCATGAACATCCTGCGGTCTTCCATGACACTGAAGTCGATCTCGACGCAGGCTTCGTTGAGTTTTTTAATATCGGATACCCGTATGGGGCGCCCGTCGCACCACGCTCCCCCGCCTCTCAGGGCCAAGTAGCAACAGTTGTCCAGCGGAAAGGCAACCCCCGCGCAGCGGGTTTCGCCATTTTCGAGGAAGGCAATGGATATGCCAAAGATGGGACGCATCCCCCGCACGAAATTGTAGGTGCCGTCAATCGGGTCAACCACCCACACCCGGCGCTCAGCGGAAGGATCGGGCACCCGGTCCAATCCGTTTTCCTCCGCGACTAGCACATCATGGGGGTAGGTTTGGCTGAGCAGGTCCGCAAAACGTTTCTGGACCGTGAGGTCCACTTCGGTCAGGAGGTCAGCGGGATCCCCTTTGGACGCCACCGTAACCAGGTGCCGGGATTCCCATTTTTCAGCCACGTAACCACTGGTACGCCTGAGAAACCGCTCAATAAAATCCAGTTCGCCGCAAGTCTGTTGCTTCATTTGGCATTTCCCCCAAAAGCAGGCATTTCCTTATATCCGTTCTCCGCGACAGGAGCTATTCTATGTTCAGATACCGGGTCGAAGAAACAGCACGCCGCCAAGTCCACGCCCAGTTCGATCGACGCGCCCGGTTTGACCCGGCCCGCCGGGCACCGCGCGATAAGCCGGTCCCTTCCGCACACAACCACAGCATACGCGTCGGCGCCGGTCAGCTCAACGGATTCCACAATTCCGTCGACCCTGTTGCCGCGCGGGTCATCCGGTCCGCAGGGCACAACAGATTCCGGCCGCACGCCCAGCACCACTTTACAAGTATCCCACCGTTCCATTTCCGGCAGTTCCCCGCGCGGAAAAATCAGCGTGAGGGAACCGCTGTCGGATTGAAAATATCCTTTCCGGTCCCGGACCGACCAGGTTCCGGAAATCAGGGACATGGGCGGAGACCCTATAAAGCGAGCCACAAACATGGAATCGGGCCTGCGATAGACCTCCAGCGGCGGCCCTACCTGTTCCAGGCGTCCCTCCCGCATCACCGCAATCCGGTCCCCCATCGTCATTGCTTCGATCTGGTCGTGGGTGACATAGAGCGCGGCGGTTCCCAGCTGCCGCTGCAGGGCAAGCAACTCCGAACGGGTTTGCGCCCGAAACTGGGCGTCAAGATTGGAGAGGGGTTCGTCGAAGAGAAACAGCCGCGGATTCCGCACGATCGCGCGCCCCAGCGCCACGCGCTGCTTCTGGCCTCCCGACAGGGCGGCAGGCTTCCGGCGCAGGAGCGGCTCCAGCCCCAGCATGGAAGCGGCCTGCCGGACCCGCTGATCAATATCCTTTTTCGCGTATCCCCGGTTTCTGAGCCCGAAAGCCATATTTTCGTATACGGTCATGTGGGGATACAGGGCATAGTGCTGGAAGACCATGGCCACGTCCCGGTCTTTGGGGGACAGGGGGTTGGCCAGCGT
>JAKOTZ010000101.1 GCA_029776995.1 Candidatus Hydrogenedentota bacterium
ATCCGCGCCAAACTTCAGGCGGAGGGGCATGAAGTATACGTGATCAATACGGGGGAAGGGGCTTTTGAGTACGCCAAGCAGATTAAACCGGAAATCTGCCTGCTGGATATTATGCTGCCCGGCGTGACAGGGTATCAGATTTGCCGGCGTATCAGGCGGGATCCGGAATTGTACAAAGTTGCCATCCTGATGCTTACGGCTCTAGGTGAAGAACCGGAAGTAATGCACGGGCTGGAGCAGGGAGCGGATGACTATCTCGTCAAACCGTTCAAATTTGACCGCCTGCTGGATAAAATCGCCTCCATGAATGCCCTGTTGGCATCTGTCCATACCCGTAACCGGATTTCCAACCTTCCCGGCACGGACGCCATCAAGCGGGAGATCAATCATCAGCTGGCCCGGGGAGAGTCCATCGCGGTGGTATACATCGATGTGGTGGGATTTGAAGTATACGCGCGCTCCCGCGGGCAGGAGGGGGCGAAGCAGGTTATTGAGAGCGTGGCCAAAATGCTGGTCAGCCTCACCAGAAATCTTGGCATCTACGAGTGCTTTATCGCTCACATGGGGCGTCAGCATTTTGTCGTGCTGCTGAAGCTGGAAGATTACGAGCGTTTCTGCAAACACCTGGCTGAACTTTTCGATGAGAATGCGCCCCTGTTTTACACCTCTCAGGAATTGAGTCAGGGGTTCGTGGTAGCCAATGACAATCAGGGGCGGGAGGTGCGGGGGCCGCTGATGGCTCTTGCCATCGGGGTGGCTCATAACCAGTACCGGCAGTTCAAGAACGCCAAAAAGATTTTCGAGGTGCTGGCCCAGGTGCGGCAGAAGGCCCAGCCCGTGGATGGGCACAGCACGATTTTTGTGGACCGCCGCCGGGCGGACCGCTGAAACCGGCGGATTTACTTATAGATTATTCTGTCAGCCCAGAGCCGCCAGGGTATCTTCCACGAATTCCGGCGTAATGGGTATTTTGTCCACAATGCTGTAGAAGAGGCCGGCGCTGTCTTTGAAGGATTTCAGCGTAAGCAGCGCCTGGCGCAGTTCATCCCTTGATGCGTCCGGGCAAATATAACGCAGTCCGCATCGCCGCATCAGGGATACCATCCATTCGTGTTCGTGTTGCTGCAGCCGGGTCATGGCAAACAGTCCAAAGGCTACCAGGTCTCCATGCAGGAAATGCCGGCGGGTAATGTGCTCGATGTTATAGGCGACCAGATGTTCGGATCCCTCTTCCGGGCGGCTGTTGCCGAATATTGTGCAGAACTTCACTTCCCGGCGGTACAGGTCCACGATGGTGTCGATTCCTTTAGGCGTAACCTGATATACCTCCTCGGCGTTCCGGTCCAGTTCCACAAGGCATTCCCGCGCTTCCGCGGCTATGGCGGCATCATACCGCTCTCCCGTGTCTTCATGGGCCAGGCGCCAGTCGTACAGCCCCGTATGGATACTGGCGATATCGCAGGCCCCGGCGCGGTTGAGATCAGGAGGAGCTTCCTGAATAAGTGAGTAATCCACCAGCAGCTCTTCCGGAAAGATATTCCCGATGTAGGTCACTTTCTTGTCGATGCGAACCGCAATGGTATTCGTCAGCGGCGCGTCCACGGAAATGATGGTGGGAACCAGCACCATGCGGCAGCCCCGTTTCCAGGCGATGTATTTCGCCATGTCACAGCTGGAACCGCCGCCAATCCCCACCACCGTATCGCAGGGTGGGAGTGTCTTTTCAGCCTGCTCCACGGTTTCCAGATCCATGTCCGGCACCATATAAACATGATCTGGAGTCCATGCGCAGTGTTTCTGAAAAAGTTCCCAGGGAATATCCATGGTCACGGCCAGTACCCGACCTGGAATATTCCTGACTTCCTGGCATATACCGTGACCGGAACGAATGTCTGGCGCTTTGTATCCGTTCATAAAACCGTATCCTGTGCGTGTAGTTGTGGATTTTTTGAGAAAATGGCTTGAAATAATCCGTTAAGCGGCTAACATGTTATCCAGTACGCGGTCCTTTATCCAAATTTTCCCGGTTTCCCAATTTATTCATTATCGGAACGGTCTGATGGGTCCGGAGACCGTTCTAAAAAACGCAGGAGAATGCCTACTGTCGCCAGCAGGAAACCAATCACCACGCAGGCGATACCGCCGAAATACGCCCCTACCGCCCACTGACTTCTGCCGAGAATGCCGTTGAATACTACAAAAAACAATCCGATTACGGTCAGCGAAACGCCCGTTATGGTGAGATCGATCTGAGACCGGGTATTATTTTTCTCGGATATGTGTGATTCCGCCGAGGTTTCAGAGGATGGCGCGTCCAGCAGGATCAGGAGATCAGGATGGCGTTCAGCCCGCTCGAGCAGCGCCAGGCGGATCCGGTATTCCAGCCAGGAATGGAAAATCGACCGGAACACTACCCATATCAGGTAGATCAATGCGAGCGCCAGGGGAATAATCAGCAGATATACGCGCATCGTGTTTTCACAATCATTCGGAAGTCTTAAGTTAATGATATTACATTTCCTTGGGAAACGCGCATGTTCGCCGGGTGCAGATCCCTTGCCTGAAACCGTCGACCTCCCGGTAAGGGTCTGATCTGCGGTACAAAAGTAAGCGGAACCGGAAAATTGATCAGAAAGAGCGTAATAACCGCCGCCCTGATTGCCGTGGCGATCCAGATTTTCTGTGTGGGCATACTCGCGCCCAATTTGCCCCGCGAGGTCTGCCGGCCGGGACTGCTGGAAACCCGCCAGTTTAATCTGCCCGCCAGCCAGGCGCTGAACATTGTGGGCAAGAACGGCGCGGTTCGGATTATGGCGAATCAAACGGATGTGTTCTCAGTGGTTGCCGAAATACGGGCCTACACCCGGTATGCATCTGACGCCCCAACCGCATCGGAGTATCTGTCGCATCTGTTCCAGGTGGACCGTCAGGGAGAGATAACGCGGCTGGTTGTGGAACCGAGCGACGCGCCGGATGTGGTGGATATCCGCGTGG
>JAKOTZ010000121.1 GCA_029776995.1 Candidatus Hydrogenedentota bacterium
CGCTATGGCCATCGACTATAACCGGATCGCACCCGGGTACGACCAGTACCGCAGACAGGGTGTCGACCTGGGGCATCCGCAGATGGCGGAAAAACTGTCTGGGCGGCAACGGATTCTGGAAATCGGTGGCGGCACGGGCAATCTGACTTTAGGCCTGGCGCGGCTGGGCGTCCGGCCTGGCCTGCTGGCCGTGCTGGAACCCGCCGGGGCCATGATCCGGCAGGCCCGGATTAAGGGCGCGGCCGGATGGTGGGTTCAGGGAGCAGCTCCGCTGCTGCCCTTTGCGGATAAGAGCTTTGACGCCGTAATCAGCGCGTATGTACTGCATCACGTTCCGGAACTGGAAACCCTTTTCGCGGAAACGGCGCGCGTTCTGGCGCCCGGCGGCGTGACCATACATATCACAGTGCCCCACGGGTATATCCGGGAGCACCCGCTGAACCGGTTCTTTCCCCGGTTCGGGGCAATCGATCTGGAGCGGTTTCCCGATGAAACGCGGCTGCGGCAGTCCCTGAAAACCGCCGGGTTCAGGGAGATCTCCCTGGAAGAAGCCTCGGAATCTCCGACACCGATCGACCGGGCTTACCTGAAACGGGTAGAAAACAGGTTCCTTTCGACATTCGACCTGATGAGCGAATCGGAATTCACGGCCGGCGTTGCCGCTTTACGGGAGGCGGTAGAAAAGGGAAACGGAAATACCGGCCTGTGTCAGATTCGGCGGATAACGCTCGTATTTGGAACAAAGCCTGACTGGGAGGCTGAACGCCCCGGGATACAAGCATGAAACGGAAGCGGATAGACCGGAAGAAACGGAGCCTGGCGCGTCCCAGGGACTGGGAATCGCTGGCAGATACCGCTTTTTCCCGGGACCTTTCGCGCCACCGGAGAGCGCTGGCCAAACTCCCGGAAGCGTCGGTACAGCGGGCGCTGTTAGCTCTCCCGGAAAGCTTTACGCCGAACGGCATAGTGATTTCACATACCAAGAAATGGGCGTTTGTGCAGTTATACACGCCGCCCGAAGGCGCGGAAGGACATCGGGAACACCTGTGCCTGGTGGATGAACGGCTTCCGGAAGGGGAAGAATCCCTGTTGGCGCCTGGCGACGAGGTATACGTGGAACGCGAAGGGGATGAACTGGTGGTGCGGGGCATCGCGCCACGGCGGTCAAGGCTCGCCCGTCTGGCCGGTCCGCATGAGCGGGTGCGGGTTCAAGTGCTTGCGGCAAACGCGGACCTGCTCGCCATTGTAGCCTCCACGACGCACCCGCCCTTCCGCCCGGGCCTGATCGACCGTTTCCTGATCGCCGCGATGGCAGGCGGCGTAGCGCCGGTACTGGTAGTCAATAAACTGGACCTGGCTCCGATGCCTCCTGAGGCAAAGCTCATCTATGAACCGATCGGCGTTCCAGTGATTGGAACCAGCTGCGTAACGGGAGAGGGCATTCAGGAACTCGCGTCGCACCTGCGCGGCAGGACCTGCGTGCTGGCAGGCCACAGCGGCGTGGGAAAATCGTCCCTGCTGAGCGCGCTGGACCCGAACCTTCGGGTCATCACGCAGGAAGTGACGCCGGACGGACGCGGCCGCCATACGACCACCCTGGCGCGGCTGTACGTGCTCCGCGAGGATATCCGGGTCATCGACACGCCGGGCATCCGGGCGTTGGGCCTGTGGAATATAACACCCGACGAAGTGATGTTTTACTTTCCTGAGATCGCTGAGCACGCGGTGTCCTGCCGATTCCGGAACTGCACCCACACCCATGAGCCGTCGTGCGCGGTGAAAGCGGCTGTTTCCGAGGGAAAGATACCCGAGCTGCGGTACGCCTCCTACCGGAGGATTCTGGCAAGCCTCGCGAGCGAAGAGCAGATCACACCCGGACGGGCGCGTCCGAGGGAGTCCTGAAATGTACCTTTATGTCCTGATGCTGATCGTTTCAATCCTGATCCTCTGGAGGGCGGCTGACTGGTTTGTGGAAGGCGCGGTGGGGTTCGCAGAATATTTCCACGTGCCGAAGATGCTGGTGGGTATCGTGTTGGTAAGCCTGTGCACGACTTCGCCGGAGCTGATGACGTCAGTGCTGGCGACCGTGCAGGGGAATCCGGAGCTTGCCCTGGGAAACGCGATCGGTTCGGTATCCGTGGATGTCGGCCTCGCGCTCGGCGTGGCAGCACTGTTAAGCGCGGTACCTCTCTCGATTGATCCGCTGGTGTTCCGGACCAGCGCGGTATTCGTGCTCATCGCGCTCGGAACCGGTTACGTCCTGTGCCTGGACGGAACCATGAGCCGCGTGGACGGAGCCATTCTGCTGGCCATGTACCTGGGATATCTGGCCGTGGCGTTCCGCCAGTTCCGTCAGCACCGCAAAGCCTTTGAGGTTTCGCTGAGCGAGGCGGACGCTTTGGCGGAGAAGGTCCGGCGCCTGCGTCCGCTACACATCGCGCTGCTGCTGGGCATAGGCTTCGGCGGGGTGCTGCTGGGAAGCGAGCTGCTGGTAAGGTCGGCTACGGCAATCGCCGCCGCGCTCGGGATGTCGCCGGTTATCATCGGCCTGACGATAGCCGCCGCCGGAACATCAACGCCGGAAATCGTAACCTGCATTACCTCAGTGGTCAAACGCCAGGGACAGGTCGGGGTTGGTAACATCATCGGGGCGGATATCCTGAACGTGTGCTGGGTAGCGGGCGTGTCGGCGATTTTCAACCCGCTGACCGCTGAACTTCCCGTGATTAATTATATGTTTCCCGGGGCGCTGGCTCTGGTGGGGGTGATGCTGCTGCTGCTACGCGGGCATTACGACCTGAGACGGTGGCACGGGGCGGTGATTCTGGGGCTATACCTGATTTTTGTAGCGGGGATGATACGCCTCGCGCTGAGCGGAACATCCACCGGCATTGGAGCAGCCATATGAAAATCCTGTTTATCGGAGACATCGTCGGCCAGCCCGGCCGTGCATGCGTATCGCGGCAGCTGCCGGCCCTGCGGGAGCGGTACCGCCCGGATGTGGTCATCGCGAACGCGGAAAACGCGGCGGCGGGACTGGGGGTAACACCGGCCCTGATCAAGGAACTGCACAAAGCGGGCATTGACGGCTTTACCCTGGGAAACCACACGTGGCGAAGACCTGAGCTTATCAAGGGCATATCCGATCTCACGCGCGTGGTCCGGCCGGCAAATTTTCCGGAAAATAATCCGGGACAGGGCAGCATGGTCCTGACGCTGGGTGACGGGCGGAAAATCGGTATCCTGAACCTGGTGGGCAGGGTGTTCATGGAACCGGCGCGGTGCCCCTTTATGGTGGCGGACTCCGAGCTGGAATCGCTCCGGTCTGAAACGCCGGTAGTGCTGATCGATTTTCATGCCGAAGCAACCGCGGAAAAAATCGCGCTGGGCTGGCACGTGGACGGCCGGTGTTCGGCGGTGATCGGCACGCACACCCACGTGCAAACGTCGGACGGCTGGATCATGCCAAAAGGGACCGCCTACCTTACGGACGCGGGCATGAGCGGACCGTATTATTCCGTGATCGGGGTCCATCGGGAAAGAGTAATTGAGCGGTTCCTGACAGGGATGCCTACCAAATTCGATGTGGCCGGGGGACCCTGCGTGTTCAGCGGGGCATACCTTGAAGTGGACGACTCAACCGGCAAAGCCCTGACGATAGAAACCATTCTCATCCGGGAATCTCCCGGCGCCAACGCGGAAGGCGACGCGGCAAAGGCGGCCGAAAAGCGCTAGATCCATTCGCATCAGCGCAAACCGAGATGCCCTTTAACAAACAGGGTGATCTTTTGAGCGGAAGAGAGCGCCGCCTGCCGAATATCCACGTCTTTGAGCAGCGTTGAGGAAAGATCAACGGTTTTCAGGTTGGCGTATTTTACCCGGGCGCCCGTGAGGTTCGCGTTATCGAGGCGCGCCTGGTGCAAGTCCGCCATATCGAGTATGGCTTTTGCCAGGAAAGCGCCGGAAAGATCCACGCCTACCAGCAGGGCTTCGGTAAAATCCGCGGCATACAGGTTGGCTTCCCTAAGGGACGCGCCGGAAAAATCCAGCCCCCGAAGGTTGACTTCGGGCATGGTGACTTTATCCATGACCGCCTGCTGGAACCTGGCGGATTTCAGCACAGCTCCGCTGAAATCGACACCTTCCAAGTTGGCCCGCCGAAAATCCGCCCCCGAAAGGTTGGCGCCGATAAAGGTGGCATGGCGTAGGTCCGCTTCCGTAAAGACCACCCCCGCGAGGTTCGCGTTATTGAAATTGACGTAACTGAACGCGCCCCGGGAAAAATCCTGCCCGGAACAGTTGATCCCCGACAAATCCGGGCGCAACTCGGGATCGCTCCCGCGCCAGGCATTCCATGCCCCCAGCCCCTGCTGCAGCACCGCAACGTGCTGGGAGTAGGCCATAAAATAATCCCTTTCCAAACCCATTGTAACACAAACGGCGGTTTTAGGGGAGTGCGGCCAAGCGGCGGACTGCGGAAGAACATTCCGAGGTTTGACACCTGAAGCGTCCGCCGACAGTCCATCTGCCAAAGTGCAATACAGGATCTCTTTTCAGGAAGTGGATGATTATGCGGGGAAAATGCAGATGGATCGCGCTCCTGACCATATCCGCTGCCGCGCTGTGCGCCGCCGGATGGCCGGCAGAATCTGACCTGCCGGAACTCTGGCCCTGTCCTCCGTTTACGGTGGAAGGACAAAACATTGTCGACGCAACCGGCCGGTGCGTATCCCCGCGCGGAGTCAACGTGGGAAACAAATCCTCCGAAGACCGGCACGCCACCTGGCAAAGTCGTGAACATTACCTCTCACTTCGCAATCAGGGCATGACAGCAGTTCGGTACCTGATATTCTGGTCCGCCGTCGAACCTGAACCCAGCCAGTACGATAACGCCTATCTGGATGCCGTGGCGCGGGCGGTCGAAGAGATCACCGCGAGCGGCCTGTTCGTCATCCTGGACATGCATCAGGACCTGTTCAGCGCGGCGATTCCCGGAGGCAACGGGGCTCCCCGCTGGGCTGTCGCGCGGCAGGATCTCCCCCACTGGACTCCCGACGGCGTGTGGAGCCTGGCCTATTTCACCAGCCCGCGCCTGCACGCGGCCTGGGACGCATTCTGGTCGAATGAACCCGGTCCGGACGGCGTGGGGCTTCAGGACCATTTCGCCCGTGCATGGCAGCACGTGGCGGCCCGTTTCAGGAACATGCCGGGGGTTATCGGGTACGATCTGCTGAATGAACCCATGGCCGGCTCCGTGATGACCGGTATTGGCACACTGGCCCTGGCTACGCTGAGCCAAATGAGCTTCCAGGAACTGGGGCTTGCCCTGCCGGACCTGATAGAACAGTCGATGAAACTGGGGTACCTGCCCCGGGAAGCGCTGTCCATGCTGGAATCCCCGGACGCTTACCGGACGCTGTTCGCGTCGATCGAGCCGGCCATACATCACTTCGAGCAGACCTCTGTCGCCGGTCTGTATGAACGGGTAATCGCCGGGATCCGTTCCGTGGACCCAGACCGGATAATTTTTCTGGAGCCCACGGCGCTGGTCAATGCCGGGGCGGTATCAGGGCTCCCTCTCCCCTCCCCCCCGCTGTCCGGCCCGGTGGCATACCTACCGCACTGGTACGACCTGGTGCTGGACACGGCGATCGCGTGCGAAGCAAGCAAAAAACGCCTGGGCATGGCTATGGATTCGAGGGTACAGGAGGCGGAACGGATGGGACTTCCCCTGCTGATCGGAGAATGGGGCGCATTCTACAACAGCCCGTCATGCCGCGATGCCGGCAACATGATGGCGGAACTGCTGGCCCGAAACACGGTGGGTGATTTTTACTGGGATTACCACCGGAATATGGAGGAAAGCCCGTACCGTTCCGCGTTGTTCCGTCCCGCGCCGATTGCGGTGAACGGCCGCGGGGTACGTGTGGAACTGGATTTTGGTCAGGGAACCTTCCGGATAACGTGGCAGGAAGAACAGGCGGACCGGCCCGCGAGCCTGATTTATGTTCCGGCGGAATGGGCGCCCGCGGATATTCTGGTGGATGGCAGGCGCTTGACAGGCGAATTGGCACAGCTGCCTTACCTGAAGATAGAAGCCGATCCGGACCGTGCAACCCGGGAAGTGCTGATACGCCGAAAAAAATAGCGTAAACCGTCAGGTAGCCAGCAGGCGGACCACCCGCAACAGATTGGGGTCAAAACGGTTTGGCTCACCCCATGAATCACTTAGCGGCCTCAGGATGAGCGACTGATTCTGGATGGCAACCATTTTTCCGGATTCACCGTCCATGAGCGCTACGACGGCCCGCGCGCCCATGGTTGACGCGAGAATGCGATCAAAGGCGGAAGGCGCGCCACCCCGCTGGAGATGGCCGATCACGGTTACACGGCAGTCTTTGAAATCGCTGCGATCCATGACCTGACGGGCCACATCGAACGCTCCCCCGACTTCGTCCCCTTCGGCCACCACCACAATCATGGAGCGTTTCCCCCGGTCCCGGCAAGCCTGCATCTCCGAAATCAGCTGATCGACGGTACAATTTTCTTCAGGAACCATCACGGCTTCGGCGCCCCCCGCGATGGCGCTCATAATCGCGATAAATCCGCTGTGGCGCCCCATGACTTCCACGAAGAAGACGCGGTCATGCGCGTCGGCGGTGTCGTGGATGCGGTCGATCGCCTCGACGGCGATATTCAGGGCCGTGTCGAAGCCGATGGTAAACTGGGTGCCGCCGATATCGTTATCGATTGTTCCGGGCAGGCCGATCACGGATATGCCGTGCTCCTCCTGCAGGCACGCGGCCCCGCGGTAGGAGCCGTCGCCGCCGATCACCACAAGCCCCTCGATTCCCAGCCGGCGCAGGTTATCCACGGCCTGCTGTCGACCTTCTGGTGTCATAAAGGCTTTTGACCGAGCGGTTTTGAGGATGGTGCCGCCGCGGTTGACAATGCCGCTGACATCCCGGGCGGACAGCGGACGGATGGCGCCGTCGATCATGCCCTGGTATCCGCGTTCGACGCCAAACACTTCGAGTTGATTGGCGATGGCGGTCCGGACCACGGCGCGGATGGCCGCATTCATGCCCGGAGCATCCCCGCCACTGGTCAGCACAGCGATTTTTTTCATGGCATACACTCCCGGATTCAGCGTTTTCCTTTCCGGATAATAATTTTGTCGCCAATATTGATCCGGCTTTTAGAAGTCATGTTGTTCCATTTCAGCAGGTCATCCAGCGAAACGCCGTATTTTTTTGCAATCATGTAGGGGTTTTCGCCTTTGGCCACAACGTGGATAATTTCTTCCCCAGGGGAATCGGCAGGCTCAGTCGGTGACTCTTTATCCGGTTCCTGACGCACCTTCTCCGGTTCCGGTGCTGTTTTCCCCTTTCGGATAAGAATTTTGTCACCGATATTGATCCGGCTTTTAGGGGTCATGCGGTTCCATTTCAGCAGGTCATCCAGCGAAACGCCGTATTTATTCGCTATGACTGATGGGTTTTCGCCTTTGGCCACAATATGGACAATTTCCCCTTCCGCAGACGGGGTGGAGCCGGGCTGCGTTTCTTTACTCGGCTCCTGAAGCGCGCGCCCGGAGGCTGTAGTTGCTTTGGCGGAGTCGGGCGCAGACTCTTGGTCGTCCTTTTGCGTCTGTTGCGCAGGCGCGGCGGCCTGAGCAGAAACAGGCTGCGGCGGAACAGGAGTCCCGGACCGGCCATCCAACCGAGTCACAGCCGCCGCGGATGTGCCTCGGGCGTAAATTTCCAGACATTTCGCGTAATGCTGCGCCAGCGACGCGAGGGCGGCCGCCTCGATTTTTCTTCCCGCAGCGGCGAGATTCTCAGCATTCTGAACCAGTTTTTTGAGATCGTTGAGTACCTGTTCAGCTTTGACTGCCCCTCCCTGAGCGCCGGGTTGTGTCGCGGTCAGGTACATGGTCTGCATGCGTTCGGTCTCGGCGATCATGTCGGTCACAGGTTCAAGGAAAAGCTCTCCACGGCCTTCTTCGACCACCGCCAAAGCCCGCGCCAAAGACAGAAATCCCCGGGAAAGCACTCCTGCAGATACAGGATCAACCTCCCCCACCGCGACAGCCGTTTCAAACCGGGATATCTGCCGCAACAAATCGATATAGCGCGCCCGCGCTCCCTCTCCCGCCGGACTTTTTCGCACGGATTCAAGCAGCGCGCGGGTATCTCCGGACAGTAACGATCCGGCCGGTTCAGGCATGGACAGCATCGCAGAAATGATCTCCTCGGCGCGGCTGGCCGCCGCCCGGGCCAGGATATTCCCTCCCGTTCCGCGAACAATTAAAGGAGTTCCCGCCAGTTGAAGGTTCAGGTTTCCCTCCACGGGATTTCCCGTGTCCGGCAGGGCATTTCCGAAATGATCCATCACCGCAACGGAAACCGCCCCTTCGAGCGGTAAGGTCACAGGGACCGGATCACCCGACTGTCCGGGCCGCCAGAAAACCAGCACCCAGTCTGCTTGGTTTCGGAAAAGCAGGGCGGAAACGCCTTCCGCCAGGTTCAGGCGCCCGACATAGTCCACCCCGCTGAACAGCGCGCCAAAGACATTAAACAGCGCCGCGGCCGGGGTAAAACCCGTTTGAGGGGCATAAACAGCCGCCGCGGGAAGATGCACACTGGAAACGCCGGCCGCCATCATTTCTAGGATGTCCCACAGCAGAGCGTCGGTTGGTCGGTCCGCTATCCAGGCCGCGTCCGTAAGATCCACGGCAACGGGAAGAGTCGTCCAGGCCAGCCTAGCGCGTTCTTCGGGTAAAGGCGGAGCCGGCAACCGAAGCACCATCCCCGAGGCCAGCGGCGCCGCCGGACCGTTTATGCTCCCCAGCGCATCCTCCACGGAATCAGCAACAGCCCAAAGCGGCAAGTCAGATTTGTCCCGAATTTTCTGGAAAAGGGCGGTTGAGGCCGCCGGCAACTGAATACCCACCCATGTATCAGACACCCTGAGTCTACCCGATTCAGCTGTCAGCGCCGCAGCGGCCTCGTCAGACAGGTCCAGCCATGCCTTCAGTCCCACTCGGGCAAGACCGGCTTCCGCCTGACGCAAATCCGCATTGGACAGTGACACGCGCACGGATCTCGCGCCAACCGTTTTCAGGGCATGTTCCAAACCGGCCGGCCACGCGCCGGCTGCCACGGAAATGCCCAGGACCGACCTGGATATCTTTGTCGGCCGATCGACCCGACATAATCCAACTTTTTTGGTAAAGGACCCTCCGTTCACCGCCACAGTCACCGTGACCGCGTAAAATCCGCGCTCGGCCGGAGCGCCTTTGAGGGCGTACCACCGTTCCACGCCGGGCGGGAGCCGGAGATCGCCCAGGTCCATGTCCCACGCCTGCCCACCGTCATCTACAAGCGAAACGCTGACCCGGACGTCTGCGGGCTCCGGAACCTTCAGGCTGAGAATGAGGGGGTCATCCAGGTAAACACATGGAACCGGCTGGTCAGGCGCGACAATAATCTCGGGCCCCTCCGCGGCCGCGGTTAACACCAGTAAAAGACAACCGATGAAGCGCATGACAGGTTATCCCCGAACAAAGGGGTTGGTTTTCCGCTCTTCGGCCACGGTAGTGGCCGGCCCATGCCCACAGTATAAAACGGTTTCATCCGGCAGGGTATAAACCTGCGTATGGATGGAGTGGGCCAGCTGGTCGAAATCCCCGCCGGGCAAATCGGTTCTTCCGATGGATCCCGCAAAGATGACATCGCCTACCCACGCGGCCCCCGCGCCGCAGAGAATAATATGACCGGGGGAATGGCCCGGGGCATGCCGAACCTCGAGGGTGGTGTTCCCAAACGCAACCGTGTCGCCGGGTTTCAGAAGCACATCCGGATCCGGAGACGCGGGAAACGGGACACCGAACATCATGCCCTGCTGGGGGAGGGAGCGCAACAGGAACAGATC
Organism: Candidatus Hydrogenedentota bacterium; assembly: GCA_029776995.1. Lineage (GTDB taxonomy): Bacteria > Hydrogenedentota > Hydrogenedentia > Hydrogenedentales > CAITNO01 > JAGPFE01. The sequence goes on from JAKOTZ010000121.1 coordinate 9,937, forward strand.
ATCCTCGTGGCACGCCAGGGGCGCGCCGGTTTCTTTTATAAGTTCAGCATTTCCCCCGCAATGATCGCAGTGGCAGTGCGTATTCACAATAAGTTTCACGGTATAGTTCTGAAGGTAACGCAACAGGGCCGGGGCGGCTTCCCCGGGATCTATAACAATGACCTCCCCTTCGTCGGAAAGGACATAACAGCTCATCATAAAAGGCGTCAACTGAAAAATTTTGATGTCCATGGGCATAACTCCTTGAGAAAAAGACCGCAACGGGCCGAATTCCAGGCCGGTATGCAGTATAAATGGATCGGGGCACGGGAAAAAAGAACGATCCAAGATTGAGGCACGTTAACCCGGGGTTGTATGCTTTTGTTGAACCTTTCAGCAAGCGGAGAAAACGCCATGAAACGCAGGGAATTTTTACAGCGGGCAACCGCGGTGGCTCCCATGATTGTTTCGGCCAGGGTGCTGGGGCTGGACGGACCGCCTCCCAGCGAACAGGTCCGGGTGGGGCTGATCGGCCTGGGCAGCCGCTGCCGGGAAATCGCCAAGACTGCGGTCGGCATCCCCGGAATGCGCATCGAGGCCGTGTGCGACTGTTTTGAGCCGCGCGTCAGCGCCGCAATGAAATCCATGGGGGAAGAACGGGGCTGGCGCCCGTACGTGGATTTCCGGAAAATGATCGAGCAGGAAAAACTGGACGGGGTGATGGTGGAAACAACCACCCACGCGCGGGCATGGGTTACCTGCCACGCCATGGCGATGGGAATGGATGTCTATATTGAAAAACCGATGTGCCTGACCATATCCGAAGGGCGGCATATGGTCAGGCTGGCCCGGAAACACAACCGGGTAACCCAGGTGGGCACGCAGCAGCGGTCCATGCCGCTGAACAACTGGGTCAGCGACCTGGTGAAAAGCGGCGCACTGGGCAAGATCCGGGAAGTGCTGGTCCCGAATTATGTAGGTCCGCTGGAATGGGACAACCGCCCGGGCGAACCCATGCCGGAAGGCGGCCCCGAGGGCTGGTGGGACGTGTGGACGAACCAGGCCCCGATGCGTCCCTATCACAGTGAACTGCAAATGGGCTGGGCGAAATGGGTAGATTATGACGGCGGAGGCATCTCGTTCGGCGTAAGCGGCTGGGGAACCCACAGTTACGACCAGGTCAACCGAGCACTGGGCACTGACGAGACCGGCCCGGTAAAAGTAATTCTGGAAGAAGCTGTCTCCGACCAGCCGGCAGGGAAATACGAACGCACGCCCGATCCAAAGGAAACTGGACTGGTTTATTATCCCATGGCCCAGGCGGCACATGGTCCCCGGGCGCGGGTCACGTTTATTTTCGCGGATGGGACGCCCATGAAATGCCACCTGGACGGCGATTTTGGGCCAGGTTTGGGTGGCATTTTCCGGTTTGATGCCGGATATCTGGACATCAACCGGGATAAAATAGACTCAGATATCCCGGAGGTGCTTGACCATCCGGATAAGCCGGCGCCGCTGAGTGTTCCGGAGACGCAGCCGCACATTGAAAACTGGATGCAATGCATTAAAAACCGACAAAAATGCACTGCGGATATCGAGTACGGCCTTCGGGCGACCACGCTGTGTGAACTGGTGAATATTGTCCGCCGTGTAGGCCGGGTCAATGAAGAACTGGAATGGGATCCCGTGGCAGAACGCTTCAGGAACTGTGAAGAAGGGAACGCGCTGCTCTCCCGTCCACGCCGCACGGGTTACGAGCTTCCGGACGCTTAAAAATACAAACAAGGGAAAACCGATGAAAAAGAATGTTCTGTATTTTCTTTGTTTTTCGTTTTTTGTATCTGTTTTTATTTTTTATTCGCCGTTTGGGTTCTCGGATGATGGAACTGGATTCCGCAGCATGTTCAACGGCCGGGATCTGACAGGATGGGATGGGAAGCCCGGCGAGTGGTGGGTGGAAGACGGGGCAATCACCTCACAGAGCACGGATGAAAACCCCTGTATAAAACACCACTACCTGTTCTGGACCGAGGCGGAACCCGGGGACTTTATCCTGCGTTTTGAATTTAAGCTGGTGGGGGGCAATTCAGGCGTGCAATTCCGTAGTGAGCGGCGGGAAGATTATGACATCTGGGGATACCAGGCGGATATGGAAGACGGCGAACAGTGGACCGGATGCCTCTTCCAGCATGACCGGGGAGGGGTAGTCATGCGGGGGTTCGACGCGGTAATCCGCGAGGACGGGAGCCGGGAAGAAAAGGCCATTGGCGATCCCGCTGATCTGCTGAAACAGGTACGAAAACACGAGTGGAACCGGTATGAAGTCACGGCCATTGGAAACCGGATCACCCTGAAAATCAATGACGTGGTCATGTGCTCGGTGGAAGACCATGACCGCACCTACAGCCGGTCCAAAGGTGTAATCGCCCTTCAGATGCATCCCGGCCCGCCCATGAAGGTCCAATTCCGGAACCTCCGGATTAAAATTCTGGACGCCGCGCCGCAGACGCCCAAGGAATCCCCCGGGCAGCAGACTGGAAAATAGGACCTTACGGCACAGGCGGTCAGGGTTTAACCTCGATCGCTTCCGGTTCCAGCTCGAGGTGAAGGTCAATGGGCGTGGTGTCGGCCATCATCTCATCCCATGTGACAGCGGTTTGATGATAGGCGGCCATGCGCCCGAGGATACAGGTCAGGTTGCTTTCCACAGATACGTCCATGTTCTGGATGGCTTTTCCCGCCGCCACGGTATCGCAGAAGTTTTTGATGTTGGTAACCGCGCCTTCCTGGTAGATGTTGGTGGTCAGCCCGCCGGGCCATTCTTCCTTCAGGCTGGCAACGCGGACCGGTCCGCCGTAATGGGTATCCACGGTGCCCTCGGATCCGTACACGCGGGCACAGAGGTCGGCATCGAACCGAACGGCGCACTGCAGGCCGCTGAAATCGACCCGCACGCCGTCGGGATACTCGAAAGCCACGATAAAGTGGTCCCAGCAGTCACCCACGTCCACACGGCCTTTGCGTCCGCCGGTGCCCATGGCGCGCAGGGGATGGGCATTCAGGATCCAGTTGGTAACGTCGATCACGTGAATATGCTGTTCGACGATGATGTCCCCGGAAAGCGCCTTGTCAAATACCCAGTTCCGGAGGCGTTCTCCGGGAGAACCCGGGGGGGCCTGCCGCTGAAGGCGCTCACAATGGTAAAAAGTCTTGCCGAACACCGGGAAACCGATATGCCCGTTTCGGACACGCTGAATGGCTTCCTGGTAAAGGGGATCAACCCGGGCCTGAAAATCAACCCAGCAGCAACGGTCGGGGTGCTCTTTCGCGAGCCGCACCGCCCTGAGGCATCCCGCCACGTCAACAGCGACAGGTTTGGCCATGTAGACATGTTTTCCGGCGTTGAGGGCCGCTTCAGCCTGATCCACGTGGAAACAGGGCGGTGACTCGATGGCGACGGCGTCAATATCATCCAGGGCCACCAGTTCCCGATAGCCGTCCAGGCCGACAAAACGCCTATTTTCGGGCACATCGAGGTCTTTTCCAGTCTGATACGTCCGAAACCGGAAAGGATCATGGATGGCGGTAACTTTACAGGGGGCAAATTCCTGGAAAAGCCGGCCGATCCACCGCCCCCTTCCGCCGCAGCCGATGAGGCCGAGGGAAACTTTTGCGTTGGCGTCATAGGTGAACGCCGCGCGCGGCGCGACAATCGTAAACGCGGCCAGCGATGCCGCTGTTCTCATGAAATCCCGGCGTCCCGGCGTGTTTTTCATAAGGTTTCTCCCTTTTGGTGTCAGCTGTTTGCCTGCATTTCCCAGGCGTTACGCGAGGGCGTTGAACGCGGCTTTGGCCCGTTCAAGGTTAGTGCGAAAATCGGATACTGTATCCCCTGACGGGGAAGCGGTTTCAAGGATAATCCAGCCGTTATAGCCGATGTCTGCAATAGCCTTAACAGCGGCGGCGAGATCCACCTTACCTTCGGTCAGCATCTTGCCTCCGTCCTTGAAATGGATCTGCGCGATGCGGCTGCCGAGGGAACGGATTTCAGCGGGCACGTCATAGCCGTTGTAGGTGGAGTTTCCGATGTCATAGTAGATGCGGACCGAGTCATCGCCGACCATATCCAAGAGCCGCAGGTTATCTGCTCCGGACAGGGTATTTTCAATGGCCAGGGTAACACCCGCGTCTTTGGCCCGGGAAGCGGCGCCGCGAATCCGCTCCGCGGCGACTTTCATGGCGTCCTCTTTAAGTTTTCGACCTTTACGCAGGTCCCCTTTCCCGAAGAACGCGAGCAGCATTACCGGCGCGTTCAGGTCTTTGGCGGCATCGATGGTCTGCTCGAGCCACGCGGGACCGCGTTCGTCTTCAGCCAGGGGCGCGTTATTCAGCAACCCCATGGCCACGGAGGAGACAACGAGACCCGTACGGGCCATGGCTTCTTTGTATTTCTCCCGCAGGGCCGGATCGGCGATGGCGAGGATATCCGCCGGGTCACCGGCAGATATTTCCACACCGTTCAGTCCGATTTTCAGGGCGAGGTCCAGGGCTTCCGGATCCAGGGCTTTACCCATGGACCAGTCACACGCGCCAAACCGAATCCGGCGGTCATCCCCCCATCCTTTCCGGATCCAGACGGCCGCGCCACAGGCAGCGGCAACCTGCCCGATAAAGGTTCTGCGAGATATGTTATTCATTTTTTCTCTCCTTTTTGGTCCCGCTGATCGCTGATTTTCAGGCATTCAAAGACTTTGTCGATGAGCTGAGCGGCCCGGAACGGTTTTTGCAGGAAGTGGGCCGGCGGATCGAAATCCGGCAGGCCGGCAATAAAGCGGTCACTGAACCCGCTGAAGAACAGGGCGGGAATTCCAGGACGAATGAGACGCATCTCCCGCAACACCTCTTCGCCGTTCATGCCGGGCATCGTGTAATCGAGAATGACCAGTGCATACTGTTCAGGATTTTCCCGGAAACGTTCCAGCGCCTGAGGGCCGTCCTCGGCCAGAATAACCTGGAACCCGTGCCGGGTCAGCATGCGTTCAGCGATAAGCCGGGGACCATCTTCATCGTCCACGACAAGAACAGTGCCGCGGGATAAACTGGGCGCCGGAACCTGGAGCGAAGTTTTGGATACGGGAGCCTCCTCTTCCTCCAGAGCATCGGCATCCGCGGCAACGGGAAAGGCGAGCATGAAACGGGTCCCTTCGCCTGGCCTGGACCAGACGTTTATAAGCCCCTGGTGAGCGCGCATGATCCCGATGACGGCCCCGAGACCGAGTCCCCGCCCGGCAAATTTGGTGGTAAAGAAGGGATCAAAAATTTTGGCCAGGGTATTGTCATCCATGCCGCATCCATTATCGATCACTTCCAGGATGACGAAATTTCCGGGGCGGGCATCCGCAGCGACGCGCCACCGGGGAAATTCCCCATCATCGATCCACCGCTGGCTGGTTCGGAGGATCACTTTACCGTCCCGCCGGTTCATGGCTTCCGCGGCGTTGGTCAGAAGGTTCATCACGACCTGGCGCAACCGTATTGGATCGCCCCGCACGGGAGATAAGGACCGAGCCAGTTCCATGGAAAGCGATGCCCTACGCGCCAGAGTGATTTCCATGAGTTTTGTGATTTCCCGCACAAGCCGGTTGAGGTCAATTGCCCGGAAATTCATGGGCGATTTTCCGGCGTAGGCCAGGAGCTGGGCGCACAGGTCCGCGGCGGTACGGGCACCTTTTTCCACTTCCTGCAACCGTTCGTGAACCGGAGAATTCGGCGGCACCTCCTGCAGTAGCATGTCAACATTGCCGAGAATAACCGTCAGAAGGTTATTGAAATCGTGGGCAACCCCCCCCGCCAGCAACCCGATGCTCTCGAGTTTGTGGGCCTCCTGGAACTGGATTTCGAGTTCGCGGCGCTCGGCCTCCGCCCGGATCCGGTCGGAAATATCCCGCACCAGGGCCAGCATATAATCGCCGTCCGCAACCCGCACCGCGGAGAAACGGAACTCGACCGGCAGGAGCGTACCGTCCTTTTTTCGCTGGTGCGCCTGAGCCGTGAACACGGTCCCCTGATCCCGAAGCCTCTGCATAACCATACGATACGTTTCGGGGTTGTACTGCGGGTCAATATCGGCAACGGTCAGAGACAGCAGTTCCTCGCGGGTGTAGCCGAGCGACCTGCAGGCCTGCTGGTTAACATCGATAATTCTGCCGTCATAATCGGTCAGGAAAAAGGCATCCGCGACGTTTTCCACCAGGGTTCTGAAGCGCTGCTCGCTCTCAAGCAGGGCTTTTTCGGCCATTTTCCGTTCAGTAATGTCCTGGATCAGGCCGTCATAGGCCACGAGCGCGCCATCGGCATCGAAGTGACAGACGGGGGTGTTTCGGACCCACCTCAGCGAGCCGTCTTTCCGGTAGATGCGGTGCTCGATGGGGTCGGCTTTCCCCTCCCGCAGGAGCGCTTCAATCTGGGCGCGGACCCGATCGCGGTCCTCCGGATGCACCATGTTAATCCAGAGCCAGGGATCCCGCTGAAAATCTTCGAGCATATACCCGGTAATTTTTTCACAGAGGGGGCTGTGGATGGTCTGGGCCGGATGGCCGTCAATGACCCGAACGGTATAAATATAGTCCGTGATGCTTTCGGTAAGCCTCCGGTACCGTTTTTCGCGCTCCCGGATTTCGTTTCGGGCCTGGATACGGTCAAGCAGCGTCCTGAGCAGGGTCGCGATGCCCTCAGCAACGGCGCGGGCGTCAGGCGGTATTTCGGGATGGTGCAGGCTCGCCAGCAACAGCAGGGCAACCGGCCGGCCGTTGTGAATAACGGGAAGATAGACGGCTGATTTTATGCCTTCCCGCATATACGCAATGTACCGGGGATGTTCGAGGTCCGACTGGTTAAGCATAGCCAGCGCGCCGCGCCGGAGGATTTCCATCTCGGAAGAACGATAATTGATCAGGCTGAGTTCGGCCAGGAAGGCGCGTGAGAATTCCCGGGCGACCAGCGGGACCAGTCCACCTTCTTCATCCGGCACCAGCGCGCATACGCAGTCAAATCCGGTGCGCCGGACCAGGATATCAGACAATTCCCCAAAGGCCTGTTCAAGGGTTTCCACTGCACCGAGCGCCGAAGCAATATCTCGCTGGATTCTCAACAGCTCAACAGAACGGCGTTCAGCCGTATTTTCCTGCACGAACAGCCGGATATATTCCTCGCCGGTATCGAGGCGTCCGCCCATGCATCCGTCGGCAATAAGCCACTTGAATTTTCCCGACAAAGTGCGTACGGGGTATTCGTGGCCTTTGATTGCCCCCCTTTCCCGAATGAGCGCGCGAATCTCGCCCGTGGGCCGGATGTACTGCACGGTGGACTGAATGGATTTTCCGATGAGGGCTTCCGGGGAATCGAAGAACGATCCCAGCTCAAGAATCTGCCAGAGCGCTTCGTTGAAGTAGAGAATCTCCCCGTCAAAGGTGTAATAGATCGCCCCGATTCCCATGAAATCAAGGGCTTCCTGACACGATTGCGCCACTTCCTGGCGGGTTAACGCTTTAGGTTCGGCCAAGGAAAATAATCTCCCTATAAATGAGTATAATGGTTGCCAGATGCCGTTGCAAGTGGTATGCTGATACAGTTGCCGGCAACAGCGTCCCGGCGAGGAGAATCGTATATGAAAATTCGGGTTGCCTTATTGGCGTTACTCGTGTCAGTCCTCCCGTGCGTGAGCGGCGTGGCTGGAGATGACACCGTCGGGAATCCGTCCGCGGCGGCAGCGCAGAAAGTCCGGGTTCTGGTGGTAACGGGAGGCCACGGATATGATGAGGAACCCTTTGAAGGGCTTTTCCGGAGCATGCCATCCGTGGAAGCCACGTTCAAACCGGTCAACCGCGCGTTCCGGGACCCGGACAAATGGCAGTGGGACGTGATGGTGCTGTACCACATGCCTCCGACGATATCCGAGCAGGACCAGGCCGCGCTGCTTTCACTGCTGGACCGTGGTGTTGGGGTGGTGGGCCTGCACCACGCGATTGCCGCATGGAACAAATGGCCGGAATACTGGAAAATCATCGGTGCCCGGTATTTCCTGGAAGACGCGGAAGAAGACGGGAAACCGTGGCCGCGATCGACCTATCAGCATGATGCCGATATTATTTACCGTCCGGTAAAACCGGAACACCCGGTCACGGCCGGCCTTGACGCGTTTACCCTGCATGACGAGACCTATAAAGGTTACCGCATGGAACCGGACGTAGAGGTCATCCTGGAGGCGGAACACGAAGCGGCTCAGCGCGAGGCGGGATGGGTCCATCAGTACAGAAAGTCCCGGGTGTGCTATATCCAACCCGGGCACGGTCCGTCCTGTTTCGGCGACGCGAATTACCGGAAACTGGTGGAGCAGGCGATCCTGTGGGCAGCGGGACGGACCGGCAGTAATCCGAAAGAGGAGGCTCGTACCGGGGAGAAGTAAGGCATGAGATAAAACTGTTTACAAACAGCCTTATAAGTCTATTGTTATCATTATGCGTTATCAGTATTTACATTGACAAACGCGGGAAAATCTGGTAGAGTATAAGCGAACGGAAAAGACAAGGATTCGGAGATCCGGATGCAGTACAGTCATTTCGGTGAATGGCTGGTAAAGAAGGGTATTATCACCCCGGCCCAGCTGGAAGAGGCCCTCCGCCGCCAACAAAGCGGAGGCATGGGTAACCGAAAACTGGGCGAAATCCTGGTTCGGCTGGGGTACATCAGCAAGAGCCACATCACGGAAGGCCTTGCCGACCAGCTGGGGATGGAAATTGTCTCGCTTGCGGACCGGGACATTCCGCCCCGCATTCTAAGCCAGGTGCCTGGGGAAATCGCGACGCTTTACCGGGTGGTGCCGATCGCGGAGAAGGGGGACACGCTGGTGGTGGCAACGGCCGATCCCACCAACATCAACACAATAGATAATCTGCAGCGCCTTCTGGAGCGGCCGATCGAGACCGTGCTGACCATGCCGGAAGAGATCACGGAGGCGCTGGGCCGGTATTACTCGCACCGGCAGGAGACGGTGGAATCTCTGCTCTCGACGGCAAGCAGCGCGTCGACGATGAGCACGCTGACCTCGATGTCGAACGTGAGCTCAATGGCGGACGGATCGCTGGCCAGCCTGCATTCAGTCAGTTCGCAAAGCATGGAAAGTATCGGGATGGACGAGCTGGAGGAAGCAGCCAGCGGCGTCCAGACCGCATCGGGAGGCGAAGACGCCGGGGATGAAAACAACCCGGTAGTGAAATACGTGCACCAGCTGATCATGGAGGCGTTCCGCCTCCGGGCCAGTGATATCCACGTGGAACCCGCGAAAACTACCCTGAAGATCCGGTACCGGATTGACGGCGTGATGCAGGAAATGCCCTCGCCGCCCAAACGGGCGCAGGCGTCGGTGATTTCGCGCCTGAAGATCATGGCGGGAATGGACATATCGGAGCGGCGGGTACCCCAGGACGGGCGCATCAAGATCACGCTCGGGGGCAAAATGGTGGACCTGCGGGTTAACACGCTTCCGTCGGTATACGGCGAAAGCGTGGTGATGCGTATTTTGGACAAAAGCGGCCTGATGCTGGGCCTGGGGCAGCTGGGCTTCAACGCGGAACACCAGCGCCAGTGGGAAGAACTGCTGAATTCAACCACGGGGGTGGTACTGGTTACCGGCCCGACAGGCTCGGGCAAAACGACGACGCTTTACGCTTCGCTGCACAACCTGAACAAACCGGACGTTAAGATTATTACGGTGGAAGACCCGGTCGAGTACCAGCTGACCGGAATCAACCAGGTGCAGATCAACCATGATATCGGGTGGAACTTCGCGCGCGCGCTGCGGGCCATGTTCCGCCAGGACCCGGATATCGTGATGGTGGGTGAAATCCGCGACCGGGAAACCGCGGAAATCGCGATCAAGGCGGCGCTGACGGGACACCTGGTCTTCTCGACGCTGCACACGAATGATACGGCGAGTTCTTTCACCCGCCTGATCGATATCGGGATCAAACCGTTCCTGGTGGCTTCGGGCGTACGGGCCATCCTGGCGCAGCGGCTGGTCCGGCTGATCTGCAATTCCTGCCGGGAGCGGCACATACCGACGGAAGACGAAAAGGAACTGCTGGGCCTGAAGGTCAACTGGGACGAAGTGAAGGTGTACCATGGCCGGGGCTGTGAAATGTGCGCCGAGAAAGGATATATCGGCCGCCAGGGCGTATACGAACTGCTGCTGACCAACGATGAAATCCGGTGCCTGGTCATGAAAGGCGAAAGCGCGGGAGTAATCCGCCGGGCGGCGCGGCTGAACGGCATGATCACCATGCGCGAAGACGCGTGGCTGAAGGCCTGCCGCGGCATCACCACGCTGGAAGAAGTGATTAAGCGGACCCGGGTGGACGAGCCGCTGCATCGGGATGCCGCCATGCCCGCGGCGGTCGGTTCAGGCAACGGAAACGGACATGAAACCCATTAGCCCTGCCGGAGAGGGATGAAATCCCCACTGGACAGGCTGCTGTCCGGTTGGGGCGTGATGATACAGTTGACGCAAAACACGAAATAATGGAAGACGGTAATACAGAGGAAGACCTATATGCCATATGAGATGGTAAGCCTGCTGCGGATGCTGGTGGACCGGGACGGGTCGGACCTTCACCTCGCGGTGGACAACCCCCCGGTAGGCCGCGTGCACGGCCATTTGCAGTATTTTGGAGAAAACCCGCTGACACCGGAAGACACCGAACGGCTGATGAAGAGCATCGCGTCGGTGGACAACCAGCAGGAACTGCAGGAGGTCGGAGGTTCCGACTTCGGTTTCGCGTTTGAGGACGTGGCACGGTTCCGGGTATCGATCTTTAAACAGCGCGGTTACGTGGGGCTGGTACTCCGCCTGATTCCGCGCAAAATCCTGACGTTTGAGGAAATCGGGCTGCCGCAGTCACTGAAAGAAGTAATCACCCAGCCGCGCGGGCTGATCCTGGTAACGGGACCCACGGGATCGGGCAAATCGACCTCCCTGGCGACGATGATCGACTGGATCAACGAGAATTTTGACCATCACATCATCACCATTGAAGACCCGATCGAATACTACCACCGGCACAAAAAGAGCATCATCACCCAGCGCGAAGTGGGCGTGGACGTGCCAAGTTTCGCGGAGGCGCTCCGGCGGGCGCTGCGGCAGGACCCGGACGTGATCCTGGTGGGCGAAATGCGCGACCTTGAAACGATCGAAGCGGCCGTGACCGCGGCTGAAACGGGCCACCTGGTGTTCGGCACGCTGCACACGACCGGCGCGGTGCGTACCATCGACCGGATCGTGGACGCCTTCCCGACGAACCAGCAGGAACAGATCCGGACCCAGCTGGCGGGCAACCTGAAGGCGGTAATATCGCAGACCCTGATTCCGCGGAAAAGCGGATTCGGACGCGTGGCGGCTTTCGAAATCATGATCACCACGCCGGCCATCCAGAACCTGATCCGCGAGAACAAATCATACCGCATCACGTCGGCCATCCAGACCGGCCACAAGTACGGCATGAACCTGCTCGACGAGCACCTGCTGGCGCTGTACCGGAAGGGCATCTGCCGGTACGAGGACGTATTGGCCAAAGCCCAGAACGCGGAAGAATTCGAACAGCAGTGCAAGGCGCTGGGGCTTCCGACCGGAGAGGGCGCGGAAGCGCGGCGCGCGGGCGCGTAACGTAAAGGAATCGAACACTTATGCGAGGCACAGCCGCATCAGCAACCTCCCAGCGCCGAACCAAGCCGCTGGGCGAAGTGCTGATTGAGGCGGGGATTTTGACACCCATCCAGCTGGACGAGGCGCTGCAGCGGCAGCGCCTTACGGGGGATATGCTGGGCCGGACGCTGGTTTCCCTCGGATTCTGCACGGAGCAGGACATCATCGACGCGCTGGCCGTGCAGCAGGGCATGGAACGCGTCGACCTTAACAAGATCAAGATCCCGGAAGAGGTGCTGAAGTCCATCTCGGGGGACGTGGCGCGGTTTTACAACGTCATTCCGATCCGGCTGAAAGACGGCGAACTGACCGTGGCGATGGCGGATCCGCTGAACCTGCAGACGCTGGACGACCTCCGCCAGATCACGGGCCTGCGGGTCCGGGGCGCGGTAAGCAATCCCGAGGACGTCTCGGCAGCCTGGAAGAAGAATTACGCCTACGAGAGCGAGTCCGTGGGGCAAATGCTCGAGGAGCTCAAGGAACGGGTTGGGACCGAAGAGCTTACCCTCGAGGACATGGGCATCCAGAAGATTATCGAGGACACCGAAAATCTGGTGGAGCTCGCCCAGCAGCCCGAAGTAATTAAGATTGTCAACCTGATCCTGCTGATGGCGGTGCAGCGCCGGGCGTCAGACATTCACTTCGAGATCTACGAGGAAGATTTCCGGGTACGGATCCGCATCGACGGGGTGCTTCACGAGGTGGTGCGTCCGCCGAAAGCGGCGCACCTGGCGATCGTGTCGCGCATCAAGGTGATCTGCAATATGGACATCGGGGAGCGGCGGCTCCCGCAGGACGCCCGGATCGAAATGAAGATCGGCGACAGCATCATCGACGTGCGCGTGGCGACGCTGCCGACGCTGTTCGGGGAAAACGTGGTGATGCGTATCCTGGACCGGACGGCGGTCCGGATCGACCTCGCCCAGCTGGGCCTGAGCGAAGACACGTACAAAAAAGTAGTCAACACAATTCAGAAACCGAACGGGATTATCCTGGTGACGGGCCCGACGGGATCCGGTAAAACGACCACCCTCTACGCGTGCCTGAACATCCTGAACGAACCGGGGGTTAAGATCATCACGACGGAAGACCCGGTAGAGCTTCAGATTGAACGGCTGATCCAGTGCCAGGTGCACGAGGAGATCGGGCTGACCTTCGCCGCGTGCCTGCGCGCGATTCTGCGCCAGGACCCGGATATCGTGATGGTAGGTGAAATCCGCGACCTGGAAACGGCGCAGATCGCGGTGGAGGCGTCGCTGACGGGCCACCTGGTGCTGAGCACGCTGCACACCAACAGCGCGCCGGAAACCATCACGCGACTGCTGGACATGGACGTGGAGCCGTTCCTGATCACGGCGTCGCTGGAGGCCGTGCTGGCGCAGCGGTTGGTGCGCACGCTCTGCCGCCACTGCCGGGAACGGTACCGCCCGACGGAGGATGAAATGGCGCGTCTTGGGGTACCTCCGGCGTGGCGGCGGGACCCGAATTTTGGACTGTTCCGTCCGAAAGGCTGCGCGGCGTGCGACTACGTGGGGTACATGGGCCGAATCGGATTGTACGAGTTCCTGGCGGTGGATGAGCGGATCCGGGAGATGATCCTGGACCGGGCCATGGCGTTTGAAATCCGGCGGTACGCCCGCAAACACCAGGGCATGCGGGTGCTGCGCGAGGAAGGGATTATCAAGTGCGTGAAAGGGATCACCAGCGCGCAGGAGGTGATCGACCACACGGACCTTTACGAGGATTAAAAGGAGTCAGGCCATGCCGAAATACGCGTATTTCGCGCTGAACAAAGAAGGCAAACAGGTGTTCGGCATCATCACGGCCGACAGCCAGGCGTTGGCCATCAACGACATCCGGTCGCTGGGGCTGTTCCCGACGAATATCCGGGAGGCCACGCGGGCGGACGAGCGGCGGGCCGCGCGGAAAAAGCGGGGCCTGGACGAGCTGTATTTCGGCGGGGTCAAGACCAAACAGCTGGTGGTGATGACGCGCCAGCTCTCGACGCTGATCGACGCCGGCCTTCCGCTGCTGCGGAGCCTGAACGTGCTGATCACCCAGCTGAAGCCCTGCAAACTGCGCGATATCCTGCGGGAAATCGCGTCGGACATCCAGTCGGGTTCGACCTTCGCGGAGGCGCTGGCGAAACATCCCAAGCAGTTTGACCGGCTGTTCGTGAACATGATCCGCGCGGGCGAGGTGGGCGGCCTGCTGGAAATCGTGCTGCAGCGCCTGGCGACGTACATGGAGCGCCGCGAAGCCCTGAAACGCCGGGTACGCAGCGCGCTGATCTACCCGATCGCGGTTATCCTGATCGCGACGGGCATCGTGATGTTCCTGCTGTTCAAAGTGGTGCCGGTATTCGCGGACATCTTCAAGGAATTCGGCGGAGAGCTTCCGGCGCCGACCCGTTTCCTGATCGCGGCGGGGGACTTCGTGATTTACAAATGGTGGCTGATGATCTCGTCGGTGTGCTGGTTCATCATCGGCCTGAAGGTGGCGTTCAAATTCAAAATCGTCAAGCGGGTGTTTGACCGGGTGATCCTCAAGGTGCCGCTGGTGGGCGACCTGGTGGTCAAAGTGGCGGTAGCGCGGTTCTCCCGGACGCTGGGCACGCTGATCACCTCGGGCGTGCCGATCCTCCAGGCGCTGAAGATCACGCGCGAGACGATCGGCAACGAGGTGATCCAGAACGCGATCGACATGGTATACGACAGCGTGAAAGAAGGCGACACGATCGCCGCGCCGCTGGACAAAAGCAAGGTGTTCCCGTCGATGGTGGTGAACATGATCGACGTGGGCGAAGAGACGGGCAGCCTGGACGCCATGCTGAACAAGGTGGCGGACATCTATGACGCAGAGGTGGAGGCGGCCGTGGAAGGCATGCTGTCCCTGCTGGAACCGATGATTATCGTGGTGCTGGGCGGCATCATCGGGTTCATCGTGGTATCGCTGTACCTGCCGATTTTCACGCTGGGCGACCAAATCAACAACCCGGGCGGAGGAAAATAAGGTACAATTCAGTTGACAGGCACACGCGGACACGCAGGATCCGGCACGGGACGCCGGCCTGAATTCATAAGGCAACATAACGCGGAAAACCGCAAGAAAGAAGGAGCAACGCGGAATGAACAGGCATCGCAGAGCAAAGCGGGGCTTTACCCTGGTGGAACTGCTGGTGGTGATGGCCATCATATCAATTCTGGCGGCCATCGTGGTTCCCAACGTGCAGCGGTACATCGTGCGCGCGCGGGTGGCCCGGGCGGTATCGGAAATCAACGGCGCGGAACTGGCCATGACGGCCCTGCTGACCGACGCGGGAAAATCAAACCTGAACCAACTGTTTAACCCGGATGCGGTTCGGGGATACCTGCAGCAGCAGCTGCAGCAGCAGCTGCAGCAGCAGACCAGGCTGAACCTGCTGGATGAATCGCAGCGGGGCACGTCGGACTTTTTCAACGCGGCGGTCGCTCTGTACACCACTGTGGCATATGACCTGCTCAACTACGGCCGGAATGTACTGCGCGGAGATGGAGACCTGGATTATCAGGCAACGTGGACGCCGGATGTAAATCTGACCCCTGCCAAACCTCTGATTGACCGGGACGTGCTGGCCAAGCTGGGCGACCAGTACATGGCCCTGGGCAATGACCCCTGGGGAAATGACTACCGGTTCTTTCCGGGACCGTGGCGGGTTCACACGAATCTGACTGGCACCCAGCAGTTTCCCCGGGCGCCGATCGTATTCCGGAAATTCACAGTGGAGCAGTCGTCAAGCGGCAGCCAGCGCGGCGCAAGGAATGACGGGTATGTCCTGAATGATGCCGCCCTGCTGAACGCGTTCGGTGACATCATTGAAAGCCCGGAAACCTGGCCGACGAACGTGGGCTACCCCGCTGAAACCGGCAAAGCGGTATACATCTGGTCGTACGGCGCCAACCTGCGGAACGGACAAATGATCTACCAGCGCGCGTACGATATGACCGCTCCCCGTTCCTGGTATAACGCTGAGGAAGAGGGCGATATCGGCGGCGGCGACGACATCAACAACTGGGACCCGGGCGCGAGCTGGCAGCGGTTCTACAACTGATGACGGGAATCGGACATGACGGGGGAAAGGCGGACCGGCCGCCTTTCTCCCTTTCGGATACTGAGCGGCATGGAATCACCGCGTAAAACAACATCCTCCCGACTGGGGTTCACCCTGGTGGAAGTGCTGGTGGTGCTGGCGATCGTGGCCATCCTGGGAGCGCTGGCCCTGCCGGCCGCGCGGACGTTCTTCCAGGGGGAACAGGAGCGGGGCGCGCGGGAGCTGTACTCGCTGATCCGCGCGGCGCGGGTGTACGCCGCCACGTATCGGGTCAACACGGCCGTGGTGTACGACGTGGCGGACAATGTCGTCAACACGGCCGTGGTGTACGACGTGGCGGACAATGTCCCGGACACGCTGATCCTGCAGGATCCGAACAATCCGACGGGCAACACCGTTCAGGTTCTGCGGGGCGCGATGATGGTGTACGAACTGCCCGCCAGCCGGGACCAATACGCGGGATACCACGTCCCGGTTCCTGGCTGGGAAGGATTCCAGCCGTTCATGCGGGGATACTGTGTGCTGCTGCAGGCGCCGCCGAACCATTTTTCCGCCCCGCCGGAATCAGAAGTGGGGTTTTACGCGTACAGAGATCCAAATCCGGACGACAATATTGATGATTTGAAGCTACTCTACAACTTGCCGACGCGCCTTGGGCTGCGGAACGAGGTGGATGTGATCATTGATCCGGTCATAATCGGAGGAAACGCGGATCTGTCGGTCTTCTCAACACAGCCGAGGGAAGACCAGTACGACACCTTCCCCGGCCACTGTTTTGACCCGACGGGAAAGCTGCTGCCCCCCGATGGGAGTTCGGGGGAACAGATGGAACGGTACCGGATCTTTTTCGCGCCGATGCCGGACCGGCCGCTGTCGGAGCGGATTACCAGCCTTCGGGCGGACGCGGACCCGGATAACCCCGCCCAGGTAAGCCTTTGGCTGCAGGGCGGCCTGTCCGACGCGTTCACCATGATCGGCGTGCCGATTGAGATCTACCGGTCGACAGGCCGGGTTGAGATGGGAAAACTGTGATGGAATACCGCGGAAGACATCGCAGAGGCGGAAAGGGCAGGCGCGCGGGCTTTACCCTGCTGGAAGTGGTGGTGGCGCTGGCGATTCTCGCCGGGGGCATCGTGGCGGTTATGGCCCTGTTCCCGACGGCGCTGTACCGGCAGCAGCAGGCATCGGAACGTTCAACCATCGCGTCGCTGGCCCGGGCGAAGCTGAGCGAGGCGCGGGTTTTCGGGCCCACGTCGGCGGCAACCGGCTGGCTGGAACAAAACGCCTATCACCTGATCGAACAGGGGGCGCGGGCCTACACGGTATATGATTCGTGGCGCGCGAACGTCACGGCAGCGGCAGGTATGCCGGGGCTTTACCGGGTCACCTTCGTGGTGCGGCTGAACAGCGGCCAGACCGAGGAATTCGTCACGTATGTCACGGAACGGTAACACCCGCCCGCCGGCCGCGGGCCGCCTGGGATTCACCGCGATCGAACTGCTGGTGGCCATCGCGATCTTCATCACGCTGATGGCGGGGGTGACGGGGCTGTTCACGGGCATCATCCGGACCGTGCAGGGCAGCCACGCGACCATGGACGCCATGGAAAACATCCGGGCCAGCATGGCGGTGTTCGAGGCGGACCTGAAACAGTCCTTCGCGCGGTCCGACCTGGAAGACAGTTACGCGTTTTACGGGGAACCGACCGGGTTCGTGTACATCGGCGCGGACCGGACGGGCAAACTGAGCCGGGTAACTTATGTTCTCCACGTGGATCCGGAACAGACGGAATCAGACCGGCTGCAGACCCAGATCCTGCCGCTTTCGCAGCTGCGCGACGCGATCGCCCATTACCTGATGATCGACCGGGACGGGGACGGCTACACGGATTTCCAGTTCCGGGGAGTCCCGGACCAACCTCTGCGGATAGACTGGGCTGACCCGACATCGGTATCCGCCGCGGAAGGCGCCCTGGGCGATCCGATCGTCCAGCAGCTGGTCAGCCTTTTCCCTGTACTTGGCAATGGCGTCCCAACCGGCAGTAACGCGTCGGATTTTCAGGTGGAGGTGTCATTTGACGGGCGGCGGGGCATTCTGCTGCGGTATGAAGAGCCGGGTAAAAATTCGCTGGACGATCTGGACATAGGGCTTAATGGGGATGATCTTAGGGATCGGATACCCATGGCGGTCTACCTGGATTACGCGGGAGACTCCAATTTCGTGGCGCGGCCGATCCCGGCGAAAGACATCCCCCCGCTCCGCCGGGCGTTGCGGGCGTCCCTGTGGCTGCAGCGGATGCGGGGCGGCTTTGACGCGCCGTTCCTGCTCCCCACCGCCCCGAAAGACGCCCAGGGCATGCCCCCGGTTCCCGCTTTCTGGGCGGAAGACGGCGCCGCCAACGGAAAAACCCTGAAGGACTACGTGGTAATCCGGAACGTGCTGGTGACCGCCTGGCTGTGCGAGCCCAGCACGCTGAACTGGATCATGGGCAACGAATTCAACGGCACGCCGGTACCTGTCCCGGCGCTGGACCTGGGCTCCTTTTTCTATTACGGCGACGAATACGACGTGAGCGCGCCCTGCTTCAACGCGCTGTGGAACGTGCCGTTCCTTTCGCGGGGACTGGACCCGCGGATCGCGTCGGCGGATAACCCGAAATATTCCTGGCTGGCCTGGCAGCTGATCGCAGGCAATGACGCGCAGGGAAACCTGGTATATCCCGGAACGCTGCTGGCCAGCCGGTACTGGCTGTACCGGTACCCGCCGGAAAACTGGAGCACACTGGTTCCGCCGCTGCACCCGATCATCACGGAAAGCGGGCCGGGCAATCCGCTGGACGCGCGCCTGCCGGCATGGATCACGCCGGGACTCTGGTTTGTGGCAGACGCGCCGGGACCGCAGGGCCAGCCCTTCTGCCGGTGGGTGTCGCAGCGTATTGATCTGCCGGTGGGCTACATGCGAGGTAGTTTCTGAGATGACAGGAAATTCCAGAAATCAGCAGCGGGGCTGGACGGGACAGCGCGGGGCGGCGCTGGTGGTGGTGCTGGCCATCCTGGCCGTCCTGCTGGCCATCGGACTGAGTTACTTCGCCGTCACCCGGATCGAATCCCAGATCGCCACCAACGTGGTCGGCAGCGTCCGGGCGGAACAGCTGCTGGACGGCGCGTTCGCCATCGCCCAGTACCAGCTCAATACCGACCTGAACCTGCACCCCAACGTGACCAGTAACGATTTTTCCTGGAGCAGCCTGTTCAACGGCACCGCGTTCATCGGCAAACAATGGGCGTTCCGGGATGGAAGGCCCATTTTCGACCTGACCGACGTAGAACAGGCCCTGCGCGCGCAGCGTCCCGACCTGTTCGCCAACAGCCTGGTTTACGTGAAGTTTCCGGACGGTTACCGGGAACTGCTGTTCCGGGGGCCGCGCACCCTGCCGTGGCTGTGGATTCCCCGGGCCAGCGGAAACTTAATTTTATTGTACGAGCCCGAGACGGCCGTTCAGCTGTGCAACCGGGAAGGGACGGTCATCAGCGATTCGGCCGCCAACTCGGCGCTGGGTTCAGCCGGGCTGCCGTGGCAGTTCAGCCGCCAGTGGCAGGGCGCGCCCTGGGTGCTGCCCGCTTTCTACGGAACCAGCCCGGCGTCCTCCAATACCGGTATTTACGGGAGCACGTGGGTACAGCTCCCCACTGACCTTCCTGATTCCCGGTTTCGCTACCCCCTGGAGCATATTCACCAGTGGGCGGAGGTGGACACCGACGGAGACGGATACCGGGACGCTGTTTGGCTTCCGATCCCGAAAGAGCTGGACCTGAGCCGGGACGGCGTGGACAATGATCTGGACGGTGTCGCCGATCCCATTGATTCTTCCAATGTGGACGCCCAGGGACTACCTCAACGGCTTTTTGAGCCCGGCAACCTTGTCTATCGGGTACGGCCGAGCGACGGCGGCGTCATCACGGACCTGGAACTGGAAAATCCCGCGGACATCCAGCCGAACGGCCCGTTCCGGCTGACGGTTCCGCTGCCGGGCGCCACCACCATCATCGATATCAACAATGACGGCGTCATTACGGACGCGGACCGGCTGCCCAGCGGCGATTTCGCCTATCTGCGGATTCCGGACGCCATACCCGTTACTGTCAACGACGGTTTCGGCAGCCGCACCGTGCTGCTGACGCTGGACGACGTGGACCGGCTGGACAACGACTACGACCGCCACGCGAACGGGTTCCAGCTGTACGCCTGCACGGATCCGAACGCGCTCAGCCGTTCCGGAATGAAGCCGCTGAACCCGGCTCTCTTTTACGGGCAGAATAATACCTGGCCGGAAGCCAGCACCTACAGCCTGGGCGGTGTGTGGGTCGGCTACGCGGGCGAGCCGGTCAGCACCGTCATTGGGCGGGTAGCCATACGAATTACGGATGAGGCGTCGAAAGTCAACCTGAACACCGCGGGCGGATTCCGGTACGGATATGAGTCGGATGCCCTGTTGGTCCGATCGCTGGGTCAGGGAACCAGTCCCTCTGAATATGAATTCCGGATGATCCCGAGTATGGGGGTTGTCCTGTCCCTGCGGCTTTGGGGCTGGCGCGCCGGCGCGGGAAATCAGAACACCCCGGGCGGGCAGATCGATACCGTGCCGCCAACTTTGGACCTGAATAATCTGCCAACCAACCAGTGGGACTGGGACCTGGCGTTTCCCGGATACGGCCGCGTAGACGACAACACCAACGCGCTGATCCTGGCGTTCAACCGGCGGGACGACAACGGCGACGGGATTTTCGACACGGGCATCGGGCTGAATCCGTCGCCGGAATACCGCCACCCGGCCCTGCAGGATCACCTGATTTCCGGGATTCAGCCTGAATCCAGCATTCCCCCCCAGGCCCGAAACCGAAAACCGGACATGCTGGCGTCCGCCGGACTGTTGGGCATGCTGGAGGGGATCGACGAACCCGAAGAATTCCAGTTCAGCGCCCCGTTTAGGCATTTGTTTGGGGAACAGAACGGAGCAGACGACAACAAAAACGGTGTGGCGGATGAGCGCGGCAAACTGGGCGACAAAATATTCAACGACGTGACCGAGGTGGAAAAACTCGACCAGTTCGACGAGGAACGGTATGAAGTAATAAAGCAAAATACCACGGCACAGTCGGATTCCCGCAACGTGTTTTATCTGAGCACCCCGCGGGGCAATCTGGCGTTCAATAAGGTGGACCCGAATTACGCCACGCCGCTCCAGCTGGCCACTACGTTCCTGCTGGCCGAGAATCTGGGACCCCAGTTCGCGTACGACCCGGGGGCAAGCCCGGGCGCCAAATTTGCCGCGGGCCTCCGCCGGGGAGACGCCACGCTGACGGGCTACCTGTTCGGAAGCGGCTACACCCAGAGCGCGGGGGCTTACGTCCTCGCGAACGCGGCGTGGCAGACGCTGGAAGAGGACCCCTTCCTGCGCGCGCTGCAGCTGGCGGTGAATCTGGCGGACAACCGGGACCGGGACAGCCGGGCGTCGCGGATCACCCTGCCTAAAGAAGACCAGGGCCGCGTGCCCAGTGAACGGGAACGGACCGCGCCGGAAGAAACCCTGCCGCTGGATCTGATCAATGACTTCAAGGTGAACTCACTGGGCACGGATCCGAACAGCCGGCGCCTGGACAATACGGACCCATGGTGGGAAGCCGAGACGGGTAACAAACGCAGAATCAGTTACACGGTGGCGGGCGCGGACGCCATCCGCATCAACGAGGTAATGGCGCGTCCGGTCCGGCGGATCGAAGCGGAAACCAACCGTACCGACAACCCGACAATAAACACCAATCCCTCGCCCTATCCGGGCATGCCTTCCTTCGACGTCGCCTCGGTGGGCGGCACGCTGAGCAGCGCGTCCAATTACCTGGGCGACCGGACCGTGGTCAACCTGCCCGCCAACCAGGTGTATGAGATAGCCATCCGCGCATCGGACTGGACCCTGCCGCCGGGCCGGTATTACCTGATGGTCAACGTAACCGATGAAAACGGGAACATGACCGTTACCGATTCGGGCGTGCTGGACTATTGCGTCCGAAACACGGACGCAACCGCGCCCGGCATGGCGGATGAGGCTGCGTATGATACCTATATCAACACGCTGATTCAGAACACGCTGGCTGTTTTTGCGCCACCGTCCGGCTCACCGCTGGAAGCCGAAGTAAACCAGCTGGCGGTGGACCTGTATACCCTCATCCAGTATGATGCCGTCTGGAAAACCGTGGATGAGACGGAGTATCTTGCCACCCCAAACCGCAAGACCAATGGTGTCGGTACGCCGATGGGGTGGATTTTCCTTCCCGGAAGCCAGCCTGACAGCTGGGAAGTTCCGGATGAAACCGAACTTCCGGCTACCTATCCTGAAATCTACAACTGGATTCAGACCACCCAGGGACTTACCACTCCGGCCGAGATTCAACAATGGTTCGCGGAAAACATCTGGAATGCCGTTACCGGATTCTACTTCTCGGATAATCTTTTCGGAATACCGGGACCTGGTGTTCAAACCTACACGGTGTCCGTACCGGATGCGTCCAGCGGGCTGGAACTGCGCGTGGCCATCCGGATCAACCCGGATGCGTCAGGAACGGTATCGCTCAATTTCTTTGACCTGTCCCAGGAACCGGACCATGAATGGATCGAACTGGTCAACACGTCGGATGAGGCGGTCGACCTGAGCGGATGGAAACTGGAAATCGGCATCCCGGACGCGCCGGGCACCGCGATGGACCCGGTCATGGCGGATCCGAACAAATCCAAATGGACCATCCCGCCCGGCACGGTCATCGCCCCGAAAGGATACCTGCTGCTGGCCTTCACGGAACCGGAAAACGGAGACCAGTTCGCGAACGGCCCGGATGGCAACCGGTTTTATGACAACGGCCTCGGACTCAAACGCAGTGATGATCCCCCATCACTTCAAAACGTGACCGTGCCGCCCATTGGGACCAGAATGGAACCGGCGCTGGCCAATGCCATCAGCGCCAGCATTCCCGCGCTTTCAGACAACACCTTCAGCGTGTTTCACCGCCCGAATGGCAACAGTCCGTTCATCGACAACGACGGGGACGGTTTAAGCTCCATTAATGCCGTGGCGGGTTCGCCGGCAGTGCTGGCGGTTGACCCGGATAACACGCTGGCAGAGCTGGCGACGGAACTGAATATCCGCCAGCCGCTGAGATCCGCGCTGGGAATCGTCTCCAGCGTCGCCGCCACCCCCGGATTTGCCCGGATTGTCAGCCTTCGGAACGATCAGCTGTTTTTGGTTAACAGCATTGATCCAGATGGGCCGCCGTATCCGCCGGCCGGTTCGGCTGATTCGTGGAATCTTGCCCAAATCGTTGATGAAAAAGACGTGGCCCGGGTGCTGCTGCGCGGAGGAATCCTTCCGAATTACCCGGACCAGGACGGGTACGACAACGACGGCGACGGCGGATATCTGGTAACCCGATCGACCGCATGGTATTTCGTACCGGGCATTCTGGACACCGACGGCGTAGATAACAACCTGGACGGATACGTGGACGTCTTCTGCGGGTACGGCTTCGGCAATCCGCTGCCGCCGGCCGGTTTCGGCAACGCGCCCAACCAGAAGCCGGATCCGACAGCGCCGAACCTCCCGATTTACAGCGAAGGCGTGGATGAGGGCCGGCTGGCGCTGGGTACCAATTTCCCCCGCTTCCGGTACGGTTACGGGTCGTATCCCATCAACAGCGCGTATGATAACGTAAACAGCCTGGAATCCGGGGTGCTGCCCATGGCGGCCAATCCGAATCTGCCTCACCCGTCCGCGGTGACGATCGATTATACGCAGCTTTTCGATCCACTCAATCCGGTTCAGATCGCCAGCCGGCTGTGGTACGGCGGGGACGCGGAGTCGCGGAACCCGTATGTGGCGATTAATCCCTCCTGCGCGGTGGACGCGCTTCCGGCAACCGGGCCGCTGGACTCGCCGGACTGGATCGCCTTCGCTGAACGCCGGTGGAACCCCGGCGACTGCGTGGTCATTTCGCTGTACGCGGGGGAACCGTCCCCGGAAACGCTGGTGGACCGGGTAACCTACAACGAATACGACGTAATCAACCGGACCATCGACGACATTGCGGTATGTCCCTATCCGGAATCGCTGGCCCGGCCCACCTACTGGCCGCCCAACCACATGGCGCTGGATTTTTACCGGTCCCTGGAACGGAAGCACCCGCTGTACGCCGGAGACCTCCACGGCACCAGCAACCGCTGGGAAGCCAGCGACGGCGCCTACGACGACTGGGCGGACAGCCTCTCCTGGTTTGAGGCGGTACAGGACCGTTCGGATGAAGTCAGGCCGATCATGCAGGACCGTTCGGATGAAGTCAGGCCGATCATGGAGGCCATTGACAGCCGTTTCAACCTGACCGGCGACCCCGCGCTGACCAACCCCCACCACAACCGGAACCTGCGGCTGTTCGGCCACGCGATGTCCGGGAGCCCGCTCCGGATGAACACGACCGCCCGGCTGTGGGAAAATCCGCCGGACCTGCTTGCCGCCGCGCAGCCGGCCCTGTACGTGGAGGAGGAACTCCAGATCAATCCGGCCCTGGCTTACGGTCCTCTGGAACCCTCGCTGACCGCGCGCCTCCCCCTGCGACAGTTCAGTTTCTACGGCATTACTGACGCCGCTTTTGTCGAACCCGATATGTTCCACGGTTCCAGCATTCCCGCGACGCTGCAGGAATTCTGGGCGGCTCCGAAATCTTCGACAGAAGCCGGGGAGACAAAAATCCGGGACTTCCCGGCCCATCTGCTGCGCCGGGCCCGGGTGAAACAGGGACCCTACGCCGGCGCGGGCGACTGGCTGGACGTGCCGATGCTTTCCTTCCATTACTGGATGGGGCGGGTGGTGCCCCGGGACCTGGACGGTAACGGCGCGCCGGACCTGAACACGCCGCGGGGCATCGGCGCGGCAATTAACACGCGGTATATATCGGATTATGGCGGCCGGCCTCGGGAGGAAGCCTGGCCGCTGCTTAACGCGGTCGATTTGCCGCTTCAGGCGGCATTCCAGCGGGAAGACGCCTCGGTGAAAGGCGTCACGCTGGCCAGCCTGACCGGTTCAGCCGCTCCCCAGCAGGCAGGACTGGATACCCTGGCGCTGACCACGGCGATGGAGCCGCTGGTGCTGACCGTCGGACAGGCGGATTTCATTCCGCTGTGGCCCAACCCGGTGGAATCGCCGGATCCGCTGAATACCGGCGCC
>JAKOTZ010000123.1 GCA_029776995.1 Candidatus Hydrogenedentota bacterium
GTGCTGTACGGTTGGCTCACAGACCCGGAGATGGCGCGCGCCATAGACCTGCATGAATTCGGCGGGCGCCGCTGGATTAACCGTGAGCTGTTGGAACGGGCGCTCGGCCTGTTCTGGCTGAGCCTGATTACCTCCGCGCCCAGCTGGAAGGTCCTGCCGGAGGATGTTCTCGGGGAGCGCCTGGTTGCTGCGGGCGAGAACATGCTGATTATGCGGGATGCCGCCATGGATACCGGTTATGATTTTGACTGGATGCTGGACGCGCTGAAATGAACGGCATTTCGCGGGATATATCTGAGTCGCGTACGCCGGGAGATATCGTATATGGAGACGCTGAAAGAGCTGTTTGAATTCATGTGGAAGCGGAAATTGCTGTGGCTGGCGCCGATCGTGCTTGCCCTGTTGCTGCTTGGCCTGATGTTTTTCCTGGGATCCAGCGCGGGCGTGGTATCGCCGTTTGTATATGCCCTCTGATCTGCCGCAGAAAATCGGTAAGGGCGTGGAATCCCGCGACGCGGTTTCGGCTGGAACGGAGAACCGCCGTTGGTATTGGGGCGTGGCGCTGCTGGTGGTGCTGGCCGTGGCGGCGCTGCTGCGGGGGTGGTACCTGTGGTCCGTGACCGGCGCGCCGGATTTTGCCGCACTCCAGCAGGATCCGGAGGTGCAGGATTATTTTGCCCGGGCGGTTTTATCCGGCGACTGGTCTGTGCGTCCCGGCCAGACAGACCCCGAAATGCGCACAACGCCGTTTTTCCGTCCTCCGGGCTACGGTTATTTTTTGGTGGCGGTGTACTGGCTGACCGATGGGAGTTACCTTGCCCCGCGGCTTTTTAATGCGCTGCTGGGTGTCGTATCGGTAGGGCTGATCTATGTTCTGGGGCGGGCATGGTTTCATCCACTGGCCGGGCTGGCGGCTGCTGTCCTGCTGGCGACGCACGGCGTGGTAATTTACTGGGAGGGCGAGGTAAATGACCCGGCCCTTTTTATATTCCTGATTCTCGCCCTGCTTTGGGTATTTTACCGTTGGCAGAAACGGTGCAATCCGCTATGGATGATCCCGGCGGGTCTCCTTTTTGCGGCATATGCCCTGATGCGCCCTAATATTCTGGCGCTTGGACCGGTAGCGGCGTTATGGATGGGATGGGTGGCCTGGCGCCGCGGACAGATCCGAAATCTTCCTGCCGCGTGGACTGCCCTGCTGGTGGTGACCGTAGTTTCGATTCTTCCTGTCACGCTGCGCAATTACATCGCTTCCGGCGAGTTCGTGCCGATTGCCACCTATTTCGGGGAAAATCTTCTGATCGGCAATGACAAGGATTCAGACGGCGTAACCCCGTGGCTGCCTTACCTGCAGGAACTGGAGGGAACAGGCAATTGGTCGGCCCGGGATTATGTCAACGTGGTTCGGGGGCTGGGCAAAGAAGTTGGAAAACCGGATCTGTCCCACAGCGAAGCCTCATCAATTTTCGCCCGCAAGGCCTGGCAGTTTATCCGGGAAAATCCCGGCCTGACGCTGAAACGCATGTTTCAGAAGGCGTTATTGCTTTGGACCCCTATTGAAATTACCTGCAACAAGGTCGTGGAATACGAGTTGGCCGCGTACTGGCCCCTGAAAATCCTGCCCGGCTTCCGCTGGACCGCTGCCCTGTTCTGGGCGGGAATTGCTGTCCTGCTCTGGGAAACTGCGCGGGGGATCCGTGGAAGGCAGGCATATCCGTTTACCCGGGATGGCGGTTTCCTGATTGTGCTTGCCCTGCTTTTTCTGGCGATTTACCTTGGCTCCTTCCTCCCGTTTTTTGTAAACGGCCGCGCACGGGTACCCATGATCCCGATACTGGCGATTTTCGGTGGATTTGCGGTATGGCGGCTGGCGGCGTTTTCGCGGAGCGGACAGTTCCGGGCTGCGTCGATGACTGCGGCGGGCTTTATGGCGGTCTTGGGACTTCTGTCAGTTCAATGGGTTCCCTTTGAGCCGGACTTGGCGCGCTGGCATTATCAGCGGGCGGATTCCTGGCTTAGGGTAGGGAATATCGAAGGGGCGATGGAGGAGGCTGCCCGGGTTCTGGAACATCCCGGGGCCGCGCCGTACATGCACCAGCGGCTGGGAAATGCTTTTGTCGAGCTGGGCTATCTTGATGAAGCTGTCGCGCACTATCGGGCGGCGCTGGAAAAAGATCCTGATTTCCAGGACGTGTTTTACCGGCTGGGGGACGCGCTGGAACGAAAGGGGGAGGTGGCCGAGGCCGTGCGCCATTACGAGAAAGCCATCCAGCTGAATCCGGATGACGCGCGCGCCCGGAATGCCCTGGCGGAGCTCCTGATGCGGGAAAAGCGCTACGACGAAGCCATTCCCCATCTGGAAGCCGCGTTGCGCGTCGCCCCGCGCTATGGCGACGTAATCAGCAACCTGAGCCGGGCACTGATTGCGCTTGGACGCCGGGATGAAGCGTTTGACCGGCTGCGGGCCATGACCCGGGAACAGCCGGATAATCCTTTCGCGTGGTACGTGCTGGGACGGGATCTTGTGGACGCGGGACAGGCCGAGGAAGGGGAACAGGCCCTGCGCGAAGCGCTTCGACTGTCTCCGGAACTGGACGGCGCAAGTTACGCGCTTGGCCGGGAACTTTCGAGGCAGGGAAAACACGAGCAGGCGATTTCTGTTTACCGGGACGCGCTGAAACGGAACAACAACCTCAAGTACATTCACCTGGAACTGGGGAAAGAACTGCTCCGTGCGGGGAATAACGCCGAAGCCAAATTTCACTTTGAAGAGGCTATACGGGTGGATCCGGCGTTTCAGGACGCGCGGTACCTGCTGGCCTGGGAACTGGCGCGCGAAGGTAATATGGAGGCCGCCCTCGAACAGTACAGGGAGGCCATCCGGCTGAACCCGGCGGACGCGCGGGCTCATCTCGAGCTGGGCGAATTCTACGCGGAACAGGGCCAGTTCGAGCAGGCCATCGTCCATTATGAAGACGCGCTGCGGGTCAAGCCTGATTTCGCCTACGCGCTGGACCGTCTGGGAAGGGTGCTGGCGCTGACCGGAAAACGGGAAGAAGCGATCCGGCGCTACCGTGATACGCTGTCCGTTGATCCGAAAAACCAGGATGTGCATTATCTGCTGGGACGGGAGCTTGCGGCCGCGGGAGAAACCGAAGAAGCGCGGAAACATTTTGAGGAAGCCTTGCGGTTGAACCCTGAAGATGCCCGCGCGCTGAACGAGCTGGGGGACATTCTATATAAATCGGGCGATAAGGAAGAGGCCATGCGCATGTATCAGGAGGCGTTGCGGGTCGCGCCGGCTTTCGGATATGTGCTTTATAAAATCGGGCGTATCCTGGCCGAGCAGGGCAAAGCGGCTGAGGCGGAACAGCGTTTCCGGGAAGCGATCAACCTTGACCCGGAGAACCAGGATCTGCATTACCTGCTGGGGTGTGAACTGATGGCCCAGGGGCGGAAGGATGACGCCCGCAAATGTTTTGAACAGGCGCTGCGGCTCAATCCCGAGGATGCCCGGTCCCATAACGACCTTGGCCTGCTGGTGGCTGCTGAAGATCCGGCGGCGGCCGAAGCGCACTTCCGTGAAGCGGTTCGCATCGCGCCGTCCTTCGCGCTGGCTTACAACAACTGGGGCAATCTGCTGGCGGAGCAGGGGCGTTATGATGAGGCTGAAGCAAAATATCAGGAAGCGTTGCGGGTGCGTCCCGAGGATGAGCTGGCCTGGCACAACCTGGCCAAACTTGCGGAGCGCCGCGGTCAGCCGGAAAAGGCGGAAGAGTATTACCGGAAAGCTATGGTCAATAATCCGGTCAATTCATACATCCCCAATGACCTGGGATGGCTGTTGCTGCGCCAGGGCAGAATGGATGAAGCGGTGGGAATGTTCCAAAAAGCCCTGGAAATTGATGCTGCCAATCCTCTGGCGCTCAACAACCTGGGGATTGCCATGCTGCAGCGCGGCGATCAGGAAACGGCGGTCCGTTATTTCCAGCGTGCCCTAGAAGCGAAACCGGCTTTTCTATACGCGCTGAACAACCTCGACGAGACCCTGCGCAACCTGGGCCGCGGGGATGAGGCGCTGGCGTGGTACGATCGCGCCTTGGCGGCGTTGCCGGACAACGGCGATATCCTGAACAGCCTGGGCTGGCACCATTACATGAGCGGTAACCTGGAGGAGGCTGAGCGATGCTTCCGAAAAGCCCTCGAAGCTATCCCGTCATTTCCGCTGGCCTGCAATAACCTGGGTAATGTACTGCTGGACCGCGGGGATGCGGCGGGAGCCCTTGACATGTTTGAGCGGGCACGAAAGATATACGATCAGGATCCATACGCGGCATTTAACGAAGGGCGCGCCCTGCTGGCGCTTGGGCGTGTAGAAGATGCGGAGCAACGTTTTGCGCAGTCCCTGGAGGTGCTTTCAGATCCGAAAGAAAAAGCTGCCCGCGCCGTAGCCATCGGAAACCTGATGCAGGAAAAAGGGCTTACTCCGGCAGCTGAAAAATGGTATAAGCGGGCCGCAGCGCTGGATCCGGAATCCGCTCAAAAAGAACAGTCTTAAGGGAAGGCATGGGTAGGGAGTGGTGGTGGCAGTTGTCTGATCCGTCAGACAGCGCAGAGGTTCAGAATATCCCTTACCACGGATTCATCCACGTCTCCCCGTTCGCCAAGGGGGAGGGACCCATTATTCTTCAGCCGTTCAGGAATCCGTTCCAGGCCGTCCCGGATGCCGTATGCTTCCAGTCGGGTCTTTACCCCCAGAGAGCGGAAGAAATTTTCAGTCCGGTCAATCGCCTGATCGATAAGGCTGTCCGGGCTGTCTCCCGTAAGGTTCCAGACCCGCCGCGCGTACCGGAGCAGTTTTTCGCGTTTGTTGGCCCGCAGACGGCGGAGGGTGGCGGGAAATACCACCGCCAGGGTTTGGGCATGGTCCAGCCCGTACAGGGCGGTGAGTTCATGCCCGATCATGTGGGTGGTCCAGTCCTGCGGCACGCCGCAGGCAATCAGTCCGTTCAGCGCATTGGTGGCGCACCACATAATGTTGGCCCGGACATCGTAGTCATCCGGCTTGGCCAGCACTTTCGGCCCTTCTTCTATCAGGGTCAGCAGAATGGCTTCCGCCTGCCGGTCCTGCAGGGGAGCGTTTACGTCATACGTCAGGTACTGCTCCAGCACGTGGGCGTAGGCGTCCACAATGCCGTTGGCCGTCTGGCGGGCGTCGAGCGTTACCGTGACCGCGGGATCCAGCACCGCGAATTTTGGATAAACCAGCGGACTGTAGAAAGCCAGTTTTTCATTCGTGGCATCCCGGGAAACTACCGAAAATCCGTTGGATTCTGAACCGGTGGCCGGCAGGGTCAGCACGCACCCCAGCGGGAGGGCTTCATTGACCGTTGCCTTGCGGGCGAGAATGTCCCATGGGTCACCGGCAAAGGGAACTGCGGCGGCAATGTATTTTGTGCCGTCCAGCACCGAGCCGCCCCCCACGGAGAGCAAAAAATCCACTTTTTCCTTTCGGGCCAATTCAACAGCTTTCATGCAGGTTTCGTGGCGGGGGTTGGGTTCGATGCCGCCGAATTCCAGGAAGTCTGTGCCCCGGAGCGCTTCCATGACCTGGTCATAGACGCCGTTCCGTTTGATGGACCCGCTGCCGTACAGCATCAGGATCTTTTTGTTTCGCGGAATCAGCGTGGCCAGTTCAGCTATGGATCCCCGGCCAAATACGATTTCCGTGGGATTGGAAAATCGAAAGTTCTGCATGGCGCTATCCTTTATCCCGTTGCCGGTCACACGCTAACGCCGTTAGATAACGATCGGTGCGCTTATGTCATTCCCCGCCAGGCTGTGTTTCCGGCGCGAAAACGGCATCAACTGTTACGGCATCCGCGTCCGCTGCTGCGGCCGCTGTTTTTACGGAGTGGATTTTCAGCATGGCCTGGATATCGTTCATGGTAGATGCCACGGCGCGCAGGATGGGTTCCGGAGCCGTGATGACAGCGCTGTCCAAGGGCGCCGCCATGCTTTTGTTCGCGTCCGCTTTTACCCGGCGGATGGCGTCCAGCACAGCCAGCGTGGCATCCCATACCTTTTCGCCGACCGGCTCTGGAATCTCCCGGAATTCCGCAATCGAGGGCCACGGGCTTCGGTGAACAGACAGGTGCATATCGGCATCTTCCGCGTACGCCCATGACCATACGGCATCGGCCAGGAAGGGCACAAAAGGCGCGAACAGCCGGATAACCGCCCGGTGTACCAGCCGGAGCGTGGCACACGCGGAGATCCGTTCCGGAGTCAGTGTTTCTTCATACGTGCGGCCTTTGGCCAGTTCAAGGTAATTGTCGCAGAAATCCCGCCAGAAAAAGTCTTCAATGACGCTCAGCGCCTGGGCATAATCAAACTGTTCGAACGCGGCGGTTGCCTGCTGAATTACTGGACGAAGTTGTCCGATAACCGCCCGGTCCGTTTCCGTGATGATCCGATCGGGCGTTAACAGCTGGCGGTCGACCTGTTCAAAGCGTCCCAGAGCGAACCGGCTGGCGTTAAATATTTTGGTGCACAATTTCTTCCCGATTTTGAAAACCTGCTCGTCATAGGCAGTGTCGACGCCAAGCCTGGCCCGGGCTGCCCAGTAGCGGACGCTGTCGGCGCCGTATTGGTCGATCAGCGGTTCCGGTGTAATAACATTTCCCTGGCTTTTGGACATTTTTTTGCGGTCAGGATCCAGAATCCAGCCGCTGATCACCACGTGTTTCCAGGGGATCTCCCGCTCGTGCAGGTACGCCTTGACGATAGTGTAGAAAGCCCACGTGCGAATAATTTCATGGCTCTGGGGCCGGATATCCATGGGGAAGAGCCTGCGGTGCCGTTCGGGATCGTCCACCCAATGGCTCGCGATTTGCGGCGTCAGAGAGCTGGTAGCCCACGTGTCCATGACATCCGTATCCGCGGAGAACCCGCCGGGCTGGTTCCGCTGGGATTCCGTAAAGCCCGGAGGGGGCGTATCCATGGGATCCACCGGAAGATCCGCGCGGTCCGGCAGGAGTACCTGGTCATAGCGGACGGCGCCGGATTCGTCGATGCGGTACCATACGGGAATCGGCACGCCGAAAAAGCGTTGCCTGCTCAGGCACCAGTCGGCGTTAAGCCCTTCTACCCAGTGCTCGTAACGTTTCCGCATGAATTCGGGGTGCCACTGAATTTTTCGCCCCTGTTCGATCAGGGCATCTTTCTTATCCAGAATCCGGCAGTACCACTGGCGGGTAGGCATCAGCTCGAGCGGCAGGTCCCCTTTTTCGAAAAATTTGACGGCGTGCACAATGTCCTGTTTAGGCCGGTCGATCACGCCTTCCGTTGCCTCCGCGAGGGCAAGGAATGCCTCGCGGGCTTTTTTAACCGGAAGCCCTTCCATCTGGGCGTAAGCCGCGTTGGCGGATTCCGGATCGATACTGATCCAATTGGCCCCTTCAGATTCCAGGCCGAAGCGGATGGGCGCCAT
Source organism: Candidatus Hydrogenedentota bacterium (assembly GCA_029776995.1). GTDB lineage: Bacteria > Hydrogenedentota > Hydrogenedentia > Hydrogenedentales > CAITNO01 > JAGPFE01. Next base: position 7,493 of record JAKOTZ010000123.1, read on the forward strand.
CGTTCCGTTCCGGTTCAGCACGCACCGGGCGGGCAGGTTGAAGCGGAGCCACCACTCCACGTCTGTCTGGTCGCCAAAGGTGCACACCATTACCACGCCGGTGCCCTTTTCCGGATCGGCTTTTTCGTCGGCCATAATGGGGACCGGCGCCCGGAAAATCGGCGTGACTGCCCTTTTGCCAAGGAATTTCCGGTACCGGTCATCCTCCGGATGCACCAGTACGGCCACGCAGGCCGGCAGCAATTCCGGCCGGGTTGTGGCAACCACCAGGTATTCCGCGCTGTTTTCAATGCCGAAACGCAGGAAGTGGTACGCGCTGGGCACTTCCTTATCCACGATCTCCGCCTGGGCGATGGCGGTCTGGAAGCCCACATCCCACATCACCGGACGGTTATCCTGATAAATTTCGCCTTTTTCCAGCAGTTCCAGAAAACTGGCCTGGGAGGTGCGGCGGCAGTGGTCATCAATGGTCGCGTATTCCTGATCCCAGTCGTAGCTGAGCCCAAGCCTCGTCCAGAGGTGGCGGAAGGCCGCTTCATCCTCCCGGGTTACCTCGTTGCACAGCGCGATGAAATTGGGGCGGCTGACAGGAAGCGGCGCGCCTTTTTCGCCGCGTTTTCGGCTGAAATTAGGATCAAAATGGGCATGGGGATCACATTTTACGTTGTACAGGTTCTGCACGCGGCGTTCCGTGGGCAGACCGTTGTCGTCCCATCCGATGGGGAAGAAGATGTTCTTGCCCCGCATCCGCTGGAAACGTACGATAAAGTCCTGGTGGGAATAGCTGAACATATGGCCGACATGCAGGGATCCGCTGACTGTCGGCGGCGGGGTATCGACTACAAACGTTTCATCCCGGCTTCTGGTGGGGTCCCACGCGTAAAGCTTTTCGTCTGCCCACCGGTTGAGTATCTGCTGTTCAATGATGTCTGCTTCGTACCGTTTTGGGATTTCCATATTGCCGTATCCTGAAAAAAGTCCCGGTATTTTGTCCTGAAATGTCAACCTTCCGGGTAGAATTCAGGTGACTTTGGAGGCAATGCCCGGAGGTCATTAAACGCCGTAAAGTATATCAGAAACCCTGGAATCTCTAAAACCGCGGCGGTTTCGGGTAACGTATAATAAAGTGTCTGTTAACGTATGTTGGAAATGATCTTTGGATGAGGTGACCGAGGCGGCGCGTATTGGTGCCTTGAGGGAGGCCGACTGAAACGATGGGGGAAGCGGAGCGGGCGGGAAACGGACTGGACGGATATGTCAGAGACGAACCATACAGGAAAATCGCGGATTCGGGTGTTGCCCGATGATGTGACCAATAAAATCGCCGCCGGGGAGGTGGTGGAAAGGCCGGCTTCGGTGGTGAAGGAGCTGGTGGAAAATGCCCTGGACGCCGGGGCCCGTCGGATTACGGTGCGGCTGGTCGCGTCAGGCACAAGACTGGTCGAGGTGCGGGATGACGGCTGCGGCATGAGCGAACAGGACGCGCTGCTGGCCGTAGAACGCCATGCCACCAGTAAAATCCGCGAGGCATCGGACCTGGATGCCATCCAGACGATGGGCTTTCGGGGTGAAGCGCTGGCCAGTATCGCGTCGGTTTCCCGTTTTACCCTGGTCACGCGGATGGCGGATGAGGCATGGGCAACCCGGGTGGTTGTGGACGGCGGCGTACTGAGGGACGTTGAGCGTACGGCGGCGCCTCCGGGAACGCAGGTCAGCGTGGAACGCCTGTACTACAACACTCCCGTGCGAAAAAAATTTTTAAAATCTCATGCCACCGAGTTGGGACACTGCGTTGACGTGGTCACCCGGCACGCGCTGGCCCGTCCGGGTGTCGGATTCGACCTGTATCACAATGATGCACTGGTGTTCAGCATACCGGCCACTGCGGACCTGCGGGACCGGGTGCGGATTCTGTGGGGGAACGCTTACGCGAAGGAAATGGTCAGCGTCGGTGGGGAAATCGGATTATGGCGCGTCGAGGGGCTGGTTGGGTTGCCCGGCCTCAGCCTTTCCAATCGCACCCGACAATACTTTTACATAAATGGACGGCCCGTGGCCCATCGCGCGTTGCAGTTTGGCCTGGAGGGAGCGTACCGGGGACTTCTTACGGTAGGGCGTTACCCTGTCGGCATTCTGCTGATTACGGTTAATCCGCGTCTGGTGGACGTGAACATTCACCCAACCAAAAAAGAGGTTCGCTTTCGGGACGACCGGGAACCGGGAGACGCCATCCGCGAATTGGTTCGCGCGGCGCTGGAACAGGCGAAGCAAACCGGTTTACAAACCCACGCCGTGCCGGATATGTCCGTAACGAATGGGACGGGGGATGCGGAACAGTATCGCCGGCAACAAACATCAGAGACAGAAATGCCCCTATCCAGTCCCGTCGGCTCCCCTGAGGCAGCCAGAGCAGATCAAAGTGGAATTTGTTCCACGTCAGCGGTGGCAAACCACACAACCGGCATTTCATACGATCCACGCGGAGCTGCCGCCGGAACCGTTCAGCATATTCCTCCTGAAGGAGAGGGCCTTCCGGATTTTTCGGCATCGTCCGGTACAACGGGTGATGCGTCCGTTCCATCCGGGGCTGGCGGGAATGCGCCGAATTCTCCAGGCAGCGTGCGCGGCATGCCTGCCGGGGGAAACAATTCCTGGACCGAAGCAGTTACGCCTCCTGCTGCTGAGAAGCCGGCATCCCTGCTGGAAACAGCCTTTGGCGGATCATTGGCTCCGGAACCCCTGTATGAATCGGTGGACTGGCTGCCGGATGTATCGGTCCAGGTTTTTGAAACCTACCTGATCATTCCGTTTCCGGACCGCCTGCTGGTCATTGACCAGCATGCCCTGCATGAAAGAATCAACTATGAGCGGCTGAAACGGCAGGCGGAAACAGGCGAAATCGGCGTTCAGCAGCTGATGGTGCCCATGCTGCTGGAGGTAACACCGGCGCAGTCCCTGCTGCTGGAAGAAAACGCGCCTCTTTTTGAACGCCTGGGGATTGTAATAGAACCCTTTGGCGAGACTGTTTGGCAGATTTCCGCGGTCAGCCCTATGTATGAAGAATCCCGGGTGGTCGACCTCACGCATCAACTGCTGGATGAATTGGCGCAGGGACGCCTGTTTGACCGTGATCGGATCCTCACGGAGATGCTTAAACTGGCAAGCAGAGCCTGCAAAGAATCCATCCGGGCGGGCGCCCTCCTCAGCGCGGAGGAACAGAAGGACCTGCTGGCCGGTTTACGCGCGCTGCGTCCCCCTTATACATGCCCCCATGGCCGCCCCATCATCGTGCAGATTACCCGGAAACAGCTGGAGAAGAGTTTCAGGAGAATCCAGTGAAACCGGTATTGGCTCTGTTGGGCCCTACAGGCTCCGGGAAAACGGCGCTTTCCGTGAGACTTGCCGAAGTAATGGACGCGGAGATAGTTTCCGCGGATTCGATGCAGTTTTACCGGGGCATGGAAATCGGGACGGCCGCTCCTTCGGCGGAACTGCGCGCCCGGATTCCCCATCATTTTGTCGCGTTTCTGGATCCGCTGGAAAGCGTCATGGCCGCCGGGGCATTCCAGCAGATGGCCAGGGAACGGATCAGGGAGATTCAGCGGCGGGGGAGGCAGGTGGTGGTGGTAGGCGGCTCCGGGCTGTATATTCGGGCGCTGCTTGACGGCCTGTTTGAAGGTCCGGCCCGGGATGATTCCATACGGGAGCGGTTGCGGCGGGAAGCGGACGAAACTTCACCGGCCGCGCTGTATGAGCGGCTGCGACGCGTGGATCCTCTTTACGCGGAAACGCTGACCAGCCCGAATGATCTGGTTCGCATCATCCGCGCGCTCGAGGTATACGAGCTGACGGGGACTCCCTTTTCCGCATGGCACCACAGCCACCGCGAACATCCGTCCAGGCTGAAAGCGCTTCGGGTTGGCCTCCGGCCTGAGAGGGAATTCCTTTACCGGAGGATTGACGCGCGGGTCCGGGAAATGTTTGAAGCAGGGTGGTTCGATGAAGTTCGCGCGCTGGTTGAAAACGGAAAAGAAGCCGCCTTATGGCGGTTGAAAACACTGGGGTACAGAGAGGTGCTGGCCTGCCTGCGCGGTGAAACCAGCATGGAAGCGGCGCTGGAGGTTATCTCCCGGAAGCACCGTCAGTATGCGCGCCGGCAACTGAGCTGGTTCCGGCACCAGCCGGATATCCACTGGCTGGATTTCGGAGATGGCGCTCGGACGGAGGAATTGGCCGGAAAGGTGTTCGACCTGTGTGCACGTTTTTCTGAGGACAGTTCACTTTCCGTGAATACTGATAACTGCTGAGACCGAGTGGATCAGGCTTTCTGTTTTCGGGGCGGCAATCTCGGTATCCGTATACCGGTCAGCAGCCACAGGATGATCATGCACCCCGAAACCATTGCGCCCACGATAACCGAGGTCGGGCGGTAACGCATCTCGACGGTATGGTTGCCTTCACCCAGTTCCACCCCCCGGAAAATCCCGTCCACCCGACAGATCTTTGACGGGGTACCGTCTACCCACGCTTTCCATCCGGGATACCAGGCGTCAGCCAGGACCAGTATTCCCGGCCGGACTCCTTCCACCTGTATGTCTACGCCGGTCAATCCATCGCGCAGAATCCGGACAGAGCCCTGGGCGGCGGATTCGGATGCCTTCTCAGGAAGCATGGCGTCCTCGATCTGGCTCGGAGCATCCGGAGTGAGCCCGTCCGGAGAAAACGAAGGCACCACTTTGCCCGCGTACAGCATGCGAGCCCTGGGTTGCGCTTCATAATCCCGGATCAGCACAACGCCCGAGGGAAACACTTCCTGGATATTTAAATCGGGCCGCATGGCCGCGTAGGCTCCCTGGATATCCTGTCGGCTTAACAACAACACCGACGCGGCGGCGCGCCGCGCGAGCAGCGGATACTGTCGCAGGCGTTCTTTGAATGTGGCGTACCGTTTCAGGGTGACACCGCCGGGGTTGTACACCTGGGCAATACCATGAACTGAAAGAGGCCACCGGTTCAGGTTTTCTGTTCCGGCTACCCGTCCGCCGGCCTCGCGTGTCGCCCGGGTAAACAGGGTTTCCGGAAAAACTTCAGACAGCGGCGTGCTTTGGATGAAGGGCTGGAAGGTCCATGCCGACCACAGGAACCCAATCAGCGCCGTACCGTATCCGATCAGCCTGGGTTTGGGCCATATCAGGGTCAGCAGGATCAGTGCTGCCATGGCTGTGCCCCCCGCGATCACGCCGGCCCACCACAGTGGAGAATAAGATTCACCGCGTACAACGGATATGTAAACGCCGGTGCTGACGACCAGCAGCAGGAATACGGCGAGGATCAGCAGAAACCGTTTCAGGACCAGGCGACTGGTCCCGGCATCCAGTTCCAGCCATTCCTCACAGGCGGTCGCCGCCATGAAAACCAGCCACAGAGGAAGGGGCAGCAGCCAGTGTTGGGCGCTGGGAAGAGGAAAACCCTGCGTATTAACCGGCATGGCGGAGTAAGCCGCGGCAATCAGGTAAAACAGGAGGGTAACCCCGCCAAAAGCATCCATCCTTCTCCTGCGCTGCCGGTTGGCAAATTTATGCAGCGCGATCCACAGGCAGCAAAGCACCCCTGCGGGAATGCCGATATGGGCGAAAGCGGGAGCCATGCCCTGGTCCTGTCCTCGGTCAAAGACCGGGAACAGCAGAATGGCCAGACGTCCTGGAGACCAGTCCGTCAGTGTCGCGGGGGTATAGACGCTTTCCCGCAGGTATTCAACATATGGCAGGATCTGGACGGCCAGCATGCCGCCGGCAAATACCACGGCCAACAGAAAGCCTGCGCTGGCGGTTGTAAAGTGGTCCAGGCCCCGGACGCGGAGCCTGTACGCGACCAGCATGGCGCTGAAACAGATCAGGGAAGCCACCAGAAGTTCCGGAGAACCGCCAAGGCCGATCAGCGTGAACGTGAGGGCGATTGCCCGCCAGGAACGGGGATGCGCCGTTAACAGCTGATTGGCGTTCCACGCCAGCAGCGGGAACCAGACAAATCCGTCGGATACCGGATCCAACCGATAGGCAAACACGGGAGCGCAAACCTGGTACAGGGCGCCGGCCATGAACGCAATGGGAGGGCGGAAACCAAAACGGCGGGCTACCCACCAGGCACAGATCCCCGCAAGCAGCAGTTTAAAGAAGATGCTTACCGTCAGCGCCTTGCGCGGGCCGATCACATAAAACGGGATTGAAAAAGGGGAAAGTGCCCGGGATTTCCAGACTCCCAGCAGGGGGGCCCCCAATGCCTCATAGGAATTCCAAAGCGGGAATTCCCCGTTTGTAATGGATTGACCCAGCAGGGCAAGCGAAGGGAAATAGCACAGCGTGGTTTCATTTACCCCGCTCGAGTTTGAAGCGTCCGGCGAGAGCGCTTCCTGCCAGGGAGCTTCCATGACGAGCCCCGGAATTCGGGCAGGTAATTTTCCCTGAACAACAGGAACTACCACGCTGATCGTGGGCACTGCAAAAAGCAACAGAAAAGAAAGGGATGCGTCAATGCGTTTTCGGCCGAACAAAATCATGGATACTTTTCCGGATCGGGCGATGCAACAGAAACAGTATAACCCACGCGAATTCGGTCCGCGAAAACCCTTTGGGATCAGTTATGTCGGTCAGGTGTCTTTCTTTCTGCGGTCGACCCGTTCACCCGGTTTCGGAACCCACGGATCGCCGCGATAGGGCAGGGATTGCCAGGTCAACCCCCCTGTTTCGGAATTAAACGTGTACAATTTCCCGCCTTTCGCCAGGGTTAACGCGCCATAGGAATGCAGCCCGGACGAGCGCCCGTAGATCAGACGAACATTCCGAATGGCGCCTTCGTAATCATTCACGTGGTCATGTCCGCATATTACCGCCCGGACGCCGCATTCGGCCAGGACTTCCAGAGAATCCCCCGATTCCTGCTCAAAACACACGTCTTCTCCGATGAATCCCCGCGCCGAGCCGTTTTCCCACACTTCCGCGTATTGCTTGATCGGTATATGCATGGCCGCCATGCGGAAGGGATAATCTTTACTGGGTCCTGCCGCGGTTTGCAGCCAGTCCTGCTCTGCGCGCCGCATGCCCTCGCGATGGGTGTTGATACAGAAAATTTCCATTATTGGCTTGCCGTCCCGCGTCAGGCGTAACAGGTAGTTCCCGTCGTCTTCCGCTCCCCCATACAGGCTGTTTTTCGCCTCGGTCAGCCGACGGTGCCCCACAGCGTAATCGGTCAGTTCATCGTGGTTGCCCCAGGTGTAGATCCAGGGTACGCCAAGCGTATCCAGTTGCGATACGGCATAGTCCATGAACTCCGCGCCCCGACCGTCCGGATTGTTATGCCAGAGGTCTCCGGTGACGATTACCAGCTGCGGTTTTGTCTGGTCGGTCAGTTGCCGCATGGCGTCCGCGGTGCGGCTGTTCCCTTTCACGGCATGTTCCGGGCTGTCCTTAAGGCCGGCAAAAAAATGAATATCCGTAAACTGTAGCAGGCGTATTTCTTTATTCTTAACAGCCAGTTCCCGGACAGCCGTTTTTTTGTGGTCAGGCTGAACCGCTGAAAGATGGGGAGCAGCCAGCGCGGCGGTAATGGCCGCGCAACCGGAACGCAGAAAATCCCGTCTCTTCATCAGGTATCTCCTTGAATGTGATGGTTTGCGTTTTTACTACTGCGTTTAAGACGTTCAGAGAGACTTGGCGGTGACAGGCGTCACAGGTATGACGCGCAATCAGGAGTTCTTTTCAGATTTTTCGCCGGGTGAAGGCTGCCAGATGGTCCCATCAGGCAATACGGTTTTCCACGCGAGATCCCGGGTTTCGGGATCGTATTCGTACAGTTTTGCTCCTTTCGGCAGCACATCTCCTCCGTATCCCTGCAGGCCGGTAGCCCGTCCGTATATAAGTCGTGTGTTTTCCGTGGAACCTTCGTAGTCATTCGTATGGTTATGTCCGCATATGGCTACGCGGATGCTGTGCTGAACAAAGCAGGACAGATTTTTTCCATCTTCCTGATAGTAGCTGACACCTTCGCCTTTGAATCCCCGGGCCTGTGGGTGTTCCCATGCGGCGCTGTACTGCCGCAGCGGTATATGGAACACCGCAACGCGGCCGGTATGTTCCGGCTGATACTCCGGCAGTTGCCGGACAACATCATCCAACCATTCCCGCGCGGGCTGTTTCAGCCCCTCTTTGCCGCTGTTGAGGCAGAAAAGTTCCAGCCATGGCTGGGATTCAGGTCCGATGCGGACCACGTAATTCCCTCCGGACCGGTCGCCGGCATACAGGCATCCTGGAGCGTTTTTGAGGAGTTGATGTGCCCTGGGGAGGTCGCTCACCTGGTCGTGGTTTCCCCAGGTGAAGATCCAGGGACGTTTCAGACCGGCCATCACTTCAGCGCCGTAAGCCAGAAAGTCCAGTCCTTTTCCGTCCGGATTGTCATGCCAGAAGTCGCCGGTTACCAGGATGAGGTGAGGATCCGCCAATGAGGTCAGGCGCTGAAGGGTCTCTGCGGTTGCCGCGTTTTCCGCGGCGGACTGGGCGAAATCTCCGGCATAACGGATAAAAAAATGAATATCCGTAAACTGAAGGATACGAACCGGAGACTTGTTTATCGGCAGCCGGACAATATCCGGTCTGTCGCTGTAGGAGGTATTGCGTGCGGAGATGGATCGGTTGGCACCCAGCAGTCCGGAGAGGAGGACGGCTCCGGCGCCCTGTATAAAATCCCGACGTTTCATGATACGCCTTTCTGAATATGGCCGCTGACCGGCAATTATGCTAACATGCGCCTGTGAGGTTATGGTTATGAAAACACGAAAATTGGGATGGATTTCAATTAACCTGACCGTTCTGGTGGTTATTTTGGCTGGCGGCATGGCGTGCGGACGGCTTGTGGACAAAGACCGAATCCGGGTGGCCAAAATCGGGGATAAATATATTACCCGCGGAGACCTTTTCCGGCTTCTTCGGGAGATGCCGGATGATGAACGGCCGGCCATTCGAAACCGCGGGGACTTGCTGCGGCTGCTGAACCAGCATATCGATGAGCGGATCAAGATTCCCCTCGGCCGCCAGATGGAGCAGGAAGGAAAGATTTCCGTGCCTTTTGAGGTCGCGCTGGAGGCGTTTTTTGCCAGTAAACAGCCCGACGAAGAGGCGTTTTTACGAAACATGTGGGCCATGGAAGTGCCAAAAGACGGCCAGATGACCCCCCTCATGAAAATTTATGACATGACCCCGGAGCGTCTCCAGTTTCAAAAGGATTTTATACGGGACGAAGCCGAACGCCTCAGGGCAAAAATGCTGGGCGACGCGGCTGTGGAATTCCTGGCCGCCGAGGCATACCGCGCCGGACAGCTGGCGGTGGATGAGGATACGCTGCGGCAGGAATACCGGATTCAGCAGACCAGCCTGAAAATTCCGGAGAAAGTCCGGTTTCAGGCGATCCGTTTTGACGCGGCGCAGCCGGATGCCTCGGAACAGGCTATGGCGCTGCGGCAGCGGTTGGATTCCGGGGAGTCTTTTGACCAGTTATTCGAAACATACCGCCAGCAGCCCGAAGCGGAAGCAAAATTACAGGTTCTGGAGATAGAGTTTGTTCATGGTCCAGACGGGGAGGAACGTTTTCGGGGAGTCTGGGAACATTTGTCCGGGTCAGAACCGGGACAGGTGATAGGGCCTATTTTTCTTCCCGATTTCGCGCGGTTGGTTCAGCAGAATGGCAGGCGGCAGCGACAGATAGTCCCGGCCGGATATGTGGTCCTGAAGGTTCTGGAGTACCAGCCCGAGCAGGATATGCCCTTCGAAATGGCCCGTCCAATCCTGCTGCGGCCGATTCTGATCGCAAAAATGATGGATAAGTTGCGCCAGGAACGCGGCGTAGAAGTGTATGATGACGCGCTGCCGGATGTGGGACAGGCCATGGGCAGCCAGCCGGTAGGGCTTTGACGCGGCGGACCGGGGATCCTGAATCAACGGGAACTGTTTTTCTGTGCGGCCGGGCTTTTTTGCGCCAGGTCATTGCGCGCCAGAAGAACACCGTCCGGGGACCATACGGTAATTGCCAGATCCGGGTCTCCGTCATTGTCCAGGTCTGCCGCGCACAGGCTGCGCGGTTTTCCCCGGTCAACCGGAATCCATTGGACATCGAACGCCGGCATTCCTCCAGAGGCGGTCTGATTCAGGAGCAGAGCAATTTCCCCCGAAGCGAAGGCAGTTGCCGCAAGGTCGGGTTTGCCGTCTCCGTTGAAATCAGCTACGGTCAGGTCCCGGATTTCTTTTTCCAGTATTTTCCGGTCTTTTCCCAGTTCAATATCGGCAGAGATTGAATACGGCTGTCTGGGTGCGCCCAGAAATATCACGATATTGTCCGTGGCGTGGCAATGGGATACCGCAATATCCTGCTGACCGTCTCCATTGAAATCAGCCACCCGCACGGCGGTCGGCAGTTTGCCCCGTGTCGGGATTCGACTGGCTTCCGTAAAATTTCCCTGACCGTTCCCGTACCACACGCTGAACTCCGAGGTGGCGTAGTACGCAACGATGAGGTCTGTGCGGCCGTCCTGGTTCATATCGGCGGCCTGCAGGTCTCTGGGCGCGCCCGGCGCGGAGATCAACTTAGGTATGCCGAATACTTCCTGGCGGTCTCCGGGCATCAGCACCAGAGCGTCTACCGACCAGGCCGTCGCGGCGAGATCCCGCAGGCCGTCCTGGTTCCAGTCCAGCACAGCCAGCGCGGTAATGCCGGGGCTGGCAAATAACGGCTGTCCGTCGCCGTCCCGCTGGCGCTGGTAGGCCATTTCAGGCGCGTCAATTTTAAAAACTTTAGGCACGAAAAGGTTGTCGGGGCGGCGGTTTAAAAACACGGAAATGTGCCGAAATCGGGCGTCATGGAAATTGGCCACCAGAATATCCGGCCATTTTAGCCCATCCACGTTGGCCACGCAGACAGCCCACGGCCCGAAACCGGATTTCAGCGGCGGCAGTTCACGGGTGTAAGTCCAGGGTGATTGCGCCCAGAGCACCGAAATCTCGTCGTTGGCGGGGCGTTCTTCCCGGAGATCGAACAGCGTGCCCCGGTCTGCCGTGATCAGGTCAGGCATGCCGTCTTCATTCAGGTCACGCGCCGCAATAGCAGCCGGATTGGAACCCGTGTTGATCAGCTGCGGGAGAATGCTGAATCCCTGCTTTGCCGCCGGAGATTGGCCGGCCGCGCGGACGGAAAAAGCGATTAACAGCGCCGGTAAAACGAGTCGGAGTATTGGTTTATTTTTGCGGTGCAACATTTTATGCATGATGTTAAGCTTTTTCCATTCCGGAGATGCTGGGTTCATTTAAGACGAGCGGGGCGGACAACTGCCTGGCCAGCTGAATGGCCGCGACCAGGCTGTTTTCCCGGGCCTGTCCGGTTCCGGCCAGGTCATAGGCCGTACCGTGGTCCGGAGAAGTCCTCACGATAGGCAGCCCAAGGGTGACGTTGACGCCCTCGTCCATCGCCACCAGTTTTACGGCGATATGACCCTGGTCATGGTACATGGCGATTACCGCGTCGAATTCGCCCAGGTACATGCGCAGAAAAACCGTGTCCGGCGGCCATGGGCCGCTGCACGTCCATCCCTGGCGCCTGCATTCCAGCACCGCGGGCGCGATCTCATCAAGTTCCTCCTGGCCGAACGCGCCATTTTCTCCGGCGTGGGGGTTCAGTCCGGCTACCGCGATACGGGGGGCAGCAATACCCAGCCGCGTCAGGGCCCGCCCCGCCATGTTCACTGCATCCACAATACGCTCTTTGCGAACGGCGTCCAGCGCCTGCCGCAGGGAAAGATGCGCCGTTATGTGGATGACCCGCATCCGCGGAGAAAACAGGCTCATCCAGTAGTTTTCACATCCGGTCAGATGTGCTATGTAGGGGGTGTGTCCGTCGTAGGCGCATCCGCCAAGGCGCAACCCTTCTTTGTTGACCGGACAGGTTACCATGCCGGCGCACCATCCGGCCATGCACGCTTTTACCGCTTCCTCAATCCAGACTGCCGCGCATTGCCCTGACGCGCCATCCAGTTTTCCCGGCGCGCGGACGATCTCCCCGCAGCCGCAATCTACGACAGGAACCGCTTCATCAGCTGGGGGCACCGGGTTGCCGGGCAACCAGGTAACCGCCGGCGGGCATTCGGAGGCGAACGTTCGGCATTCCGTGAAGATCTTTTCCGAACCGAATACGATGAAAGGGCCGGCAGCCCGGACATCGGGGCGGCTTAGGGCTTTGACCAAGATTTCGGGCCCGACTCCGTTGATGTCGCCCATGGTGACAGCAAGCGGCAGCATGGATATTGGTTTTTCAGGTGCGGAATATGTGTGGTTCATGGCCGGGTGCAGTTGAGTACAGAGATTATTTCTTTTTGAACGTGTATTATACGTTTTTATGTGCAATAGATGCTGCTGTATGATGCTTCAGGCATGTGGATTAAACCGAGCAAAGGGAGGGAGATTCTGAAATATGCCGTCTGCGGTATCCTCATTAACTCCGGAACACAGGTACTGGCGGTGGAATATTCTGTTGGCGACGTATGGGGGGTATGCGGGGTACTACCTGTGCCGTAAGGTTTTCAGCAGCGTTAAACCGGTACTGCACGAGACCCTTTCTCTGGATTACAACCGTTTGGCCGATATCTGGACTGCGTTTCTGGTCGCTTACATGCTGGGCCAGTTCATGACGACCTTTCTGGGACGGCGTTTTTCCGCCAAAGTGCTGCTGGTAAGCGGTCTGGGCATGTCCATTCTGGTCAACGCGATTTTTGGTTTTGCCAATAATTACTGGACATTTTTAGTATTCATGGTTTTTAACGGATTTCTGCAGGCGACAGGCTGGCCGGCCAGCGTTGGGGCCGTGGCCCACTGGATCCGTCCCGAAGAACGGGGGCTGATCATGGGTATCTGGTCCACCAGCCATGTTGTCGGGACCATGATCGTTAAGGGATCCGCCGGATATCTGTTGGCCCTGGCCGGATGGAGATGGTCGTTCTGGGGGGCTTCAGTGGTGGCGTTTCTGTTCTGGCTGATTCTGGCATGGCGGCACCACGACCGGCCGGAGGATGTGGGACTGTCTCCTCTCGTAGCAGACCGTCCCGGGGAAGAAAATGATATCCGGGAGAAGAAGGATACGGACGGACAGGGCGAAATCGGATTTTCTGAATATCTGAAGATTATTTTTCATCCGGTCGTGCTGACCATGGGCATGGCGTATCTCGGCGTGAAATTCCTGCGGTACGCCATGGATTCCTGGATTCCCACGTTTCTGGTGGTGCTTGGGCTTGACGCGTCCAACGCGAGCTACTATTCCGCCATTTTCGATGTATGCGGAATATTTCCGGCAGTGATCGCCGGCTGGGCGCTGGACCGTATATTCCGGGGGAATTGGGCACTGCTTTCAATGACTGCCGCCGTGGGGATGGCGGCAGGATTCTTCATTGCGGCATTTTATCCGGTCAGCCCGCTCGCCGTGGCGCTGAGTTTCGGACTTATTGGCTTTATGATCTACGGGCCGGAGACGATTCTCAGCGGGGCGGCGTCGGTTCAGGTGGCCGGAGAGAAAAACGGGTTGGCGATTGCGGGCGTGGTGAACGGTCTGGGCAGTATTGGACCCATCATTCAGGAGAAAGTAATCGGCTGGCTGATGCAGCACGACCCTTCCGGAGGCATGCGGAACGTAAACATCCTCGGTATGGGGATTTCCGTCACGCTGGTGCTTTTTATGGGAATTACCGTCTGGCGCGGCGCCCGGGTCCGAAAATAATCAGGTAAATTTTTCTTAATTCAATTGCGTGGGGGGATCCCGCGGGAATACATTAATAGCATACAGACAACACGGCGGGAGAATCGGTCATGGATAAGGCTCGTGTGACTCGGCGAGGTTTTCTGCGGAAGGCGGCGGGGGTTGCGGTGGCAGCCGGCGGATTTCCCTATATTATCCCCGGCCGCGCGCTTGGACTGGATGGAGCGGTCGCGCCCAGCAACCGTATTGTTATGGCATCCATTGGGGTAGGTGGGCAGGGCATGTACGACACCATGGCCCTGGTGAATATCCCGGATGTCCAGTATGTCGCGGTATGTGACGTGGACCGGAAACACTGTGCCGACGCGGCTGCCAAAGTTTCTGAATTTTATGCCGCCAGATCTCCGGACGGGAAGTATGACGGAATAACCGAGTATCACGACTTCAGGGAAGTCCTTGCCCGGAGCGATATCGACGCCGTGATGATCGCCACGCCTGACCACTGGCACGCCCTGATCAGTATTGCGGCGGCCCAGGCGGGCAAGGATATTTACTGTGAGAAACCGCTGGCCAATTCGATTCCGGAAGGGCGTGCCGTGGTGGATGCCGTCCGCCGTTACGGGCGGGTGTTTCAGACGGGCAGCCATGAACGCAGCCGGGACAACGCCCGGTTTGCGTGTGAACTTGTGCGGAACGGCCGCATTGGAAAACTCCATACCATCACGGTAAACATGCCCATCCAGAACGGCCCCATTCCCAATCAGCCGCCCATGCCGGTGCCTCCTCACTTCGATTATGATTTCTGGCTGGGTCCGGCTCCGGACGCGCCGTATACCGAAAAACGCTGCCATTTCTGGTTCCGGTATATCCTGGATTACAGCGGCGGTGAGATCACTGACCGGGGGGCCCATATCATGGACCTGGCCCAGTTGGGGAACGGCACGGATGACACCATGCCGATTGCGGTGCGGGGCACGGGATATTTTCCGACGGACGGTCTGTTCAATACCGCCATGGATTACGAGTTTGAACTGCAGTATGCCAACGGCGTGGTAATGCGAGGCGTTTGCGGTGGCGCGCGGGGCGTCCGGTTCGAGGGGGACAAAGGGTGGATTTTTATCAGGGTTCATGAAGGAACTTTGGAAGCGGATCCGCCGTCGCTGCTCAAGGAGCGGATTGGTCCAGGCGAGTTGAGTCTGGGCAGGAGCCGCGGGCACCACGTGAATTTCATTGAGTGCGTGAAAAGCCGTCGGGACCCCATGGCGCCCGTGGAAGTGGGATTCCACTCGGCGTCCATCTGCCATATGGTCAATATTGCCATGAGGTTGGGCAAGCCGCTGCGGTGGGATCCGGTAAAAGAACAGTTTGACGATCCAGCGGCGAACCGTATGATGCAGCCTTCCATGCGCGCGCCATGGCGGCTGTAACGGGGAGACTGACTTATGAAACCCAATAAAGCATACCTTTATGATGCACGAAAAGCCGTTTTTTTTGATTGCTGCCTGATCGTCGTTCTGACAATCCTGACAGCGGCGGTGGTTTTCCCGGGAATGGCTTCGGCCCAGCAGGTACCGGCGTTTTCAGGGCCGGGCTGGGCTTCTGATGGTGATTTCAAGGCGCTGGAACGGTACACCTTTGGTGAAGATCGTTCCGCTCTCGCGCGGATTGAATACACCGTTAACCAGGCATCGATCGGCGTGTCGGAAGGCATGGATGTCCAGACGCTGGCAGCCCGGCTTTGTCGAGTGCTGGAAGGCCGGGCGACGCCTGATGCCCGCAGATTCGCGTGCCGCATGCTGAAACAGATCGGGGATTCCCGCGCCGTGCCGGCATTGGCGCGGTGTCTGAAGGATGCGGAGTCCGCAGCTACAGCGCTTTGGGCGCTGGAAAATATTCCGGGCGAAGACGCGGACCGCGCGTTGGTTAAGGCGCTGGACAATACCCGGGGTGAAACCCGGATCGGCGTAATCAACGCGCTCGCCCGCCGGAGGGTGGCCGCTGCCGTGGCGCCGCTGGGAAAATTGTTGCGGGACGCGGATCAGGATATCGTAAGGGTGTCTGCCCTCGCGCTGGCGGACATGGATACCCCAGAGGCGCGCAATGCGCTGGCGGAAGCGGCGCGAAGCGCTGACGCGGATAAAATGAAGTTGCTGGAGGCGGCGCTGATCCGCGCGGCGGAAAAATCTCCGGATGATGCGTTCGACAGCTGGATGCAGCTGTTGCCGGATGAAAAGGTTACGGATGCAACCCGTTGCGCCAAACTTTCTCTCATGATCGCGCGCCATCCCGATCAGGCGCTGGCCCTGCTGGAAGCTGCTTTAAGCGGGCAGAATGACACGGTGGTGCAGGCCGCGCTGGGCTTTCTGAGAGCCCGTCAGGACAGCGAGGCCACGCAGCTGCTGGTTCGCGTGGCCCGGAATGCGGATTTAACCCGCCATCCGGAGTTTATTGCGGCGCTTGCGGACCGCGGCGCTCCGGAAGCCCGGGAAATGGCGCTCGGCCTGATGGGTTCCAGCAGTGCCGATGCGGCTGCCGAGGCTTTTCGGACCCTGGAAAAAGTGGCGCGGCTTGACGATATTCCGGCCATAGCTCAGTTTGCCGGGAAATCGGATCCGGTATCACAGGCGGCTTTTCAGGCAGTAGCTCGCATGACGATGGAGGGAGTGGATAACCGACTGGTCGAACTGGCTTCCGGTAAAGACGGAAGCGATTCGGCGCTCCGTGTCACGGCGCTGAAACTGCTGGGGGAACGGCAGGCCGTAGCGGAAACATCGTCCGTGATGCGTATCGCGAAAAAAGCGGATACAGAAGTCGCGCGTGAAGCGGTTAAAACCTTGCAGGTTTTGGCGCGCCCTGAAGACCTGCCTGATCTGCTGGATCTGCTGAAGCAGTATGCGGACGAACCTGTTAAAGAAGATGTTATACGGGCAATCGTATTCGTATGCGAACGTATCCCCCAGCCGGAGCAGCGTTCCAAAGTGCTGATCGATGCCGCGCGCAAGGAGCGTAAAAAGGATAAGCCCTACGCGCTGGCGTTGATTGACGCCTTGAGCAGGGTGGGTCAGCAGGAAGGGCTCTCTTTTATTCAGGAAGAGCTGTCCAAAAAATCCAGCGCGCCGCGGAAGACAGCCCTGATAGAGGCGCTGGCTTCCTGGCCGAATGGGCTGGCTTTGGATGCCCTGCGGGGGCTCCTGATTGGTGGCGGCTACCAGGGACCGGACCGTGAAAAACTGCTGCAGGGATATGTGCGGCTGCTGCGCGCGGATACGCAGGAAGCGCCATCTTCTGTCGTAGCCCGGTACAGGGAACTGCTGGACCAGGTGGTCGCGTCAGACCAGGAACGGGTGATGCTGCTTTCCGGATTGTCTCAGGTGGTTGATCTCGACGCGCTGGACCTGATTGAAGAGCACCTGAACAATGCCGCGATATTCAACGAGGCGGCCAATGCCTTTGTCCGGGCGGCCAAGCCGCTTTTCCCGGCGGATCCGGACGGCGTGGGCGCCAGGCTTAAATCACTGGCGGAGAAGAACATTCCGGATAACGTGCGTAACCAGATTGCGGAGATTCTGGCGATAGCGAACAACTTTGAAGGGTACATCTGCGCGTGGCAGGTCAGTGGTCCTTATGAGCTTTCCGGGAAGACCGCGGATGACCTGTTCGATATGCCCTTCCCGCCGGAAATGGAAGGCGTGGAATCGGTCTGGCGGGTTGCTCCGATGGCCCAGGAATATTCCAGGCCCTGGGCAGTCCTCCTTGACCGCATCCTTGGCGGCGCGGACCGTGTAGCCTACCTGCGGACATATGTCTGGTCACCGTCATCAATGGATTGCGCGCTGTTGCTGGGCACCAACGATGGCTGTAAAGTGTGGTGCAACGGCGAAAAAATCCATGAGTTCAAAGGCGGCCGGGCTTTTGAGCCCGATCAGGATCGGGTTACCCTGTCATTGCGGGAAGGGTGGAATACCCTGCTCATCGCGGTGTACCAGTACGGAGGAGCGTGGGCGGCCAGCGCCCGGATTACCGCGCCGGACGGTCAGCCCGTGCCGGGGCTGCGGTGCAGCATCCGTCCCGAGTAATTCCGCCAGAACGATTAATCGGAGACGATTAGGAGCGTGAATATCGCGCAGATAGTGGATCGTCTGCGGGAAGATCCGGATTTTCGCGTGAACCTGACCGCGTGGAAAGTGCTTCCCGCCCGGGAAGGTTCATACGCGCCCTTTCCGGAATGGGTGGATGAACGCATCCGGAAAGTATTGGAACGCCGGGGTATAACCCGTTTATACAGCCACCAGTTCGATGCTATCGAAACGGTCCGTTCCGGTAAAAACTGTTGCGTGGTGACCCCTACCGCTTCGGGCAAAACCCTGTGTTACAACATTCCGGTATTGCAGACCATCCTGGAACGGCCCTCCGCCCGGGCGCTCTACCTGTTTCCCACCAAAGCGCTGGGGATGGATCAGGTCCAGGAGCTGATGGCAACCATCGAAGGGCTGAACGCGCGCATCGGCGCGTATACCTTTGACGGGGATACCCCGTCCACCGCCAGGCGGGCTGTCCGCGAGGCCGGTAATATCGTAGTCACCAATCCCGACATGCTGCATACCGGCATCCTGCCGCACCACACCATCTGGCTTCGCCTTTTTGAAAATCTGGAATATGTCGTCATCGATGAGATCCACCATTACCGCGGTGTCTTTGGGAGTCACCTGGCCAATGTGATCCGGCGCCTGAAGCGAATCTGCGCGTTCTACGGGTCGCGCCCCCGGTTTATCTGCTGCAGCGCGACTATCGCCAACCCCGGGGACGTGGCTGAGCGCCTGATTGAGGAACCTGTAGAACTTATTAACACCAATGGCGCGCCGTCGGGAGAAAAACACATCCTGTTCTATAACCCGCCTGTGGTCAACGCCGAATTGGGGATACGCGCCTCTTCGGTGCTTAAAGCAGCCCAGATCGCCGCGACTTTCCTGAGCCGGGACATTCAGTCGATTGTGTTCGCGCGGAGCCGTCTGCGCGTCGAAATCCTTACGACCTACCTCAAAGAGGCCGCGCGGAAAATGGGCAGGGATGAAAGCCTGGTCCGGGGATACCGCGGCGGATACCTGCCCAATGAACGCAGGGAGATTGAACAGGGGCTGCGGGAAGGCCGGGTTATGGCGGTGGTCAGCACCAACGCGCTGGAACTGGGTATCGATATCGGAAGCCTGGATGTGTGTATCATGGCCGGATACGCTGGAAGCGTAGCCTCCACGTGGCAGCAGGCCGGACGCGCCGGACGCCGCAACAAAACGGCTTTGGTGGTCCTGGTGGCTTCCAGCGCCCCGCTGGACCAGTATATTATCGAACATCCCGATTATTTCTTCGGACAGAATCCTGAAAACGCCGTTATTGACCCCAACAACCTGATTATCCTGGCCAGTCACGCCAAATGCGCGGCTTTTGAACTGCCTTTTCACGAAGGGGAATCTTTCGGCCTGGACCCGCACAGCACGGCCGACCTGCTGGATTTTCTGGCGGAAAACCGTATTCTGCGGAAGACCGGCGGAAAATGGCACTGGAGCGCCGAGGCCTATCCCGCATCCGAAATCAGCCTGAGGACGGCGGCGCCCGGAAACGTGGTAATTCTGGATGTCAGCCGCGACGGCGCGGTGATCGGGGAGGTTGATTACTTCTCCGCGCCCTCTGAAGTCTATCCCAATGCGATTTATCTTCATGAAAGCCGGCAGTATCAGGTGGAAAACCTGGATTTGCAGAATCGAAAAGCGTACGCCCGCCCTGTCGAAGTGGATTATTACACGGACGCGGAGATGAAGGTGGACCTTCGGGTGCTGGACCGTCTGAGGGAAGAACCGTTCGGGCAGGCCGCCAGGGTGCTTGGCGAACTGAGTGTTACCTGGCTGCCCACCGTGTATAAGAAAATAAAATTCGGAACCCACGAGAATGTGGGATGGGGAGAGATACACCTGCCTGAGCAGACAATGCACACGGCCGCATTTTGGTTTGAATTCCCGGAAGACCTGGATGTTCAGCTGGACGCCACCCGCGATGCTCTTTCCGGCGGTTTACTGGGTTTGGCGTCGGCGTTGCGTCAGGTATCGCCCGTCCATGTGCTGTGTGACCTTTCAGACGTGCGGAGCCATGCCGTGTTGCGATCCCCGGAATCGGAACGCCCGGCCATTTTCCTGTATGAAAAATGGCCTGGCGGGGCGGGTTTCAGCGAGAAACTTTTTACTCATGCCCGTTTTATCGTGGAAGCCGCGCGGGAGCTGATCGAGAACTGCCCCTGCAGGAGAGGATGCCCCAGTTGCGTTGGACCGGTCCGTGAGGTGGGCGAAGAGGGTAAATCCATCGCGCTCAGGCTGGCCGGATATCTGCTGGGTGGTTCCGCTCAGTCTGACAATTCCAGTCCGGCGGAAACCTGATATTGGTGTGCGCGTTTTGGGGGGATGAAGGGGCATCCGCCATAGTCATCATTTCTGTATGATATTAGCCGATGGAGCGTGTCAGGCGTGGATGTAAAAAAACTCGAACAGCTCAGACGGATGCTTAACCTTAAAACCGGGGCAGAGCTGGGAAGCAGAAAGGCCGACCCGGATACGCCGCCTGATAGCAGTTCGGGCAGTGGCTCCCCGAAAAAGCTTTCACAGAAAACGGCTGCCGAAACAGATAAAAACACGGAAGAGCGGCAGCTGTTGCGGAAGCGAATGAGGGCCATCCTCGAGGTTGGGCAGGAAAATTCAGTCCGGACAGTTCAGGAGGAAACGGTTAACGCGTCCGCGGAAATTTGCGGAGAACTGGAGGGAAACATCATCCGGAATAAAAACGGGTCATTCCTGCTGGTACGTCGGGAATTTCCCGTTGAATGGCGCCACGGTACCTATCCTCTTGGTGCTGTGCTTCACTGTTCTCCTCAGACGGCCGCATGGATCAGCGGTGATCTGACGCTTTCAGACATGAACTGGCGGGAAACACTGTTTTTAGACACGGAAACCACAGGGCTGGCCGGCGGCGCCGGGACCGTCTGTTTTCTCATCGGGATTGGCAAATTTATATCTGAGAGCGTGTTCCGTCTGGATCAGTGTTTTATGCGGGACTTTGATGACGAAGGGGCCATGCTGACCTACCTGGACAGCGAGTATCCCGCACCTTCCGCCTTGGTCAGTTATAACGGGAAGAGTTTCGATCTGCCGCTTTTACGCAACCGGCACGTGCAGCACCGTTTGGATTTTCCATGGAAACACACCCCGCATTTTGATCTCGTGCATTCAGTTCGGCGGATCTGGAAGCGCCGTCTGGAAGACTGCGGCCTGGCCAACGTTGAACGGCTTTTGCTCGGCGTCACGCGGACAGGCGATGTTCCCAGTTCGCTGATTCCCCGGATCTGGCTGGATTTTATCACGCGGGGTGATCCTCGCCCCCTGCGACCGGTGTTCTACCATCACCGCGTCGATATTCTGTCCATGGTCACCCTGGCGGGATGCCTTTCCAGAATGCTGGAGGATGAGGCAGGGCGGAGCTTCGAAGAAGCTGAAGACCGCGTTTCCCTGCTCAGGCAGTGCATCAAAAAACGGGATTACGAACGGGCAGTACAGGTGGCTGAGGCTATGCTCCATGAGGAGGATTTCGCGGAGGTTCTGGGGGAAGTGCATGAACTGCGCTGCACCGCGCTGAGACGCCTTAAACGCGCGTCGGAATACATGGATGCCCTGTGGGCGTGGCACCGCGCCTGCCCCACCGACCTGCGGGCGGCGTATTTTCTTGCCGGGGTTATGGCGAACGCGCGAAACCTGGCCGCTGCCCGGCAGGTTTGTGAAGAGACACTGGAGAAAGTTGAATCAGCCGGTTCTTTTTATCGGGATATGGCCATCCAGCCAGACCGCCTGAAACTGGAGGACCGGTTGCGGCATATACGCGCCAGAATGGGCAGTGACGATTCAGACGGAAGTGGGCAGGATCTGTGGTGAGTGCCTTCCGATTGAGAAAAGATTGACAAGGCGATTCAAGACCTGTTATTATTTTAGTGTAAAGCAGGGTAAGCCCTCACCCGGCGACGGCTGACAGGCCTGTTGCTGAGGTTGCCGTTTCAACCGTTTTGGCGGATGCGATAAGAGGTAAAGTGTATCCGGCAACGGCGACCGTGAGGGTTTGCGTTGCCGGATGCGTTTTTTTCGGGGGAACGCGCGGGGCGTTCCGCAACCGAACAACACAAACGGCCAATGGGGCGGTGGCCCCGGAGAAGGAGACCAGGATATCGCAACGTTGAAGCGGGATGACCCGCAGGTTCGGGTCAATCAGCAGATTCGGGCAAGGCAGGTGCGGGTGATCGATGAGAATGGCGTTCAACTGGGCATTATGAGCCCGTGGGACGCTTTGCGTGAAGCCGAAGGACGGGGGTTGGATCTGGTGGAAGTGGCTCCCATGGCTCAGCCGCCAGTCTGCCGAATCATGGACTACGGAAAATACCGTTTCGAACAGAAGAAACGGGCCCGGGAAGCGCGAAAGCATCAGCATCAGATCGTAATCAAAGAAATCAAATATCGTCCTAAGATCGACAAACACGATTTTGAGACGAAAACGAATCATGTGCGGGAATTCCTGCAGGAAGGCAACAAAGTTCGCGTGACCATCATGTTCCGCGGCCGTGAGATGTCCCATCCGGAGTTGGGGCGTGACGTGTTGCGCAAGGTGGTGGAGGCCACCGCCGACCTGACTACAGGCGAATACGACGTGGAATCTATTCCCCTCGAGGGAAGAAATATGGCCATCGTGCTGACGCCGGGCAAACACAGTTAGCTTTTAGCGCTTATTCGAACGGTGTCACGCTCAGCAGAATCTGAAAACTGCACGAAAATGTTTTTTCGTTAACCTATACAACGGAGATCGGAAACATGCCGAAGATAAAAACTTGCAGAAGCGCGGCAAAACGGTTCAAAGTAACCGCCAGCGGCAAATTCAAGAGGCAGAAAGGGTTCCATCGGCATCTGATGGCCAGCAAATCCCCCAAGCGCAAGCGCAACCTTCGCAAGGCGGAACTGGTGGCTGAAGTCGATGTCCCGCGGGTCAAGCGCATGCTGCCCTACGCCTGATATTGCTGCTGTTGGAACATTCGGCGGATTGCCGATACAAACATGAGGAGACATAACCATGCCAAGGGCTACCAATAATCCGGCTTCCCGGGCCAGGCGCAAGAAAATCCTGAAACTGGCGGAAGGCTACCGTGGCAGCCGCCATCTTCTGAATAAAACCGCCCAGCAGGCGGTGGCTCATGCGGGGCAGTACGCGTACCGGGATCGCCGCGCGAAGAAACGCATGTTCCGCCGTCTCTGGATCGCGCGCATTAACGCCGGCGCGCGGGCGGCCGGAATGAGTTACAACCGGTTCATGGAAGGACTCAAAAAAGCTGAAATCATGGTGGACCGGAAAGTGCTGGCCGATCTGGCGGTCACGGATGCGGCGGCTTTTTCTGTCCTGGTGGAACGCGCAAAAGCGGCACTGGCTTCATGACAATGCGCGTAGTTCCGGCCGTGGATATCCGGGGCGGGAAATGCGTCAATCTGGTGCAGGGGGACTATGCCCGGGAAACTGTGTTCGCGGAAGATCCACTGGAACAGGCAGAAAAGTGGTGGCGCGGACTGCTTGACGCCGGGGTTCCGCCGGAACAAGCCGTAGTCCATGTTGTTGATCTGGACGGGGCCCGGGACGGGCAGTGCCGGGTCGTAGATATCGTGAAACGCATGTCGGAATCCGGTATCCGGGTGGAACTCGGAGGAGGGATCCGTACGCTGGAATCGGTGCGGGATGTTGTGGATGCGGGCGTTGTCCGCGTGGTGCTGGGTACTGCCGCATACCGGGATCCTGCGTTGTTGCGCCGCGCGGCCGAACTGTGGCCGGACCGGATAGTGGTGGGGCTGGACGCGCGGAACGGGCGGATCGCCCTGCAGGGCTGGCTGGAAGAAACCGACGCGGATCCCATTTCTTTTGCCCGGCAGGCGGAAAAACTGGGTGCGGTGCGGATTATCTATACGGATATACTTTCGGATGGTATGATGTCCGGGCCGAACCATGAAATGACGCGCGCTGTGGCGGAATCCGTAGGAATTCCGGTGACCATGTCCGGAGGCGTGTCCAGCCTGGAAGACCTGCGGGCCGCTCGTCGCCTGGCTGCCGTCGGGGTAGACGAAGTCATTGTGGGGCGCGCCCTGTACCTGTCCCGGTTTTCGATTGCGCAGGCGCAGGAAGCGCTTAACACGGATAACTGAAACAGATCCTGTAAGGGAAAAGCCACTTTGTTTGACAGGGCCGTAGTGGTTGGCGTGGGGTTGCTGGGAGCCTCACTGGGCATGGCGCTTCGGAGCCGCGGGTTATGCCGAAGTGTGGTTGGAGTGGGCAGAAATCCGGAAACCCTGGAAAAGGCCAGAGAACAGGGGGCAATAGATGATTTTGATGTCCGTCTGGAGCATGTGTTGCCTGCGGACTTGGTAGTGCTGGCAACGCCTCCCGCCGCGGTGCCCGGCTATCTTCAGGCACTGAAGCAATTTTCCGGCAGTTCCGGGGATATGGTGATCACGGATGTGGCAAGCACCAAGGCTGCTATCTGCGGGCTTGCCGCGCGCCTGTGGCCTGAAAATCGCCCCTTTGTGGGGGCTCATCCCATGGCGGGAGGGGAAAAGTGGGGACCTGAATGGGCTAACCCACAGCTGTATCAGAATGCGGTGTGTTTCGTGGAGCGTTCTGAAACGGGAATAGATCCGATGGCATACACCCGTGTGGTTAAACTGTGGAACGCCGTGGGATGCCGCGTGGTAGAAATCGATCCCCAGAGCCACGACCGGTTTCTTTCCCGTACCAGCCATTTGCCGCACGTGGCGGCAGCCGCGCTGGCCATGGCAGCGGCGCGGGTCGGCGCGGACAGCAGGTTTATCGGCAACGGTTTCCGGGATGCCACGCGGATTGCGGCGGGGCGGGCTGAAATCTGGCGGGATATCTGCCTGACCAACCGCCAGGAAATTCTGGAGGCTTTGCGGGAATACAGCAAGATACTGGGCCTTTTTAGCGATGCTTTGGAGACCGGCGATGGGGCGGGTCTGGAAAAACTTTTTGACCAGGCGCGCGAGGCCAGGCGGGAGGTGACCGGTTCATGACCAGCCTTCCCGGCTTTTTTATTACGTTCGAGGGCATTGAAGGCGGGGGCAAAACAACACAGATACGCCGGGTAGCGGATCGCCTTTCCAGTATGGGAGTTGATGTTCTGGTAACCCGGGAGCCCGGTGGAGACCCTTTGGCGGAGTCAATACGCCGCCTGCTGCTGGATCCCGCGAATGCGCCGGTTGCGCCGGCAGCTGAACTGTTGCTTTATGCCGCCGCGCGGGCGCAGCATGTCGCCCGGGTAATCCGTCCGGCTTTGGAGTCGGGGCGTGTTGTCCTGTGCGACCGGTACAGCGATTCTACGGATGCATACCAGGGGGGCGGAAGAGGGGTGGACCCGGAAATGCTGCGCACCCTTCACCGTCTGGCAACCGGTGATCTTAAACCGGATCTGACCCTCCTGTTTGATCTGGATCCCGAAGAAGGCCTTGCCCGTATCGGTACGCGGGGCGGAGAGAAGGACCGTATGGAAGGTGAAACACTGGCGTTTCACCGCAGCGTGCGTGAGGCTTTCCTAAATGCGGCCCGTCGGGAACCCGAACGGTTTCGGGTGATTGATGCCAGGCGGAATGTAGACGCGGTGACAGATGTGGTTTGGGCTGAGGTTCAGACCGCGTTGGAAAAGTGGAAAATCGGGAGACGCGAGGCATGTCCCTGACGCAGATTCGGGACCAGGAAGCCGCGCTGCAGTCTTTACGCGGATTTTTGCGGCATGGCCGGATTCCGGCCGGTCTGCTGTTCTGGGGGCCGGATGGCGTGGGAAAAAGGCTGGCCGCGATGGAATTCGCCAAAGCGGTTAACTGTAAAGAAGCGTCCGGAGATGCCTGTGATGCCTGTATTTCCTGTCGGAAAGCGGAACAGGGGATGCATCCGGATATCCGCGTGATTGTTCCGGCCAGAAAACAGCGCATTATCCCTGTGGCTGTCGTGGAAGAAATCATCGATATGGTTATGTTTCGTCCGCACGAGAGCCCGTACCGCGTGTTTATATTTGAAGATGCGGACCGTATTAATGTTCAGGCACAGAACAAGCTGCTGAAAACGCTGGAAGAGCCGCCCACGCCCGCGGTTTTTATTTTCCTGACCAGTCAGCCAAGGCAGATCCTCCCGACGATCCGGTCGCGCTGCCAAAGTGTCCGTTTTGGGCTGCTGTCTCCGGCAACCGTGGCGGATATCATTCAGCATCACACGGAACTGGATCGGCTTACGGCAGAAACACTTAGCGCTTTGGCATACGGGCAGGCCGGTCCGGCGCTGGAAATGGCCCGAAGCGACAGGAGGACCGTTGTGCTGGAGCTGCTTGATCGCCTGGAATCCGGGGAAGATCCCCTGGTGGTAACGGAAGAATTGGGAAATTATCTCCGGAAACGGGAGGAAGAAATCGGGCGCGAAATTCAGGATGCCTTCGCGCGGGACACTTCAGCGTTAGATGCGGAAGATCGCTCGGATGCGCCGAGGGATGACCGGGAGGTATTGGAAGCGGAAATCGCCGGCAAGTTGCGCCGCGAAGTCCGGGAAATTCTGCGCCTTATCGCTTTCTGGCAGCGGGACCGCCTGATTGCGGGGCTGGGACTTCCCCCGGAGAAACTGCTAAATCGTGACCGGGCGGAAAATCTGGCTGATAAGGTAAGATGCTCACCGGAGCAGTACGCGCGAAGACTGGAGGCCATAGAAAAAGCAGGTCGGTACCTCGAACGAAACATTGGTCGGGACCGCATTCTGCGGGACCTTTTTTTTGAATTGATCAATTAAAGTGAATGAGGACCTGAATTCAGGGCGGCGCCGCCGCCGGAGGATAATGTAGTGCACGTAATTCGTATACGGTTACGAAAACCCAGGCGGGTATGGGATTATCGCTGTGGGGACATTGCCGTTCCCCGGGATGTCCCCTGCCTTGTTGAAGGCGAGAATGGCCTGGAATGGGGGGTATGCGTCCTGCCTCCTGAGCCGGTCAGTCCTGAGATAGCGGGCAGGATTCGGTACCAATTGGTCAGAGTGGCAACAGATGATGACTATCTGACCATGAGTGAAATCGAGGCGGAGGAACCCAGAATTCTGTCAAAATGCCGTGAAAAAGTGGAAGCGCATAAGCTGCCGATGCGGCTGGTGGACGTCGAAATTTCCTTTGACCGCAAGAAAATAACCGTCTTCTTTACGGCAGAAAACAGGGTGGATTTCCGGGAACTGGTTCGCGATCTGGCCCATGAATTTCACAAACGCATTGAATTGCGCCACATCCAGGTTCGAGACCAGGCCAAAATAGCCGGTGGTATCGGCGTGTGTGGACGCACGCTGTGCTGCTGCTCATGGATGGAGGATTTCTTCCCGGTTTCCATGCGCATGGCAAAATGCCAGAATCTTTCACTGAATCCCGGAAAGATCAGCGGCCAGTGTGGACGGTTATTGTGTTGTCTCGCCTATGAGGCCGAAACTTACGGCTACAAGGGTAAGGGCGGCATCCGGGTTTGCGCCAGGGCGTGCGGAGCCCGCGAAGAAAACGAAGAACCGGATGACGAACTGGATTCGGATCTGCCGCCGGATACCGAAACATGAAGCCAAAGACAGCACATTTCTGGAAGCGCTAACGTTCTGGTGATGCTTCATGTTAAAACCGGTCGATTCCCACTGCCATCTGCAGGATCCAAAATTTGATGCTGACCGCGCGCAAGTGATGGAGCGCGCGTCGGATGTGCTGTCTGCCGTGGTCGTGGTGGGGGATACCCTGGAGACCAGCGTTCAGGCGGTCGCGCTGACGCAGCATCCGAAAGTCTGGGCTGTTATCGGGATGCACCCCTATAATGCGTCGCGGGTTGACCGGGGGACGCTCGACACGATTCGGGACATGGCCAGGGAAAGTGCTCGCGTGGTTGCGATTGGGGAGACGGGACTGGATTATTACAACGAATTTTCCCCGCGGTCGGATCAGCGCAAAGCATTTGAGATGCAGGCGCGTCTGGCCGCTGAGCTCAGGCTGCCGCTGGTGGTTCACAACCGGCAGGCCGACGCAGACACGCTGGCCCTGTTAAGAGAATTTCACGAAGAGCTGTCGGGGATTATCATGCACTGCTTTGGGAGTGGCCCCGGGGAAGCGGATGCTTTTGCGGAACTGGGGTGCTGCATATCTTTTGCCGGGAATCTGACCTATCCACGCGCGGGCAATCTGCGCGACGCCGCCCGCCGGGTTCCGGACAATCTGTTGCTCGTGGAGACCGACGCGCCCTATCTGGCGCCCCAGTCGGTGCGGGGACGGCGCTGTGAGCCCGCCTTGGTCACGCTGACGGTCGCGGCGCTGGCTGAGCTGCGGGGAGAACCGCCTGAATTTACCGCGGACCGAACTGCCCGTAACGCGGCCCGGGTGTACGGGTTGAATCTGTCGGGTAATTCCGAAAACGGAACGGAAAATTCCCCTGATGTTTAGTGCCCTGCTGTTCGACTTTGATGGGGTCATTCTTGACACGGAAACCCCATTGTATGAGGCATGGTCCCGGCTGTATCGGGAGTATGGCCATGTTTTGTCTATGCAACAGTGGGCGGCGAACGTGGGGGGATATGCCTATGATGTTTTTGATCCTTACGCGGAACTGGAAAAGCGGATTGGACGGAGCTTGGACCGTAACGCGCTGAAGCTGTTGCGCCGGCAGTGGTACCTTCAAAGGCTGAGTCTGCAGCGTCCGGCTTCCGGCCTTACAGAGATTTTGCGGGTGGCCCGTGAGCGGAGTATCGTGCTTGGCGTTGCCTCCAGTTCGGACCGCGAATGGGTACATGGACATCTCCGGCGGCTGGGGTTGGCCGAGTATTTTGACGCCGTTGCCTGCGGAGATGAGGTGGCGCGGGTTAAACCGGATCCGGCGGTCTATCAACTGTGTTTGGATCGTTTGGGTGTGGCGCCGGAGGAGGCTGTCGCGGTGGAGGACTCTCCCCGGGGAATTGCCGCTGCCCGCTCCGCAAACGTATACTGTATCGCCGTGCCCAATCCGGTTACCGGATCCATGGATCTGGGCGGGGCGCAGTGGAAACTTTCATCGTTGGCTGATTACGCGCCCGAAGCCTTTCTCGATGAGGTAGCTGCCCGACATGCCGATTCGTTTTGAGTGGTTTATAGCCCTGCGGTACCTGCGGGGAAAACGCCGCACCCGTTTCATCAACCTGATCACCATTATCTCTATAGCTGGGGTCAGCGTGGGGGTGACCGCCTTAATTGTGGTGATGGCAGTGATGACGGGGTTTGATATCGCCCTGCGGGATATCATCATCGGAAACCGGGCGCATGTGATGGTATTTCTGCCAACCGGTGAAAAAATGCTGGACTATCAAAAAGCCATCCGTGAAGTGGAAGCGATCACGCCGGAACTGATTGCTGCCGCGCCTATCGTCCAGATCGAGGGGCTGCTGCGGCGCGGTGAGGCCACCACCGGAGCGATCATCCTTGGCGTTGATCCTGAACAGGAAACCAAAGTAACCGACCTGGCCGCCAACCTTACCCGTACCGGCGGCCGTTCTTTCGGCATAGGCGAACTTCCCGGGAACAAGGAAATCGTACTGGGATATCGCCTGGCCAGCCGGATTGGCGCAAGGGTTGGTTCTGAAATCGCGGTGGTTACCGATAAGCCCACGGTGACCCCTTTTGGGATTCGATCCGGCAACCAGATCTACCTCACCGTCAGCGGCGTTTCCCAGGCCAAAATGTCGGACTTCGACAGTCTGTACGCCTTCGTCAACCTGGAAACCGCCCGAATGCTGACCGGCCGCCAGGGGGTAGATGGCATTCATCTGAAACTGACGGACCCCTTTGTTTCCATGGAGGTTGCCAGGCGGATTGAGGCCAACCTGGATTACCGCGCCCAGACCTGGTATGAGAGCCAGCAGGAATTTTTTGAGGCGCTCAAACAGGAAAAGGTGGCTATGTTCATTATCCTGGTTTTTATTGTCCTGGTCGCCGCGTTCAATATCACCAGTACCCTGATCATGATCGTGATGGAAAAACGCCGGGATATCGGCATTCTTCGCACCCTGGGCGCAAGCGGGCCGTCCATACTGCGCCTGTTCATGTTTGAAGGACTGCTGATCGGGGTGAGCGGAACACTCCTCGGCCTGGTCATGGGACTTTTACTGGCCTGGAACCTGAATCCCGTGGCGGAATTCGTGGCCTGGATGTTGGGAGTGGATCTTTTCAACAGCGTAATCTATTTCTTTGACAGCATTCCCGTGGCGGTGGTGCCCCGGGATGTCATATGGATTACCGTGTCCGCAGTGCTGCTTACCCTGGCTTCGACTGTTTATCCGGCCGTAACAGCCACGCGGCTCAATCCGGTGGATGCGCTAAGATATGAATAGCCATGAGACAGCTGCCGGGGCGGAAAACCCCGACATCATTCTCGCCTGCCGGGAGGTTAGAAAGGTTTACCAGGATGCCGGCCGGACGCTGGAAATTCTCAAGGGGGTGAACCTGGAAGTGCCCCGCGGAAAAGTCCTGGCCATCAGTGGCCCGTCCGGCGCGGGAAAGAGTACCTTATTGCACATCATGGGGACGCTGGACCGCCCGACTTCGGGTGAAGTACTGTTCAACGGGGTATCCTATGCCGCCATGTCCCGTTGGGAAATTAATCGGCTGCGAAACCGGCACATCGGGTTTGTGTTTCAGTTCTATCACCTCCTTCCCGAATTTACTGCGATGGAAAATGTCATGATGCCGGCGCTGTGCGCGGGGGCATCGCGTCGTTCGTGCAGGGAACGGGCGGAAGAGTTGCTGGTGAAAGTAGGGCTCCAGGACCGGATGCAGCATAAACCGGGGAAATTGAGCGGCGGCGAACAGCAGCGGGTGGCTATTGCCCGCGCGCTGTTCAATCGCCCTGCTCTGGCCCTGTGCGATGAACCCACCGGAAACCTGGACGAACGCACAGGAGCCGAGATCATAGCGCTGCTGTTTACGCTGAACCGTGAGGAAAACACCACGTTCGTTCTGGTAACCCATGATGAACACCTCGCGGAACGGGCGGATTGCTGGGCAGCCCTGCACGAGGGGTACGCAGAGTTGCGCAGATGCTGATGTGCCGGAAGAGATCCTAAGGCATTACACGGCCATCAGCGATTTTCCGGCGCTCCACACGGCGGAAATCAGAATAACCGCCAGAGATATCAGGACAACCCGGTTTACCCGCTGGGTCCATTCATCCGCCAGCGCGCCTGTCCGGACCCGGAAGACCAGAAAACGGAATACCGGCATAGACAGCAGTACTGCTACCAGTACCCACAGTACCCGCCCGTACCAGTCCACGCTGGGCAGGCCCGGTACGTATCCGGGACGCCAGGCATATTCCAGGGGAAAATAATTAATACTGGGAAGATTGAGCGCGTAAATTAACATACCCAGCGCATATGCCGCGCACCGGGAACACAGCCTGGACTGTTCACGAGTCATCAGTGGGTCCCTCCGTGACGGATCAGACCGGATGCGACTACTACGCATATCAGCGTTAAAGCGGTCAGCAGAACACATACCTTAACCAGGCCTCTCGCAAGCCGGTCGGATGCGCCGCCTGACATGACGGCTCGCGATAATCGGGGCAACAGAAGGGCTGTCACAAGTGATGTCACGGCAAGATGAACTTTTACTCGGAACAGGCGTTCGCCCAGGCCATGCGTGTATCCCAGTTTTTCCCACAGCATCCGGGTCTCAAAAGCGGGATAAAGCATGCCTCCCGTTATGGCGCACCCGAGCAGGAATATCCAGAGCAGGGAAAGGCTTATTCTTCCCGCGGGGTGTCCGGGCTTGAAGAGCGCTCCCGCGCAGCAGCCGCACGCCCCCGCGACACACACCACGTGCGCGGCCAGCAGGGGAATGCGCCATGATTCCCATGTGATCACTGCAGACCGAAATCTCCGCGCTGAAAATCCTTATTTCATCCAGTAGGTATCATACAACCTGGCCACTCTGCCCCGCATCGCGCCCAGCAGCTCTGCCGCGGAAGGATCTCCGGCGGCATACTGAAGCATCAGGCGGCCTTCCTCATAGCACAGTTCATCGTGCTGCGGAAGTACTTCCTTCAGCAGGAAGTGTGCGTATTTGACCAGCCGCCAGGAGCCGTAGACCAGCGGACGGTCTCCCCGGACGGTTTCAACTGCAACCGCCATGCCTGATTTCATGGCCTGCTGGAGATTATCCAGATCCGCTGACGGTGCGAAACAGACCGTGAAATAGCGGCCGAACTGCTCCGAACGTTCCATGCCGTGGGTATCCGAAATGCCCACCACCGGGATCCGTACCCCTTCCATCAGCTTGTTCTGCCACATGGCGGCCTGCAGCGCGTTTTGGTCGTACTGGCGGATCTCTTCCCAGTTGTCGCCGCTGACCAGTTCCAGCATGTCGAAATTGGAACGGAGCAGGTAGTCCAACAGCGGTTCACCAACGTTGTGCGCGTTTCGGGTCACCCAGTAAGGATGGCAGAGCATGGCGAGGCCGCCGCGCTCATGGATACGGTCTACTACCCATCGGCATGCCGCCGCGTGCCAGGGATCTACGCCGTCCGGGAGAGGGCCCAGCGAATCTTTTATTTTGGCGATTTCGTCGCGGACCTGTTTTTCCCCTTCCGGATTGTCGCGGTACAGCTGGCTGACGCCGTCACGGGTACCGAACGCGACAATATGCACGGGATTATCCGGCGCGTGGATTTCTTCACCGCCGTAAATTTTCAGGTCAATAGGCACGTCTTTGTAAAAAGCGGCTGCTTCCAGGGATGGCGCATGCTTATGGTGATCGGTCAGGGCCATAAAGTCCAGGCCGACCCGCCGGCAGGCTCCAGCCACATAAGCCGGGGATTCCACGCCATCCGAGTTGTGGCTGTGCATATGGAAGTCCCCTTTCCAGGGGCGCAGAGCAAAAAGGTCTTCCTTAAGGGAATACACCACGAAAGGACCTATAGTTTTCTTTTTATCCGCAAGGGTTTCTTCAATAAAGATCAGGTGCGCCTGTTCGGATGCCAGATATAGGTTCAACCGTATGGTCCCGTCTTCAGCGGGTTTGATATCGGTCTGTTTTCCCGGCGGTAGGGGGCTGTCCCCGTAAATCTGGTCCAGCGCGGTGTAGGTAACTTTGTACTGGGCTTCCGGCTTAAAACGGCAGTGGTCATACAGCGGGCGGATAACCACTTCCACATTGCTGTCCGCCCGGGCGATTCTGGGGGTAAGATCGTAATATCGGTTAACGTCCCGGACTACGGATCCAGACGGGAGCTGGGGCAAGTGCCACCAGCCTGCCCAGCCTGAATCAGGCGTCAGCAGGCAGCCAAATATCACAAACAGGACAGCAAAAATCAGGTTGCGTTGCCGGAACATGCTCCAATCCTCCTCTTGTATGTGTTTCAGACAGATCTGGTTTTCCTGCTCCATTGACCAATATGGAACAGATCAGGTTTTACGTTTCCGAAGCCTTTTCAGGGTCTGATACGCCTCATTCAGCGCGCGCATTGTATCTTCATCACCACCGTGATCCGGGTGGTGGATCTTGGCTTTTTTCCGGTATGCCTTTTCAATTTCTTCCCAGCTGGCGGAAGGCGAAAGGCCGAGCAGGCGGTAACAGAGTTCAAGATCTGAAACGCTGGCGCCGGAAAATGCCCTTTCTCCGGCATCAGTGAATCGCTGGCCTTTACCCGTGAATCCGGCGGCGGTGCGGAGATCTTCCTGGAGCATACGCCACAGCCTTGCAAGAATGGGGGTCAGCCCCGTCGCGTGCAGCAGCGCGGCTATGACGATGACAATAAAAATTTCCTGCAGACCGGCCATAATTTTCGCTTAATCATCCCAACGCGGAGGTGACGGTTTGCGTCGAAACTCAAGAATATCATCCTCGCCGTCGGGCATGCCATCCGGCGGTGTTGGGTCAGGTCCTTTTTCGCGGTATGCGGCATGCCGCAACATTCTCGAACGGCGCCACCGGTGGTATGCCGGGATAGCTTTCATCAGCAGGTAGCCCGCGCCAAGGCCGCCAAGATGGGTTGCGACTGAGTCACGTCCGCCCTGGGCAGCCTGCAGGATATTGATGGCGATGACCACAAATACCAGCCCCCGGGCGCTCAACGTGACCGGCAGCGGAAACAGCATAAATTCCCGATCCGGATCCACCATGGCGAAAGCAATCAGCAGACCCATGATCGCGCCGCTGGCTCCCACCACCACTGGGTTGTGTCCGAAAATGGCCAGGCTCGCGATGGTGGTCAGGACGCCCAGCGCGCCGCAGGCCAGGTAAAAAAAGTAAAACTGCCGGGTACCCAGAAGCCGTTCCACTTCCGGACCGAAAACATACAGCCAGAGCATGTTGAACGTGAGGTGCAGCAACCCCGTGTGGAGAAATAGATAGGTTACAGGCTGCCAGATCATGCCCCGGAGAAAAAGCCCGGGATTGAATCCCAGAACAAACGAAGGAAGGTCCCCCAGTCCGGTTAATCCCGCCACGGTTTCCAGAATCAGCTGGACGGCAAAGCATATGCCGGTTGAAATAATCAGGAATCGGACCCCTTTTGTGATGCGGGGTTCCATAAAACTGAAGGCGCCTCCACCCCTACAGCCTGAACCCGTCCACGGATTTCCATATACCATGTGTCTGCCGACTCCGCAACAATAACCCTGTAAAATACCCCACGCATTTTATCAGGAAAACACGGAAAAAGCGATACAGGACGCAGACTTTTCAGGAGGTCGGCCCAAAATACGGAAAGAATATAAAAAATA
This sequence comes from Candidatus Hydrogenedentota bacterium, assembly GCA_029776995.1. Taxonomy (GTDB): domain Bacteria; phylum Hydrogenedentota; class Hydrogenedentia; order Hydrogenedentales; family CAITNO01; genus JAGPFE01. The sequence continues at coordinate 42,140 of JAKOTZ010000123.1, forward strand.
AGAACGCCGCGTACATAATTAATGAGAACCTTGCGTATCGCGGCGTTCTGGTTATGTTGGCCGTTGCAGGGCTTCCCGCCGTGTCCATTCCCAAAGGTAATCATTCCACAAAATAGGCTGTAAAGTCAAGCCTTTTGCCCAAAAAATCTTAGAAAAAAGAATATTATTTGATTTTAATGCCGGTTATTTTTAGTAAATGGTAAAAAATTTCAGTCATGGCTGTTAAAGGGGTGTTGTAAATAGAGCCTGTTCCAAAAGGTTAAACCGAATGCTGCGGGATATGCTGATTTGTTCGGCCCTGAATCGATACAGAACCTTTTGCCTATATTTAGGGCCGGAAGGATATCCAGTTTTTGCGTGAAACTGGTTGCGGGGCGGATCTGCCTGACACTTTCGGATACCTATTCCTGGCGTTGGCTGAAAGAAATGGACTGCGGAAACCTGCAGCAGGTATTTTACTGGTACTGGTCTGGAAAGCATAAACGGGCGCTGACTGTGCAACAACAAAGTGATATGACGCGCGAGAAGGGGAGAAAAGTGCTCAGGGAATTGCGCCGGGCGCTGGTTCAGGGTGCGGTGTTGGCGGTAGCGCTGTGTATCCTTTTCCCGGGTTATTTTTTTCGCGGCGAAACCATAGCGCCTACAAAAGCGCTTCGGGATGTCCAGCTCTGGCTGGGCGCGGCCGGGGGCGTGCCTGCCGGCATTCCCATGCGCCTTATGTCGGATGTCATTACCTTTTTTATTCCCCAGTACAGTCTGGTCCAGCGGGCGCTGGCTCAAAATGAATGGCCCCTGTGGAACCCCTATCAGTTTGGCGGGATGCCCCTGATGGCCAACTGCCAGTCCTCGGTTTTTCTGCCGCCCAGGGTATTGCTGGCATGGTTTCCCCTGGAGACGGCCGTTTCACTTTTTATTCTGATAAAACTCTGGCTGTGCGGGATGGCGGCGTGGTTGACCGCCCGGCAGATCCGTCTGGGCGTTGCCGCGTCATTCCTTTATTCGATCATGTGGCTGGCTGCCCCTTACTGCCTGCTCTGGTCTTACTGGTCGCTTACGGATGTGGCTATCGCGTTTCCCGTGACGTTTCTGGGCGCCGAACTGGCCCTTCAGGGGAATAAGCGTTTTGCGGGTTCCTCATTTTTCGGAATGGGCGTTGCGTGGATGCTGCTGGCGGGGCACCCCGAAACAGCTTTCGCGTTCTGCTGGGTACTGGGCGTGTACATTTTTCTTCGCCTGCTCTGGAATGCCGCGACGGGTGGCCATGTAGTTCGCCCGTTTACGGGACTGGCTGTCGCGTCAGGGTGCGCGCTGGGGATTACAGCTGTTCAGTGGCTTCCGTTTCTGGAGTATCTGCTCCATTCCAGCACCTTTTTTGAGCGGCAGACCCAGGAAAGGTTTTATTATGGTCTGACTTCTCTGATCAGCATCGCGTTTCCGCGGTTTCAGGGTTCGTTCGCTGAAAAAAACTATTGGGGCAATATCAATTCACATGTGGAGATGATGCTGTATGCCGGCGTGGTTGCGCTGGCTGCGGCCCCCTTGGCATTTCAGGGGTTGGGCCAAAGGCTCCGGCAACGTGACCGGCATGCGGTAATCGCGCTTGGGCTGCTGGTGGGAGCGGCGGTATCCATAGCGGCGGCGCTGGATATAGGGGCTATGGTGTGGCTGAACCGCCTTCCGTTTTTCCGGTCCATGCTGTGGTGTTACCATGCCGTGTTCATGGTTTTTGCGTTGCCGCTGCTGGGGGCGTTAGGGCTGGACCGGCTGTTTTCCGGGAAAATTTCCTGGAGATATGCTGTTTTTTGTCTGGCCTGGTGTGCGGCATGGGCGGCTTTTGCGTGGGTAGGGTATCGGTATCACCTGCCGGTTTTGCGCATGGCCCGGTTTGATAACGCGGTTCTGCGGGAAATGCTGGCGGGCCTGTGCTGGATGTCGGCCGGACTGGCGCTGATTGGGCTGGGAGTATGGCATTCCAGGATGCCGCTTCGCAGTCCTTGGGTCCGGGCTGTCCTGTTGTCTGCCATGGGCCTGCTGGTCCTGATGGATGCCTCGCGCGCCCTGCGCATGGAATTGCCGACCTCACCCAAAAGTTGGTTTTATCCGGAAACAGCGTTGATTAAAAAACTTCAGCGTTTGGAACAGCCGATCCGGATCGGTTTGTCAGAAGGAGGGGTTGTTGCCGGGGTGCTGACGCCCGCAGGAATAATAGATTGGGTGGGATATGACGGCTTATACCCGGGAAGGATGTGGCGGTTTCAGCGGGTGCTGGGTCCCGAATTTTGGAACGCGATGGAGCCGGCCGCGTCCATCGGGTTTTATCTCAACGACCCCAGATATCCGCCTATTATGCCGGAAAAAGCGTATGCCGGCATGGAACGGGTGGATTTTTTGAATGGCCTTGAATTGCTGCGCAATCCAAAAGTGCTGCCGTGGGCAAGGTTGGTTTTTGAGGTGGAAGAAATGCCGGATCCGGAAAGTCAGTATCTGCGTATGAAAGATCCCGGCTTCAATCCTGGACAGGTTGCGCTGGTGGAACGGTTACCGGAGGGGTGGGGGGGGAGAAATGGTCCCGAATCTTCCGGCACCGGATCGGCCAGGGTTTTAAGGTATACCATGAACACTGTGCTCGTGGAAGCGGAGTGTACTGCCCCGGCCATACTGGTGACCGCCGACGCCTGGTTTCCGGGATGGAAGGCCTGGATTGACGGCAGGCCGACGGATACCTTTCCCGCGTATGCCCTTTTCAGAAGCGTGGCGCTGGCGCCCGGCAAACACCTGGTTGAATTTCGATACAGGCCTGCCTCGTTTCTGGCCGGCGTGTCGGTCACACTCATAACTGCGTTGGTGCTGGTGGCGGTTGGGTGCTGGGTTTGCGCGCGCCGGATCAAGGAATCCCTTTAGGATGCCGATAAACGGTTTGATAGTGCCAGGATGTATTACGTCAGAATGTTTCTATGTACGAGATAGATGTAGGCTGGCTGGTTCACGAACCTTTTGCTGAATCTGTTGATCATTTAAAAAGAAGTTTGGACAGCAGTGGCGTATCTCAGCGGCTGGGAATTGTTCCGGATTATGCGGCAAGCACTCCCGACGCTTTTGACCGCTACATCGCGCCGGTTATCAGATCTGTTTATGAATGCCGTCCCCGCATCATCGTATGGTGTCTGCATGTGGGAAACCCCGGTGTGGTGCCCTGGTACCAAAATTCCCCGGCCGCGCTGAATATTATTATTGAACATGATCTGTTTTCACTGGAACCGGAAGGGTGCGTTACCACGGATAAACCCCATGAGTTGCTGGTATTTACCCGCCAGCACTGGAACTACCGTCATGACGCGCCCGCCCCGAATCGCGTATTTACCCCCGCGCGGTGGTATAAGCGGGACGCAGTTCCCCGCGAGGATCTGCGGAGATTTTTGGACAGCAACGCAGGCAGGGGGTGGGATAAATGGCAGCATGCCATGCTGGTGGAGTCTCTGGTTTACACGGATGCCGCTTTTCCTTATGCGAACCTGTTTCGGCAGGTTTTTCAGAAACCCTGGAAACAGCCGGTACCCCGCCAGGGCGTGGTGGATGCGCCGGTCAATCTGGCCGGTCCTATGGGCATAGTTTCCGCCCAATATCTTGCCGGATTCTGGTTCAGCCGAAAATCTTCCGCACTGGTGGAGGCTATTTTTCACGGTTGTGTTCCCGTCATGTATCCCCACCCAGAAGTTCCGTCAGAGGAATGCGGTCGTTTCTTTCTTGAGGAGGTCCCCCATCCGACGATACCTGTGCTTAGCCGCGTGGTGATCGATAAGGGCAACCCGTCCAACGGACAGTACATACCGACTGTCATGGTGACAACCAGCGGTAATTTTCCGGAAAAGCTTCGCATGTTGCAGCAGGACGAACAGCTGCGGGAACAGGCTTTGCGGGAAATGGCCAGACAGTGGCTGTTTACGCCGTACGGAGATAACGGAGCCTGGCCTCCGCCGGTAGATCAGATTATTCAGGATCGGTTGCGCGAACTGAAAAAAACGTGACAGGGGAGGCGATTCATGGACGCAATCATATGCAGCGCGGGGAAAGGGTCCCGTCTGGGACCGCTGGGATTTTTTATGAGGAAGAGCATGTTTCGCGACCCGCACACCGATAAATCCATTCTCTGGTACCAGTTGGACGCGCTGCAGGAAATGGGGGTGGAAAACGTAGTCATATTGCATCCCCGGGGGGATTTCCAGATTCCGGCGGAGGTGAAACGCCTTGCGGACCGTTATTCCGGAATGAACTTCTGTTGTGTTCCCGTAAGCACCCGGAACATCTGTGAAACGGTCGCGATCGGACTTGCCCACACGCGGTCTGACAGGATTGTTCGCCTGGACGGAGACGTCTGTGTTCCGGAGCGGACCGGCCTGATGAACCTGAAAAATGTTGAGGGCAATGCGCTGGCATATTTTAAGCCTTCAGAAGACATTCAGGTTAACGAACGGACGGTTATCATAGGTCGCGATGGCCATCTGGATTTCTGGAAACCCGGAGATGACTGCGCGAAAATTTGGTGCTGCATAGAAATTTGGAATCGGCAGGATTTGCGCCGGCTGGTGGAGGGGATTCCGGAAACAGACCAGCCCCATTTTTATCAGCGCGTTAACGCGTGCTCCGCTGAAAGTCCCCCGCTGATCTGGAAGCCGGTAGAGGTGCCTGTTACTTACGAAATTGATACGCCGGAAGACATACGGCTGTTAATGGACTTCTGGGACAGGCGCGCCAAAGATCTGGAAAAACGCGCGCTGGATTTCTGGGTAAATCAGCAGGCGTATCCCTCATTCAGTGTTAATAAAACGGAGCAGCTGCGCAAGGATGTGGAGATCATAGCCGACCTGGTGCAGCGCGGGCAGAAACTGGTGGAGATTGGCGCGGGCGAGGGGATACTCATGGGTGAACTGCTCCGGCGAAGATTTCCCGCGCGCTATCGGGTTATTGAACCCAACCCGTTCTGGATATCCCGGATTCGGGAACAGTACGGCGATAACCCTGCCGTTTTTACCTACCAGGGTACATTGGAAGAGTGGAACCAACACCAAAGCGAACAGGATGACGTGGGTGACGTGGCCCTGGCGCTGGGCTGGGCGATCTATATCATTCATGATGAGACGCTGCACCGGAACCTGTTCGGGCTGAAAGCGCGCAGACTTATTCTGAAGGCATCGGAACCGCCGCAGGACCGGTTTTCCAGGCTGTTGGTGGATAACTATTCTCCGGATATAGGAGGGCACTATATTGCGCTCTATCGCAGCGTCACCGAAATGTGCGGCATTTTGCGCCATGCCGGCTGGTTGATAAAAGAAATCCGAAGAAATATTTACCCGGCTGAAATAGAAAGCCGCTACGGGAACAGGTCATATCTCATTGTCGCCGAGCGGCCCTGACATGGCAGTGCTGCTCAGGCAAGTCCGGATGTCACACCTGCCGCGGCATGCTGATGGGCGGTTGCGCCGCTTTTATGATCCAGGAAACAGCAGCCGGGGCACATGGCGAATAATTTTTTCTGGCAGGTCTGCCGGAACTGCCGCATGGTCGCGTTATTCCACAATTCTTTGAGGGAATTTTCGCGCACATTGCCGATCCGAATAATCCAGCAGGGATAAGCGTCTCCCGTCCGTCCGACGATCAGCGTATTCCATGCATTTCGGCATTCGTAGTTTTTGAGGTTGATTCCGGTCCCGTCGTAGTAGTTCAGCAGATCTTCCCGCGGCATGCGGGGAAGGCGCAGTTCGATGCCCTGCTCTTTGGCAGCCGCTTCGGTTTTATCCAGCGCTTCGGCCAGCTGCGTCCGGTCAACCCGGGGCCAGCGGATTTCCGACGCGTCCACGGCGGACGGATCGCGAATGCCAAGGTCCGGCAGATCATGCATCCGGGTTTCGGTTACCAGATTCAGCACGTCCGCTCCGAATTCCCGCACGACCCTCGGCATTTCGTGCAGTACGTGCACATTGTCCTGCTGGATAACTGTAGTGATATGGATCAGGGGGCACTGTTTTCCCGATCGGTCGCGGATTTGGCGAAGGGTCTGCACGCCGCGCATGGAACGTTCGAAGGCCCCCCGCATTTTTCGGATTTCGTCGTGCAGTTCACCCGGCGCCTCAATGGATGTGCCCGCGAAATTGAACCCGAGTTCGCCAAAGCGTTTCGGCGCCAGGGCAACAATACGTTCCGCCCGGTCTTCCGGCAACATAGTGGTATTTGAGACGAAATGGGTGCGCGCCTGGCGGGATGCGTGTTCCAGCAGTTCCATGAAATCCTTGCGAACGAAAGGCTCCCCGCCTGTGAAAGTGACCAGGCTGAACCGCTGCACCTGGTCAATCACCCGGTGCCACTCCTCCGTGGTGAGTTCCCCTTCCATCTGCTTTCGGATGGGTACGTTCTCCAGAAAGTCAATGTACTGGCACATTTTGCACCGCAGATTGCAGCGCCGGGTAACCTCAAAGTAGTAATGCCAGGGCGGAAAGGAATACCCGTTCCGGAGATATCGAAATGGAATTTCACTGTAGATGCGCTGCACCCACTGGTACAGCGCGGCAATGCGCGACCGATCATGGCCGTTGTTTTCCGACACGGTAGCTCTCCAATTTTGCCCGTATCATACTAAACATTTGCGTTTGCGCCATTCTTTCCTCTCGGTCGGAGAAAGATCCACAATCAACTTTTTGTTTCCGTAATAGATTCCGGATCATCGGGTACAATCCTTGTAAGGCAGGAAATTCCTTACACTGAACATATAAATCGGGGCAATGACCCGGTTGAGAGGCACACTGGAAGGAAAAACACATGCCGGTGTTATCAGAAAATAGGTCCGTTACGCTCTCAATACCGCCATTTTTTTTGGCATTTTCGATAATTTCTGTCGCGCTTATGGCGTCGGGAGCGGTAACCTGGGGGGACGGACCGCATTTGTCGGCAGCCGCGCGCCCGGGTAAAGCAGAGCGGCTTTCTTCTCCATTACAAGTCCCGCGGTGGTGGGATCCGGTTCGGCGATCTAAGGCGCCGGCCCCTTTGGTAGCGGTGCTGCCTGCGCCTGATCTGCGAGCGATTCGCGCTGAGGATGCTATCCGGGAGTCGGGGGAGGAGAAGGGGACCATGCGAATTGGCATTCTTCGTGATCTTTCCGGGCCGTTCGTATTTTCAGGAAAAACGTTGCAGTGGCAGGATCTGGATAACGGGTCCAGCTGGGCCGCGGTTTCCGTAGTTTCTGAAAGCGCGCTGGGCATGCGGTTGGGGTTTACAGTTCTGGGCATTCCTCCGGGGATGACGGCCTGGGTAGTAGATGCCGCAACAGGTTTGGGTATGCCCATTGTTCCTCCGGCGGTATTTGCCGAGCCTATCTGGTGGGGGCCGTCCTGTCCGGGGCAGGAGATCTGGCTGGCCTTTGAGGCAGCGCCGGGATCTGAAAAAGATTCCCTGTCCGGGACGTTGACCCGTGTGGCGCATATCTACCGGGATCCGGTTGCGGAAGCCAAAGCGGCAGGGGCCTGCAACATAGATGCTTCCTGCGCTCCGGAGCCCTGGGCGTCCATGATCAGCGGGGTAGGAGGGCTGGGAACTATTGACAGCGTGGGGGTCCTGTTTTGTACCTGTTCGCTGATTGCCAGCCTGGACACCTGTGAAAATCCGCCCCTGGTTCTGACCGCAAACCATTGTGTCCGGGGCCAGACGGGAACCCGCGGGGCCGAAAACCTGGAATTTTACTGGCTTTACCAAACCTCTTCCTGTAATGGCGTTCCCCCTTCCATTCTAAGCGTTCCCCGGACAGTCGGCGGTTCGGATTACCTGGCGGGCAGCGGTGGGACGGGTTACTATGGCGGGGGAAGCGACGTGACCCTGCTCCGGCTTCGACAGGAGCCGCCTTCCGGCCTGGCCCGCCTGGGTTGGACCACCGACGTTCCCCCTGACGGCGCGCCGGTAACCTGTATTCATCATCCCCGGGGAGAATATAAGCGCATCAGTTATGGTGGGTTGAATCAGGCGGGCAATCCCCAGCCTTCGCTGTATCACCGGGTGATCTGGAACCAGGGAACGACTGAACCCGGGTCATCCGGAAGCCCGCTTTTTTTCAGTGGAACCGCCCAGATCATCGGTCAGCTCTGGGGTGGGACCGCTTCCTGTTCTGAGCCGTTGGAGCCGGACTATTTCGGCCGTTTTGACGTGAGTTTTGGAGTAATCGGAGACTTTTTAATCCCTCCTGCAGTTTCGTTTGCCGCCGATGGAGGAATCCTTGCGGAAAATGGAACGGTCCAGGTGACGATTCTCCTGTCCCGGTCTACGCCGGTTCCCAGACAATTGGCGCTGGTTCAGGTTGGGGGTGATGCGGTTCCCGGAGCGGATTATCAACCCCTGCCGGATGTAATTACTGTGCCGGCCGGGACCTCTTCGTGGCCGGTAACGCTTAGTGCGGTAAATAACTCCGTTCAGGATCCGCCGCGGACGCTGATTCTGGAAATTACGCCTTTGGACAGCTGTCTCTGGACCCAGAACGGCGCTGTTCAGTACACGCTCACCATTGAGGACGACGAGATTGATTCAGATGGGGACGGCATTTTTGATGACGCGGAGGTATCAGGATATTATGGGTACGTCACGGATCCTGCACGGGCGGATACGGACGGAGACGGCCTGACAGATTACGAGGAGATCTTCGGCGCGCGCGGGTATCATACAAACCCACTGTGGCGCGACACGGATGGTGACGGCGTTGGAGACCGATGGGAAATCATGACAGGAACTGATCCAACCAATCCGAATGACGCCCGGTTATCCTCTGTGCGGATACCGTGGTTTGAGGAGCATTCCAGGTAATGGCCAGGATTTTGAAATTACTGGGTGCTGCGCTGGCCGTTCCAGTCATGCTGTTTCTGGGAGCGGTTTGCCATTATTTCCCGGGATATAATTTCCGCGTGGTGGAGAAGGGGGTATTCTACGGATCCCGGCAGATGTCCGGCGCGGCTCTGGAAAGAACGATACACAAACGGGGGATCAGAACGGTCATAAATCTGCGCGGCGAGAATCCGGATGCCCCCTGGTACCAGGAAGAAGTGGAAGTCTGCCGACGGGAAGGGGTTCAATACATCAGTTTTGGATGGTCAAAAAACCGTATTCCCTCCCCGGAATCGCTGGCGGCTTATGTTGAGGCGGTTAAAAACGCGCCCAAACCTATATTGGCGCATTGTGAAGGGGGCACCCACCGTACCGGTGTGGCGGCGGCCGTGTGGTTGCTGTTGCGGGGTGCCGATACCACTGTGGCGCGACAGCAGTTTGGGCCGATGTTCAGGAACGCGCCGATCGGGGAGGTGGTTACGCTGTTTGAACAGGATGGCCGGGGGATGCCTTTTGAAGAATGGGTCCGATCCCGCTATCCGGAACTGTACAGGCAGCGCGCGGGATTCGCGTGGAATACCCACCGTATCCGTGATGTATTCACGGATGCGGGAAATTTCCGGGGAGCGGGAATCCAAGTAAACGGCAGAACTTCATGAAAACGTGTGATATGGGCTGGACTCAGGAAACATTGAACCTGGTGGTTCGCGCGGCAGATCGAGCCCGGGATGGGATTACGGTAGCTGACATGCGTCTTCCCGACCAGCCGCTGGTCTATGTCAATGATGGGTTTTTGCGCTTAACTGGATACAGCCGAGAAGAAGTGATCGGCCGGAATTGCCGGTTTTTGCAGGGGGGCATGGCTTCCCGGGAAACGGTGCGCGCTATTCGGGAGGCGCTGGATGCGGGACGGGAAATTGAGGTCGAGCTGAAAAATGTAAGAAAAGATGGGACGACGTTTTGGAACCGGTTGTCACTGACGCCTCTGCGAGATCAATCCGGGACAGTAACCCATTATGTGGGCGTTCAATCCGATATCACAGAACAGGTAGAGCTGCGGAATGCGCTGGAAGATGCCATGCTGCGATTGGAGTCTTTACAGGTAGATATTTCAATGAATTGCGCCCGACTGCAGCAGGGACTGGAGGCGGCGCGTCGGGTGCAACGGGCCATGTTGCCCGCGGGGAGCTATGAGCACCCCCAGCTGGCGATCTACTGGCATCTACTGGCCAGTGAAGAACTGGCCGGGGATCTTCTCCAGTTCTGTCAACTTGACGACCGGCATGTCGCCCTTTGGATGCTGGATGTAACAGGACATGGGGTAGGACCGGCACTGCGGGCCGTGGCGGCTTCCCAATTACTTGCAACACGGGTAAGAGTGGCTTCTCAGTTGCAGCCAGGCAATATTCTGCAACCTGACAGTGGACCTTGTATGGTATGCCCTGCTGAAGTGGCCGCCTGGCTCTCTGAGGAATTTCCCTGGGAAATGGATTTAGGGCTGTATTTCACCCTGTTTTACGGTATTTTTAACCTGGAAACTGCAATATTGCGCTATGTCAGCGCGGGACACCCGGTCCCCGTCGGTGCCCGGCCGGATGGAACCCCGCTCAATATCAATCAGGAGTCCGGCGGAATGCCTGTCGGTTTGCAGCAGGCTGAGTATATTGAACGCGAAGTCGGGCTGAATCCCGGTGAAATGCTGTTACTTTTTTCTGATGGTGTTACTGAGTGCGTCAATGAAGATTTCGAGATGTACGGCCGGGAAAGGTTGCAGTTATTCCTGAGTAATCACGCGTCCGATCCGGCGGATCAGGTTTTGGACAAACTGATCCAGGAACTGTCCCGCTGGCGGGGTGGAAAAGCGTTCGGTGATGATATCAGCCTGATGCTCCTGCGTCGGGGCGCCTCTTCGCCCGAATTTATCATTTGACAGCAGTTATTCCTCTTCTGCAAGGCGAAGCATCTTCTGCGCGATCTGATTGAGGGGAAGCACGAAATCCACTCCTCCCAGGGCAATGGCTTCTTTTGGCATGCCGAAGACCACGCAGGAAGCTTCGTCCTGGGCGATGGTTTTAGCGCCGGCGTCATGCATCATTTTCATGCCTTCCGCGCCGTCCCGGCCCATGCCGGTCAGGATAACTCCTACCGCATTGCGCCCGGCCGTCTGGGCGGTGGATTTAAACAGCACGTCAACAGACGGGCGATGGCGGCTTACCAGCGGACCGCTCTTCACTTCCACGTAATAACGGGCGCCGCTGCGCCGTAGCAGCATGTGGTAGTTGCCCGGCGCGATCAGCACGCGGCCCGGCATCACCGTGTCGTCGTTGGCGGCTTCCTTGACTTCCACGGCGCAGAGCTGATTTAAACGGTCTGCAAATGACCGGGTGAAATGTTCGGGCATGTGCTGAACAATGACGATTCCAGGCGCGTCCGCGGGAAGCACCCGCAACAGGGCGGTCAGCGCTTCCGTTCCGCCTGTTGAGGCGCCTATGGCGATTACTTTGTAGGTGGTGCGGCTCATGGCGGTAGATCGAACGATAGGAGTCTGGCCGATCGCGGGGGTATCGGTCTGTGTTCGGCGGGCAACCCGGACCCGGGCCGCCGCTTTAATTTTGTCAATCAGCTCCACTGACATGTCTCCGACGGTGTAAGCCGCGCCGGGCTTGCACATCACATCCACCGCGCCGGATTCCAGGGCTTCCAGCGCAAGGTCACCCCCTTTTTTCGTCAGCGATGAGACCACAATTACCGGAAGCGGATAATGTTTCATTAACTTTCTAAGAAAAGTGAGCCCGTCCATCCGGGGCATTTCAATGTCCAGTGTGACCACGTCTGGTTTGAGCTGCACGATTTTGTCCCGCGCCACGTATGGGTCCGTAGCGGTGCCCACCACTTCAATTTCCGGGTCCCGCGCCAGCTCCTCACTCAGAATCTTGCGCACCAGGGCGGAATCGTCAACAATCAGTACGCGGACAGGCTTGCCCGTATTGCTGCCACCCGATAACATACCGATACCTCCCAAAACCTTTTCAGGAACGAAGCAGCTTCAGATAGACCGGCTGATCATCCAGCAGGAATCCCTGTGCTTCGGCATCCTGAACAATGCTGTTCCATGTTGAATCGTCGACTTCCAGGGCCATGGGGGGGGTCAGGTTAAAAACCGGTTCACGTCCGACAAGTTCCGGTAGAAGGTTTCCGCAGGTTACGTTTAATAGCTCGCACATCGTGTCGCAGGGTTTGAAGTGCTCGCCCATTTCCTGGGGATCATCTATGCCCAGAACATTCATGGCTACCTGCCGGCAGAGGGAGCCGGGCGCGTACAGAGACAGCACCCCTGAAAAAGGTCCCATGAACTGCATGGAGACACACATGTACGGCGGTTCCGTGGGAGGGGGAGGGCCATCCAGGGTTTCCACGAACATAAACGTCATTTCCTCAGCCACCCGGCTGAATACGCTGACCAATGCATTTTTGCTCATCCTTGGCCTCCCAGCAGGGTTTTGACCACGTTTCGAAGCATTTCGGGCGTAAACGGTTTTTTGATGTAATCCTGCACGCCCAGCCGGTGAAGGGATTCAATGCGTGTGGAACTGGCTTCCGTGGATACCACCACAACAGGAATGCTCCGCAGTTCTTCATCTTCCCGCATGGCGCGGATCATTTCTTCACCGTTCATTACGGGCATGTTAATGTCGCAGAACACCAGATCAACCCAGGATTTCCGGAGCGTTTCAAGCCCCTCCTTGCCGTTGGCTGCCTCCAGAAATTCACCCAGTTCGATTCCAGACAGTTCCAGCGTTTTGCGGATAACGGCCCGAACGGTCGCCGAGTCGTCCACCACCAGGATGTTATACGCCATGTCATGTTCTCCTTGCGGCCAGCCCGAACACCTGTCGCAGATCGTCCAGTTTTTCAATAATCGCAGCGCCTGTTTTCTCCACCACTTCTTCGCGGATTCTCAGCCGCTCTACGGTTCCCGGACAAACCGTATACAGCAGCCCGTCTTCGCCCAGGCCCAGTCCGCACTCCAGCGCGATAACCGATGCCGCATGCACCAGATCGCACATCAGTTTGTTCCCAGCGGCTTTATCGGGTTCCCGATGCCATCGCACCGCCTGGCAGAGTTCTTCAGGCAGATTCCAGTATTCCAGTAGTATAGCCCCGGCTTCCGGATAACTGATGCCCAGCACGCGTTCTTCTGCTTTATCGAAAGGAATCTGATGAATCGTGACCTGTTTTTTGATTTCCTCCACCTGGTCTGCCACCACCTGGCCAAGAGCGATTTTTCCGACACCGTGGAGCAGTCCGGCGGTGAAAGCATTCAGTGGAGGCGGGAATCCCAGCGCGCGGGCCAATTCTTCCGTGCCGATACCGGTGGCGAACATGTGTTCCAACAGCTTGCCTTCCGAAAGGTCATAGCCGGGCACGGGCCCTTTGGCCAGCGGAACGATTGCGGAAGAAAGCACCAATTCCACGATGCGGTTCATGCCCAGCAGCACACCCGCGTCGCGCAGGTTGCCAATTTTCCGGGGACCGGCAAAAAACGCGCTGTTGGCCAGTCGCAGGATATCCGCGGTCAATCCGGCGTCCGCCTCGATGATTTTCATTATGTCCGCGATGCCGGCATCGGGATCACGGGCTGCGGTCAGCACTCTTCCGGCTGCGGCTGGGAGCGCCGGCATTTTCCGGATGTGCTCGATGATCCTTTCGCGTGTGTTCATCTGTTATCTCCTCTCCCGTTGTTGTCTGGGACGCCGGAAAACTCAAAGCTCATACTCTTTCCCTCCGGACCGGATCTTGGTGACCCCATCTTTAATCTGCAGCAGCATGGTTCGCGCGACAGAACCTCCCGTATCCGATGCGGCCAGCAGAAGGTTGTTTTTCCACAGTATTTTCCGCAGCACCATTTCGTTCCGTTCTCCGATCCGGAACGTGTTTTCGTCATCCAGCAACCGGGCGGCGCCTGCCGCTTTAACGATCAACCTTCTTTTTTGCGCGCCCATGGAGTACATGATACGCAGCATCTCCGGAATACCGGTGTCTGTAAACATGTAAGGAGTGGAAGCGGCCCGGTTCTCGTCAATTTTTGAGGTAGGCAGCATGCAGTGGATAAGCCCTCCCACGGGCACTTCGGGATCATACATGGTTACGCCGATACACGACCCCAGCGAATAGGTGATCAGGATATCCATCGGGCTTGTGCTGATCTTCAGATCAGAGATTCCGACAGTGATCTGCATTTTACGATTCCCATACGTTTACGGTTTTTTATACACGGAGGCGCGCACCGGCCGCAGGGAGCTGCTACAGGCGTTCAGGCTTTCCGAATGGCCGATCATCAGGTATCCCCCTGATTTCAACAGGCGAAAAATCTCATCAACCAGGCGCTTGCGCACGTTTAAATCAAAATAGATCATTACATTGCGGCAAAACACAACATCGAAGGGTCCCTTCATCGGAAATGGCGTCTGCGAGAGATTCAGCCGGGTAAAGGTGATTGGACGCTGCAGCTCAGGAATCACTTTGTAATAAGTTTCGCCGTCCCGCTGAATTCTGGTGAAATAACGGTTGCGCAGGACCGGTGGTACCGGCTCCATTTTTGATTCATGGTATTCACCGCGCTTACAGGCCTCCAGTACCCGGGTGGAAATGTCTGTTGCCAGCATTTTGAAATCAAAGGGACGGCCTTTCAGAACTTCGTTTACTATCATCGCGATGGTATAGGGCTCTTCCCCGGTTGACGCCGCGGCACACCAGATCCGGAGCCGATTTATCCCCTGGGCCAGCCACCCCTCCAGCAGTTCCCGGAGCAGATCGAAATGCTGGGGTTCCCGGAAGAAACTGGTGACGTTGGTGGAAATGGCGTCCAGCATCTGCACCACTTCCTGGCCGGTGCGGTCATTCTCAACATATTTCAGATAGTCCGCGTGATCCTGAATGCCCAGCGCGCGCATCCGTTTGGCAATTCGGGCCGAAACCAGCGCGACTTTCTGCGGTCCCAGCGTTATGCCACTTTTTTCGTATATAAGCGTCCGGAATTTTTCAAAAACATGAGGATCCATGATCCGTCACACTGCTCCTTCTCCTGCTGTTTTTTCTTATGCGCGTCTGGCTGAATCCCGGTGATTATCCTCCTCTATCCAGTCCGTTTCCCGGATCTGGAAAACCTTTAGGACCATTACGTGTCCCGTTGCCGTGTCAAACGCAATTTTACGCCCCATAAATCCCCCGACATCTTCTGAGCCGATATGAATGCCCTTCCGCTGCAGGATCTTCCTTGCGGCGCTGACGTTGCGCTGTCCCAGCGTGTTTTCCGGACGGTTTCTGGGGCTGGCCCCCCCCAGAATCTGGGCTACCAGATCCTGCCGCCGGCATCCAGCCTCTTCCATCATCCGGATGAGCCCCAGTGTTGCCACGTTCCCGTAGCGGGGGGTTGCCTGGGCGGGATCGCGGGTGGCCGGAAACAGGAAGTGATTCATGCCGCCATAGCGCAACCTCATGTCCCACAGGCATACGACCACGCAGGATCCCACGACGGCATGAAGCGTGCCCGGGCGTTTCAGGCAGCACATATATCCCGGCTCGAGCAGGTATTTTTGGCGAACCCCGAGTTCCCGTTTCATTTTCTGCGGGTCCGGTCATGTGTGCTCATCCGCCGGAGGCCTTGCTGAGAACTTCCTGTATTTTGCCCACGATGGTGGCCGGCTCAAAGGGTTTAATCA
>JAKOTZ010000139.1 GCA_029776995.1 Candidatus Hydrogenedentota bacterium
CTGGTATGCCCGGCGCTACGGAGTGGAGTTGGACCCGTCTTCAGAAATTGTGGCGCTCATCGGTTCCAAGGAAGGCTGCCATCATTTCGCGCTGGCGACAGTAAACCCTGGAGATCTGGTACTGGTCACGGATCCCGGATATCCCGGATATAAGCCCAGTGTCTGGTTTGCCGGAGGAGAGCCCTGGCCCGTACCCATGCGTCCGGAAGACCGGTTCCTTCCCCGCCTCGAAGATATCCCCAGCGATATCGCCCGAAAAGCATCCGCTTTTTTCCTGAACTATCCCAATAACCCGACCGGCGCCGTGGCCACCCGGGATTTCCTGGCGAAGCTGGTTGAGTTCGCCCGCGCCTACGATATCGCGGTCTGCTATGACAATCCGTACAGCGAAATCGTATTCGAGGGGGAACGCCTGAGTTTCCTGAACGCACCGGGGGCGAAAGAAGTAGGCGTAGAACTGAATTCGCTTTCCAAGCCGTTCAACATGACCGGCTGGCGGATCGGCATGGCATGCGGAAACGCAGACCTGGTAAAAGGCATCGCCACAGTTAAAGCAAATACGGACAGCGGCATTTTCAACGCCATCCAGTACGCGGGAATCGAGGCGCTGGACCATGGAGATGCCTGCACGGAGCAGATGCTTCGGATTTACGCGGGACGCCGGGAGCGCCTCATAAACGCGTTGCGGGATCTAGGCTGGACATTCTCCCCGCCGCCGGCCACTTTCTACGTCTGGGTTCTCGTACCGGACGGTTACACTTCCGCGTCATTCTGCGATTACCTGCTGGATACCTGCGCTATCGTGCTGGCGCCTGGCGCGGCCTACGGCAGCAACGGCGAAGGATGGGTCCGTTTCTCTCTGACGGTACCGGACGATCGGTTGGATCAGGCCATTGCCCGCATGCGGGAACGGCTCATCCCCTTCAGGTTTTCCTGATTCGGCCAGGGAATATCTCACATGGACACACCAAATTTACCCGTTCGACCTGAGCACATCCGGATTATCCCCCAAGGCAGCACTAAAGAAGATACCATCAATCTGCTGGTAGACACCCTGGCCGGCCATCCTTCCGTACCGGATATCGATGAGGTGCGCCGGGCGGTTTTTGAACGCGAAGCCGTACAAAGCACCGGAATCGGAAACGGCATCGCGGTTCCGCATGTGCGGCTGGCCAGTGTAACTGAACCGGTGCTGGTTTTCGGGCTGTCCCGGGATGGCATAGATTTTCAGGCGCTGGATAATGAACCGGTTCACGTGGTGGTGCTGTTTGTCACGCCGGCCTCCCAGGAAAAAGCCTATCTGAACCTGATGGCCCGGGTCATGCTGCTGTTGCGCAACCGCAGCCGATTCGCCATGCTGGTCTCCTGCGACACCCCGGAAGAAGCCTGCACCGTTCTGTGCCGGTAGCTTCAGCCATCACTGTACGCTATTAACCGGCGCGGTCCGGATCGGGAATTTCCCGCGCGTTTACCACCAGCGCGCCGCCTCCGATCAGCGCAGCCGCTCCGATCCACTGCCACAGCGCCATGCCTTCATCCGGCCACAGCAGAACCGCCACGGCATAGGTAATCAGCGGATTGGATAACTGCATCGTGGTGCTGAATGCGGCGCCCAGCCTGACCTGCGCGTAATGAAACATAGAATGGGAAAGGCTGATGCTGACGGCACCGGAAATAAAACCGATGGTCAGGGCGCCCAGCCCGGCATCCACCAGTTGCCGGGGCTCACCCAGCGCCAGCGCCACGGGCGTAAAGAGCAGGCCGGTCATCAGCGCAACCACCGCAAACATGGAAGCCGGCTGCAGCGCCTTACAGGTGTAACGGCTGGCCACGATATAC
>JAKOTZ010000147.1 GCA_029776995.1 Candidatus Hydrogenedentota bacterium
CCATCGAGATTCCCCACGATTTCCGCCACGGCGTAAACGCGTTGTTTTTCCGCACCCCGGGGGAGCTTGCGGACGCGCTGGAATGGTGCAGCCACCATCCGGAGGACGCCCGCGACATGGCGCTGTCCGGATACCGCCACTTCAAGTCCTTTCACACGGCGACCGCCCGGGCGCGGCAGATCCTTTGGGCGCTGTATGAGACAGCCCGGTGTAAAGGCGCTGTTGGATTGGAGTAACCGGGCGGGAGGTTTGGTATTGGACCTGAAAAAAAGGTAGTTTAGAGTTGACTGGCATGGGAAAGATATGTCAGACTGTAGGTGAAAATTTTTTCAGTTAACAGGAGGTCCCTTATGGCGGCGCAACAGGACGACAAAATGAAAGCGAAAGCGCTGGAGATCGCGATTTCCCAGCTGGAAAAACAGTTTGGACGGGGAACCCTGGTCCGGCTGGGCGACGACTCCATGCGGGACAAGGTCCAGGTCGTATCCACGGGCAGCATATCGCTTGATATCGCCACGGGTATTGGCGGCCTTCCCAGAGGGCGCGTCGTGGAAATCTTCGGCCAGGAATCTTCCGGAAAAACGACCCTGGCGCTCCACGTGGCCGCCAACGCTCAGAAAGCGGGCGGCATCGCCTGTTACATCGACGCTGAACACGCCCTGGACCCCGTGTTCGCCCAGAAAATCGGCGTCGACATTGACAACCTGCTGGTTTCGCAGCCGGACACCGCGGAACAGGCCCTGGAAATCTGTGAAAGCCTGGTCCGCAGCAACGCCGTGGATGTAATTGTCGTCGACTCGGTGGCCGCGCTGGTTCCCCGGGCGGAAGTGGAGGGAGACATGGGCGACGCGCACGTGGGACTTCAGGCCCGCCTCATGTCCCAGGCCCTGCGCAAGCTGACCGCCGTCATCAGCCGGACTAAAACCCTGGTGATCTTCATCAACCAGGTCCGGGAAAAAATCGGCGTGACCTTCGGCAACCCGGAAACCACCACCGGCGGACGGGCCCTGAAGTTTTACGCCAGCATGCGGATCGAAATCCGGCGGATCACCGGCCTGAAAGACCACGAGGACAATGTAGGCAACCGCGTGCGCGCGAAAGTGGTCAAGAATAAGCTGAGCGCGCCCTTCAAACAGGCGGAATTCGACATTCTGTTTGACCAGGGCATCAGCTACGAAGGGGACCTGCTGGACCTGGCGGTCGAAAACAAACTGATCCAAAAAAGCGGCGCCTGGTTCTCGCTGGACGGCGAAAACATCGGCCAGGGGCGGGAAAACGCCCGGCAGTTCCTGCGCGCGAACCCGGACACGGCCGCGCGTTTGCGCGACCGGATCTTTGAAACCCTGGGCGTGCCGTGGGCGGCCCAGGAGGTTGGTGAACCCGCTGAATGAACCACCCTGCTGAGGGATCCCGCCGGGACGCGCTTACCGCGCGCCGGGCGCTGGCGCTGCTGGCCCTGGCGGCATGCGTAACCGTGCTGGTTCCCCTGGCGCTCCAGGGCAGCGCGGGCCAGGCATACCGCCGCCTGTCGGAAGAACTGGCTGCAAGGTTCGGTGTCAGCCTGACTGTCCGGGATGTCCGCTTTGTGTTCCCCCGGGAAGTCGTACTGTGGGGCGTGCGCCTGACCCGGGACGGCACCGCCCGTGAACCCGCCTTGCAGATTGACGCCGATGAACTGCGCATCCAGCCCGACCTCACCTCGCTGCTTTCCGGATATACCAGCCTGGGACGGATAGTCATCCGGGACGCGCGGATTTCATTGCGCCTTCCCGAAGCGGAACAGGTACAGGCAAAAGCGTTATCCCCCGCGCCATCCGCATCCGGGGCGCCTGCCGGTACGCCGAAAGACCGGCTGGCCGCGGTTTTCTCCCGCCTGCCCCATCTGCCGGATTTGCCGTTTCGCGTTTCGCTTTACCGGTGCTCTGTTGAAATTGACGGGCTGCCCATCCCGGGAAATGCCGCGCGGGTGAACGGCATTGACGCGGACCTTTACCAGCCCCCTGAGAGCGCGGACCGGTTTCTCCGCGTGTCAGGCGATGTTTCCATAGGGGACGAAACGGTCCCGGCCCTGGTCCGTGCGCGTATCTCCGGCTGGCAGGACGCGGCCGTGACGCTGTCGCTGGAGTCTGTGAATGTAAACCGGGTGGCCGGGTTGTTTCCCGCAAAAATTCCTGGGTGGGATCCGGCCGGCCTTGTATCGCTGCGGGCAGAACTGGAAGCGAGCCGGTCCAACCCGCTGAAAGCGCATATCCGGGCCGACTTCAGCGGCATTCTACCGCCTGCCCCGTTATCCACACTGTCCGATCCGATCTCAGGAACGCTGGATCTTGACGCGGCGGTTGAACCGGATTTTGGAAAATTGGCCCTGCACACCGCGCTGCGGAGCAGTATTCTTGAACTTTTCGGAGACGGAACTCTCGACCTGAACACCAACGAACCGCAAATTAAGGCAACCATCCGGTCGGAGGCGCTTCCGATTGAACCTTTGGTGAAAACAGGGCTGGCGTTCGCTCCTCCGGAAGCGGCCGGCGTGAGCCTTACCCCGGCCGGTCCCGGCAGGGCGGCCGTATTTCTGAGCGGTCCCGCGCGGAATCCCGGAATCTCAGTGGAGGCGTACCTGCCGGGGGTATCCGCGCGTTACGCGTATCCGGACCCCAAAATCCCGCCGGTCCGCGTGGAGTTCGGACAGGTTCTGCTGCGCTGGACCCGCGGACAAAAATTTCCGGAAGGAATGATTTCTATTCTGGACGGGGGGCTGGAGAAACCATTCCAGACCATCAACCTGGACCGGGTCTCCGCGACGATTCTGCTGGAAAAGGGCCAGTTACGGCTCAAACCATTTTCGGCGCGGTTAAACGGAGAGCCGATCTTTGGCGACCTTTCGGCAGACCTGGAAACCCTGAAAGCGGATGTGTCCGCCGTATTATCGGTGAAGGATATCGAAAAGACGCCGCTGGGACATCCCTCTTCCGACCTGTGGCTGAGCGGCGAAGCCATACTGCGGGCGACGGGACAAATCAGTCCGAAACGGATCGACCTGAAGGCTTCCGCGGAAGCCACCCGGGCCGGAATCGGCCTGGAGTGGTGGCTGCGCAAACCGATCGGCGTGGGCGCGTCCATTCATGAGGCGCGGCTTATTCTGGAGCCCGGAAAGCTGCTGAAAGTGGAAGGCGAGGCGTCCGTAGACGCGACCCCCATCAAAGCCCTGCTGGAATACGACTGGGACAGCAGCCAGAAGAAATGGGCGGTGAACCACATTCGGGTGGATCTGCCGCACATGGACGTAAACTCGGCGGGAAAATGTTTTAACCTTCCCTATACCATCACGGGAACGTTTGCCAAAGATGTGTTTTACGAGCGGAACCGGCGGGGGGATCGGATCGGGGGCAATATCATGGAAATCGGGGGGTATATTGACCAGGCCAGGCTGCTCCCGGAAGGATGCCCGGTGCCCCTGGTCTGCGAGGGGGCTTCGGTAAAAGTCGTGCTGGACAACCGCCGGGAAGACATCGCATACGGGGACGTTACCATCGAGACAAAACGGGCGGATGTCCCGCCGCTGACGGAGACCTGGATGCTGCCGCTGAACGCCAAGGCGGACCCGGAATACCTGGCATCCCAGACCCCGGGCCCGCCCCGCCTGTGGACCTATCATCTTTCGGCCGCGGCCATCTACATGCCGCCCTGGCAGGGGGAACAGTTTTCCGCGACGGTAAAAGACACGCCGGAACGGGTTGTCATGGAGCCTTTCCGGGCGGAAGTGGACTCCGGAAAAATTGAGGGCGTTTACTCCAAAGTCAAAGAAACAAATGAGATGCGGCTCAACGCGTCCTGGAATCATATTCCGGTGACCTATCTGCTGCGTCACCTGGAGCTTCCGGAAGTGCTGGAAGGCCGAACTGACGGAAACGTGGAGTACACCATGGATACCGACGATCCGGGAACGCTCTCCGGGCAGGGCGCTTTCACAGTAAAGAACGGACAGTTTTTCTCGGACGCGCTGATTACCTACTTCGGTCCCGCCTTCTTCGGGACCGTATCGGATCTCCATCCTTCGGAATTGCGGTTCACCGAGTTCCGGGCCAATGTGGGGCTCTCCGGCGACCGAATCCGCACTTCAGATATTTACCTGGGCCTGGAGGGGATGACTTTTACCGGTTCCGGCACGTGGATCACCGGCGGCGACATCGATTATCAGATCACCATGAGCGTACAGCCGGACACGGCGGAACAGATCCCGATCATGAAACAGAGCTTCAACATCGAGGGGTTCCGCCTGGCCCAGCGCACCATTGACCTGGGGTTCCAGATCCGGGGACCTGCATTCAAGCCGGTCAGCGAGATATCGGGGCTGCCTCCGGTGGGTGTGACCCTTGTCAGCGGAGCGGCGGAAATGACCGGTGAAACTGTCCGGCTCTTCGACCTGCCGCGCCAGCTGCTGTTTTCCCTGTTTAAAACCGGCGGAGGGGTTATTGAAGCAACCCGGCAGAATCTGCCTCAGGGTCCATTACGCCGCAAACAAAATGTAGACCGCTGAAGTTATCTTGTCACAATATATTGGAATTCCGTATACTAATGGGGGTATTCGTTGCAGGATCAATTGTTTGGATCTGAAGACCGGTGGAAATACGCATCAGTAAAATGGGGCACAGCTGCTCGGGTTGTTCGGCGCCTTTCCAGCACCTAGAAAAGGTGCGGTCCGTAGCCGCGCGCACGGACACGCGTACCCTTGAACGGCTGGATTTTTGCGCGGTCTGCGCCCACCGGGCTTCAGAACACGAAACCTACTGCTCGTGGGTTGCCGTGTATCGGGATCCCGAGATTATTCGCCAATCCGAAGAGGATCCGGAATCGCAGTACCCGCTGCGACGCATTTTCTACGCGTACTCTGAAAGCGCTGAACGGGACAAGAACGCGGTGGCTTTTCTGGCGGCGGAAATGCTGCGCCGTCAAAGGGGGTTCAAAAAAATCCGGGAGTCCCAGGAAGAGGGAGATACGCGGGTAATATGGTATCTGGACCGTTCCGGCAACCGGATTATTGAGGTGCGCGACCCTTCATTCAGCTACGCGGAATTGGACAAGGCGCGCATCACCCTGCTTGAGGAAATGAAAGCGGCCGACACGGAGCATTCCCGCGCCGACACATCCGGAAACGGACAGGCGTCCGCGCCGGCCGAACCGATATCGAGTCCGGAGGACATGCCCTGATGTCCAACCAGGAAACACGCGAGCAGGACACACTGAGTAACGGGCTGACCAGCGGCCAGATGGTCATCATGGTCTGCGTGGCGCTTTTTCTTTCGGCGCTGTTTTTCGCGCTGGGCCAACTGGTAGCGCGGCTGGATTTTTCCGCGCAGCATGGCGCCGAAACAGAGGCAGTCCAAACTGCCAGCGCCCCGGCGGAAACAGGCGCATCAGCGCCGCAAACATCCGCGGAACCCGCAAAGACCACGATATCCCGAGGTCCCCTTGAGGTATACGTGCTGCCGGCAACGCCCGCAGACGCCGACAACGCTTCCGCCGGTCCGTCAGGTGCCGCGCCATCCCCCCAGGGTGAATCATCAACGCCCAAACCGCCGTCACCCGCGCCGGCACCGGCCGTGTCGGCCGCCCCCGGATCCGCGGAACCCGCGCAATCCGCCTCAACGAGGAAAATGCTGGTTCCGCCCGCCCGACAGGAAAGTGCCCCACCCCCTTCCCCGGAAACCGTCATCCAGAATACTTCCGGCCAGCGACGAATTTCGGAAATTCCACCGCTTCCCTCCCCACATCGGGCAACCCCTCCGGCTCCGCCGGGAGCGTCCCCACCGGTTCAGCCGGCTGACCTTAAACCGGTAGCTCCGCCACCTGAAAACGGCGGGGCAACGGTATCCTCACAGGCAGCAGGGGCATCATCCGCGCCGCCATCGGCAGAGCAGCCGCCATCCCCGGCGCCGCCCCCATCTTCTTCACCGGCGCCCAGCGACAATCCACCCGCCACAGCCAGCGCGGCGCCGGATGAGAAAACTGATAAAAAGGGGACGGCGGAAGCCGGCAACGCCGAAAAAAAAGCAGATTCGGGAAAATTCGGCATTCAGATAGCCGCTTTTACGGGGACTCAGGCAGATATCAAGGCGGAGCAGTTCCTGAAAAAGGTTGAAAAACAGCTGAATCTTCCACTTACAATACAGAAGTCGGCGGACGGGAAGTATTACCGGGTCATTATTACCGGTTACGCGGACCGGGCTGCCGCATCGGCCGCGTGCGCCCAGATCCGTAAGCAGGCTGGGCTGAGTGAAGCGTTCGTAAGGGCGCTTTAACCATCAGGAAAGGTGGAGGTTATGGCGAAGATCACGGTAGTAGGCCCCGGAGCGATGGGTTGCCTTTTTGCGGTCCGGCTGATACGCGCGGGCAACAAAGTACACCTGGTAGACTACCGCGCGGACCGGGCGGAGCGTCTGAACAAGTCCGGCATTGTTCTGGAGGAACCGGACGGGAATGTTTTCCGGGAGCACATCCCTGTTTCCCTATCGGTCCCCAATGGACAGGACTTGGTAATCGTGCTGGTGAAATCCCAACACACGGGATCCCTCCGGTTTCCGCCGGAGGTTCCGGTACTGACGCTGCAGAACGGCCTTGGGAACGTGGAGACGCTTTGCAACCTTGTGGGCAGCGCGCGGGTGCTGGCGGGGGTCACGACGGAAGCCGCCCACCTTCTAGAGGAAGGCCGGGTCCGCCACGCGGCCAGCGGCCTGACCCAGTTCGGCGCGTGGACCTCCTGCGCGACTACGCCGGTTTACCGGATTCTTCAGGAAGGGGGGTTCAATGTGGAGGTGACGGAGAGTCCCGGACAACTGATCTGGGAAAAAGCGGCCATCAATGCGGCGATCAATCCGCTGACCGCGCTGCTGGACGTGCCAAACGGCAAACTGCTGGATATTCCGGAAATCCGCCAGCTGATGCGGGATCTGGTGGTGGAAGCAACCAAAGTGGCCGCCACGGAAGGATACCGTTTCCCCCACAGCCTGGTGGAACGGGCGGAACAGGTGTGCCGAGACACGCGCAATAATGTTTCATCCATGCTGCAGGACGTGCGGGCAGGCCGTCCGACGGAAATCCGAGCGATCAGCGGTGAAATTCTTCGGCGGGCCCAGCTGGCCGCCCTTCCGACGCCGCGAACCCGGGTGGTATACCAGCTGGTCCGCGGGCTGGAAAGCCGGTGAAACTGCCCGAACTGGACTACAGCAGCCCGACGCCCTTTACCCTGAAACAGCGCATTGCGCTTTCGATAATTCCGCCGGTGCTGTATGGCGCGTTTTCCCTGTTATTTTCCAGCTGCCGCTGGCATATAGCGGGGCGGGAAACCGTGGACCGGGTAATCGCTGAAGACGGCGGCTGCATCGTACCTTTCTGGCACGAATCCATGGCCTTTGCCGCATGGATCCACCGGGGTTGCGGCGGGCATACCCTCACCAGTTACAGCTTTGACGGAGAACTGGCGGCGCGGATTGTGTCGTGGTTCGGGATGGCTGCTGTACGGGGGTCATCCAGCCGCGGCGGAGGCGAGGGGTTGCGCCAGCTGGTGCGGGCCTGTGAACTCGGGGTGGCTTTCGCAGGGTTCACGCTGGACGGTCCCCGGGGCCCCCGGCGGGTCGCCAAGCCCGGCGTGGCGGTGCTGGCGGCGCGGACGGGACGCAGGATCATCCCGCTGGCTTTTTCGGCGGTACCCTGCCGGCGGCTGCGATCCTGGGACCGGTTCCCCGTTCCGTACCCGTTCGCCCGGATTTACGCCCGTTACGGCGACCCGCTGGATCCGCCCCGGAATGAGCACCCCGACGAAATCGAGCGGGTCCGCCTGGCCACGGAACACGCCCTGAACCGCCTGCACGACCAAACGGACCGGGAAGCAGATCAGGCGCGCAACGCCGCGGATGACTGATGCTTTCCCGCTGGCGCCGCGGGAATCCTCTCATCCGCGTTCAGGCGGTTAACCGGGCACAGAAGCGCAAAGCACTGCCCTGCGCGCAACCTCCCGGATCATATCCTCCGCGGATCGACATGGTCCAAGAGGCATGTTGCGGAGCTCCCGTTCGGCGCGGGCAAGTTTCAGGCGATACGCCAAGTCCTGAGGAATAGCATTATCCTGTTTCCGGGATAAACTTACCTTATCCGGCGGTCGCTCTCTTTGATACCGGCGAGGGCTTGCATCTGCAGCATCCGCGTTTTCAGAGATGCCTTGCCGCACCGGTTCCTGCCGTTTCCCGGGAGATGGCATTTGTTTAACAGCCGGGCTGGGAGCAGCCGGATTTGAATGGGACGGCAGGGGCTGTCCCGGCAGGTCGCTCATGGAGGATATCTGACCGGTCGAAATTTTACTTTGGGAAGGGAGTACCCCCGCGCTCCCCTGCCCGGTTTCTGACGAAGCGTCGGTTCCCGCGGTTTTCCGATCAGCCTGTGGAGAAAGGCCTTTCAGCATACGGTCCGCCTCACGGTACATGCGGATGATCTGAGCGAGCAGCGATGCGGGCGGCATGGGCGCGTCGGACGCATCCAGTCCTGCCAGGATACGGGTTTCCAGTTTTCGGAGCATCAGCATCAATGAGGCCAGCCCTGCCGCCTGAATGGTCCGCACAGACAGGGAGGTCCCGTTTCCCGCGAAAAGAACAAAGCAGCTTTGCCACATCACATAATCCGGGTGATTCTCCGGCAATGGCGGCGCCAGCAGGCCTATGGCTTCAGGCGAACAGTTTTCTTCAGAGATGGCCGGATGCTCCGGCCGCGCGCAAGCGGCAGTGTATCCCATGAGAAATCTCCTTTGTCCAGGGAAATACTGTGTGTCCGGAATGTGCCTCTATTAATAAAGGCAAAACGTTGCGCGCACCCGCGGGCCACTCCCGGGGATTTGGGCCGAAAAAGCGCCAAAAACGCTTTTTTCACCCTGTCGGGGAAAATCCGGTGAAGCCCTCAGGATTAAAGATGGATCCCCCGTAATAATCATTCCGGGACCGCTCACCGCGACCGGGACACATGAGCGCGCCAGAAGCGTCCAAAAATGCCATGGCCACCCACATTTCCCCCCGCGCGGCGTTCCGCTCTCCGGCGTCACCACCCGCCATTCTGATACCGTGCCGGGCAATGGCGCGGTCAGTCTTTTCGCATTTCCGCAATCCGCTCCGCGATCATACAGGCGCCGCCCATGGCCACGGCCAGGTCCCCCAAAGCGGCCACCTGCACCCGAACCCCTTTTCTCAGGAAGGGCATGGCATGATCGGCGATGCCCCGTTTAACTTCTTCGAGGTAGAGGTCGGGCATGGCCTCGACAAGTCCGCCTCCAATCACGACGGCTTCCGGGCTCAGGATATTGATCAGGTTTCCGGCGGCGATTCCGATATAATAGGCGGCCTTCCGCACCACGGATTCCACCATTTTTTCGCCGTTCTGGATAGCCTTGGCGATCACCCCGCTCCGGATGGCCGACAGGTCGGTGCCGCATTTCTGTTTGATGTAGGGGGCGTCTTCCCTGGCGGCCAGCGCCGCCACTTCTTTGGCAATGGCGATACGGGAGGCCACGGCCTCGAGGCATCCCCTTTTACCGCAACCGCAGAAGGGTCCGCCCGGTTCCACGGTCATGTGCCCCACCTCACCCGCGGCGCCGGAAAACCCGTGAAGCATTTTCCCGTCCACAATGATGCCGCCGCCGATGCCGGTTCCGGGAAAGATGCCGACCACATGGCGGCAGTCTGATACTTTGCCGAATCGCCATTCCCCATAGGTGCCGACGTTGACGTCGTTATCCACCAGCACCGGCACGCCGAATTTTTCACGGAGCCGCTCGGCGAGGGGGAAATTTTTCCACCCCAGATTCGGCGTGTCGATGATGATGCCCGTTGCGGGGTCCAAGGGTCCCGGGGATCCCACGCCAATCCCCCGGACGGGAGGCGCGCCGGCCGCCTGAATGGCTTCCGTGATCACGCCGATCACCCGCTGTTCCGCGGAGGCGTTTACATCGCTTTCTCCGCCGGTTTTACTTTTTTTCTTGGCCTGCGCGACCACTCTGAACTCGTGATCGAAGACGGCGGCCAGCATTTTGGTGCCGCCGATATCCAGTCCCAGCACGAATTCACCCGGTTTCAGCAGTTTCCTGATATCCATACGCAGTCTCCGCGCCTCTTCCAGTGCCACGCACCGGCCTGTTCCGTTCCCCAGCATGATATAATTTTTTCCATTCCGTTTTCGAATGCGGCAACAGCCCGCGCAAGGATACTCCCATGCCAGTCCCAATGATCGATTTACGGGCGCAGTACGCGCCCATACTTCCGGAAATCCAGTCGGCAGTCGCCCGGGTATTTGAAACCTGCCAGTTCCGGGGCGGAGCGGAGCTGGAGGCGTTTGAAGCGGAGGCGGCATCCTTCGCGGGAGTCCGCCACGCTATAGGGGTGGCATCCGGAACCGACGCGCTGTGGCTGGCCATCAAAGCGCTGAATCCCCGGCCAGGCGACGAGATCATTACTTCCCCTTTCACGTTTTTCGCGACAGCCGGCGCCATCGTGAATGCCGGAGCCATCCCCGTATTCGCGGACATTGATCCGGATACGTTCAATATCGATCCCGCCAGCGCAGCCCGCCTGGTCAGCCCCCGAACCATCGCGTTGCTGCCGGTACACCTGTACGGCCAGTGCGCCGATATGGATCCGCTGCGGGAAATCGCCCGCCGCCACGGGCTTGCCGTGATCGAAGACTGCGCGCAGGCGCTGGGCGCGACCTACCGGGGACAGCGGGCCGGATCTTTGGGCGATATGGCCGCCTGCAGCTTCTACCCGACCAAAAACCTCGGCGCGGCCGGAGAAGGCGGCATGGTATTCACCAATGACGACGGGCTGGCGTCAATGGTCCGAAAACTGCGCTGCCACGGAGGGAGCGTTCAGTACCAGCACGAAATGGTAGGCATAAACAGCCACCTGCACGCGATCCAGGCCGCCATTCTGAAGGTAAAACTGCGGTACTTGCCCGGGTGGAACGCGGCCCGCCGGGAAAAAGCGCGGCGATACCGGGAACTGCTGAACAACCTGGACGGAGTGCGCCTTCCCGTGGAGCGCCCGGACCGGGAGCATGTTTACCACCAGTTCGTCGTACGGATCTCCCGGCGGGATGACGCGGTAAAACTGTTCCGGGAACGGGGCATCGGATGCGGGGTGTTCTACCCCGTTCCCCTGCATCGGCAGCCCTGTTTCGCGCCGTGGACCGTCAACGTGTCCTGCCCGAACGCTGAAACGGCCGCCCGGGAAGTCCTGGCGCTGCCCATATACCCCGAATTGACCGACGCCCAGCAGGAAGAAGTGGCGGATGCCATCCGACTCCATCTAAGCCAGGGATAAGCGGCCCGAACCCGCCCTTGCCGCCGGACCGGCAAGGGCTTGCAACTTTCCCGAAAGGAAACGCATAATATCCCTAACGCTGGAGGGAACTGTCCGCTCCGGTCGGGTACACGCGCGGGCTCCGTCCTGACACGGGAGCAGTAGAAGGTACCCCTGCGGCGGATCACACAAACGGTGTAAGGAGTGCGTTCATGGCACGCGCAGGCATTATCTTGGGTGTGTTACTGGCAGGAATGGCGGCGGCAATCGCCGCAGTTCCCGCATGGGCTCAGTCCGGAGAGGCCAATGCCGCGCCGGCCGGAGAAACGGCCTCGGCAACGCCGGCCGTGCCCACCGCCACAGCCGGGGAGAATCCAACGGGAGGGGCGCCCGCCCCGTCCCCGTCGGCCGCTCCGATACCGGAACGATTAACCCTCATGCTGATGATCCGGCAGGGCGGTGTTATCCTGTGGATCACGATGGCGCTTGGGTTTATCGGACTGGCGCTTTCCATTTACCTGCTGATCACGCTGAACGTGGCGCGGGAAGTCCCCGCGTCGTTCGTGAAGCGCGCCCACGCCCAACTGCGGGCGGGCGACCTGAAAGGGGCCTTCCAGATGTGCCAGGACCGGGAGGAACTCATCGCCAAAGTGTTGCGGGCCGGGCTGAAGATGGCCGGACATGACCGGTATGTCATCCAGGAAGCCATGGAAAGCGAAGGGGAACGCGCGGCGTCCGCCCTGTGGCAGAAGGTGTCCTACCTGAACAATATCGCCACGATCGCGCCGCTGCTGGGACTGCTGGGAACGGTCTGGGGCATGATGCAGGCTTTCAGCTCCATCGCGCTGGACGCGGCCCAGGTGAAGGGGCTCACGATGGCCTACAGCGTTTCCCAGGCCATGATCACCACGGCGGGCGGACTCATCGTGGCCATCCCGTGCATGATGATCTATTTTTACCTGCGCGGACGGGTACTGCGCATTATCGCGGCCCTGGAAGCCCAGGCGAGTGAATTCATCGAACTGATCACCGCTTTCAGTGGAGACCGCCCATGAGAATCGGCAGACAGATCCAGGAAGAATCGGAAACGATCCCGCTGGCGCCGCTGATCGATATCGTGTTCCTGACTCTGGTGTTTTTTATGGTGATCACGGTATACGCCAATCTGGAAAGCGAAGTGGATATCACCCTGCCGACGGCGGATACGGCCACCCAGAGTGAACGCACCCAGGGTGAAATATTCATCAACATCAAAGAAAACGGCGATATCGTGGTCAACGAGCGCAGGATGTCGCTGGAAGAACTGCAGGAGGTGCTGAACCGCGTGGCCCGGTATTTCCCCGGCGGTGCGGTAATCATCCGGGGCGACGCCACCGCGCACCTGGGCGTGGCCATCAGCGTGCTCGACTGCTGCCGCAAAGCGGATATCCAGAACGTGTCCTTCGCCGCCCTGACCCCGGAACAGGCGGAACGCATCCGGCAGGCATCCCGGGAGACTGCTCAACCATGAACCCGGCCGGGGAATACAGAAAACGCGCAGGCTTGGGGTCACAGCTCCTCCGCGCGCTGGCCGCACTGTGTTGCGCCGCCGCCGGCGCGCAGTCCGTCCCGGAACTCGCTCCGATCACCCCGGACCAGTTTCAGCCCGCGGTTCCCGCCGAATCAGCTTCCGTCCCTCCCCCCGCAAGCCAGGAAATCCCCGGCAAGGACCAGCTGGACTTTGCCAACGGGCTGTTTGCCCGGCGCCTCTACGCGGAAGCCGCGGACGAATACGAAGCGTATATCCGGGATTATCCGCAGTCGCCCGCGGTACCCCAGGCCAACCTTCGCCTCGGGCAGGCGGCCCAGGCCGCGGGAAAGTATGAAAAAGCGCTGGAGGCCTACACGCGGGCGGCAACCGCAGGAACACCGGAAGAACAGCGTACGGCGCAGCTCGGCCAGGGGGAATGCCTGTTCCTGCTGAAGCGGTACGCGGAAGCGGCGGAACTGCTCGGAAAACTGCTGGAAGCCGCGCCAGCCGCGGACCAGGCGGCCCGGGCGCTGTATTACGCGGGTCGGGCTCGGCTCGAACTGGGAGACGCCAGCGCCGCGGCGGAAATTTTCCGCAAGGCGGTATCCTCCTACGGCGATCAGCCTGTCGCCCCATATGCCCGCTACCAGCTGGCCCAGGCCCTGCTCCGCCTGGGGCGGGAAGAAGAAGCCGCCGCCACCTTCGCCGAGGTAGCCGGAACAACCGGCGCGGACGCGGACCTGCGCGCGGAAAGCCGGTTCCGGGCCGCTGAACTGTATGACCGGATGGGGCTGTTCGACGCGGCCGCCGCGGCCTATGAACAACTTCGCCAGGCTTTCCCGGAATCCGATTACGCCAGACGCGCCGCATACGGTTACAGCTGGGCGCTGTTCCGCGCCGGACGGACGGAAGACGCCGCCGCCGCCGCGCGGGCATTCCTGGATACCTCGCCTCCGCCCGAACTCGAATCCGGCGCGCGCTACCTGCTCGGAGAATGCGCCAGAACCGCCCAGCGGTATGACGAGGCCATAGACCTGTTCCGGGGCGTGAGGGAGAAATTCGCCGGGACGCCCTACGCCGATCACGCGTGGCACAAGCTGGCCTGGACCCTCTACCTGAAGGGGGATACTGCCCAGGCCATGGCGGAAATCCGGAGTTTCCTGGACAGCCGCCCCGATTCTCCCCTGCAGGGAGACGCCGGATACCTGCTGGGCATGCTCAACGTGGCCTCCGGAAATTATGAGGACGCGCGACAGGAATTCCGGGTGGTGGCCGAGAAATTTCCGGACAGCCCGTTCGCGCCGGACGCCCTGTTCAAATCGGCGGAGTGCCTGGAACAGCTGGGACTGCGGGAACAGGCCGCCAAAGTTTATGAAGAGTTTGTGCGCAAGTATCCGGACAACCCCCTCGCGGAACAGGCATTGCTCAAAGCGGGCGACGCGCAGTTCTCCGCCAAGGATTTTGAACAGGCCATTCAGAAATACCAGGACATTCTGGCGCGGACAACCAGCCCGGCCGCGGCTGCCGAAGCCCGGTACCGGCTGGCCGTCACGTATAACAATATCCGGGATTTCCAGAAAGCCGCTGAACAGTTCCAGCAGCTGCTGAATATTCCCGAAGCCGCAAAATACCACGCGGAAGCCGCCTGCCGCCTCGCCGAATACACCCTGCGCGACGGCGGCGATCCCACCCGCGCGCTCGAACTGCTGCAGCGGGCCGAGGCCGCCAATCCCTCCCGCGAGGTGCTGGGACGGATCATCCGGTGCCGGGCTTTCGCGTATTACCAGGCAAAAGACTTTTCCAACGCGGCCGACCATTTTTTCAAGGTCATCACGGATTTTCCCGGGCTTCCCCTGCCGGAAGACCTGTACAGCTGGACCGCCCAGCAGATGATCAACGCGGAGAAATGGGACGCCGCCATCAAGGCGCTTAAGGCCACCCTGAAAAACGCGCGCCAACTGGCCGAACCCGAGAAACTGGCGCTTAAGATCGCCGAATGCCATGAGAAAGCGGGCAGGGCCGATAAAGCGGCGGAGGGCTACAAAAAACTGGCGGAATCGGGGGGCAACCCCGCGGTATGCGGTGAGGCCCGGGTCCGGTGGGCACGCCTCCTGGAAAACGCCGGCAAGATAGATGAAGCCATCGCCCAGTACGAAACCGCCGTGAAAAGCGCATCCGGCGATCCTGCGGCCCGGGCGGCATTCCGCCTGGGGGAACTGTACGCGTCAAAAGAACAGTGGGAGCCCGCGGCAAAAGCATTTATGCGGGTTGCCGTGCTGTACCTGCATGAAACGCTGAGCCCCGCCGCGCTGTGGCAGGCGGGGGTGTGTTTTGAGAAACTGGGCCGAACCGAGGACGCCGCCGGGGCATGGACCGAGCTGGTCCGCGACTTCCCGAATGCCCCGGAAGCCGCCCAGGCCAGGGAAGCCCTGCAGCGGCTGTCCCCACAGGGTGGAGGCAGCTGACATGTTGAGCCGGCGGGCCATATTCATGCTGTCCCTGCTGATATCGGCCCTGGTCTATCTGGCCGTGCTGGCGCTGGCGCCCCACGTGACCCTGATGGCCGCCAACCGGGACATCCCGCCGGAACTCCTGCGGTTCAAGGTCCGGATCCACCCGCCGGAACCTCAGCCTGAAACCAATAAGCCCGAACCCCAGGTTCAGGAATCAACTCCGGAGGCAATCCGGGAACGGCTGGCAGAACTGTTCGGCTCGGGAGATACCACCGCGCCAGTCGCGGAGGGCACTTCCAGTCCGGAACAGCTGCTGGAAACGGCTGACCTGGCCGCGCGGCTGATGCAGAGTATGCCGGACCGGCTGCATGACCTGACGTCTCCGGCAGAACTGTTGCAGCGGGCCGATACCCGAATCGTGGAAATCGCCGGGGATACCGCCCGGCAGGAACTGGACATAGCCCGCCGGCTGGTGCGTCCCAGTCCGGATTACATTCTTCCTCCGGACCAGATGCCAGCTTTCCGCAGTGACGCCCTGGATGCGGGTCAAATTCCGCTGGAAGGGGATTTTCGGGGCACCGTACGGCTTGGGGAAGCCCTGAATCCGTCAGACACTTCCGCTCCCGGCCC
>JAKOTZ010000152.1 GCA_029776995.1 Candidatus Hydrogenedentota bacterium
CTGACCGCAGCCCCCGCCAGATCCGGATCCAGCCCGATTGCCAGCAACCGCCCAGGGTTAGTGGGACCATTGGGATACTGGAAGTACACGGTCTGCGACGGACGGGTATCCGTACCCGGAGCGTAATACAGCTGGTTATCCACCCGCAGGTCCAGATAGAAACGGGGCTCATAACCGGCCGCGTCACAGGCGTCCAGGAAATCCTTCAGCCCCGTGAATTTAACCCGCAGCAACTCACCGGACGCGCCGTAGGGCAACGGCGAATTCTGTTCCGTCAACAGGAAATAACGGTTGTCCCCTTCGCTGACCAGCCGCCAGGAAGAAGCATAAGGATTGGTGCTGTCGGCAAGTCCGCCCGGAGCAATTTCAACCTGCATGGCAGCGCTGCCGAAGGCTGCCACCACCACGGGCGGGGCGTCTTCCGGCAACACGGGCAAAATCCTGAACCTGAATTTGCTCACATTGCGCGGCGCGTAATCCAGCCGGATATACGCCTCAGCGCGTACCGCCTCATCCGGATCAAGGGTGGTGAAATCTTCCACGATACCAGACGTGTGGGTGGAAATCTGTCCGGCCAAAACGTCTCCAGGATAAAACACTCCGTCTTCTTCGAAAATAGCGGTAAGCACCTCGCCGTCAGGCTTGGTGTACTCAGCCCGGATACTGTACGTCCCACCCCGCTGCGAGGGCGTTATGTACGTAAACAGCAGCTGGTTGCGCAAATCCTGCCAGACCCTGCCGGGTTCATC
The DNA here is from genome assembly GCA_029776995.1 of Candidatus Hydrogenedentota bacterium. GTDB lineage: Bacteria > Hydrogenedentota > Hydrogenedentia > Hydrogenedentales > CAITNO01 > JAGPFE01. The sequence continues at coordinate 750 of JAKOTZ010000152.1, forward strand.
GGTCAACGAAAGGGCCACATTCTGAACAGCACTCATATCATTTTCGAATTGGGCCCGCACTTTTACGGTCCCGTTCCCGTTGTTGGAGGTAATGGCGAACGTGGCTTCCGCAATCCGCAAGGGCGGCGGGACGGAAAACGCGGCAGGGTTGGCCGTAACGGAAACGGTTATGCGTTCGCCGGGTACCAGGGATCCCCCGGCAGGACTGACCGTAATCCACGTCGGGATGGATTGAACCGTCCAGTCGAGGGTGGTATCTCCTGCATTTGCGATCGCGAACTGCGCCGTATCCGCCTTCTGCTCGCTGACAGGTTCAAGCACCAATCCCCCGAGATTGCCAAGGAGCCGGACCAGGGAAGGCGCGTCCGCGGCCCGGTAGACGTACCCGCCCGTATCCTCGGCGGCGGTAAGCAGATCCGCCAGGTTGACGCTGTTGGGATCGCCATAGGTAAGCGCATAAAGCCTCACCCGCTGGTCTTTGGCGTTACCGAAAGCCGTAGACGGCTGAATAGCGGAAACATTATCCTTGCCATCCGTGATGAACACAACGGCCCGCACATCCGCGTCATCGAATGGCAGCGTATCGGGCGGGTCCGCTGCCGCGAGCCGCTGAACGGCGTCATCAATCGCGTCCCACACGGCGGTAACCCCGTGCATTGCGGGTGGCAGATAGAAAGCCGAAAGGGCGCTTTTCAGCGCGTTGCGGTCCGTAGTGAACGGATGAATCAGGCGGTTTTTCTGCTGCCGGTCACTGTGGTACATCAGGGCGACATTGTAGTTTTCCGGCAGGTCATCCAGGAACCGCAGGGCCGCCGCGCGCACTTCTTCGAGGACTTCACCGGGCCGCCTCGGGTTGATCGGATCATTCACTCCGGAATAATACATGCTGCCCGTGTAGTCGAGCATCAGCACCAGATTGGTGCGGATATGTTCGGCCCCCAGCACGAACTGGCTGGTCTCGTTCCAGTCCATGGGCACATCATCTTCCGTGAGGGTAAAACGGAGCCGGGCCAGATCTTCAGCCGTGACGGTAGGAATCGCCTGGCCCAGTTGGTCTCTAAGCAGGAACGCAAAGCGCATCAGATACGGCGGGCGGGAGCGGTTGATGGCTCCTTCCACCCGCATAGGCGGACGCTCGACCCGCACCTCGATTTCTAAGGGAGACACCGCCGTCAATTTCTGGGTAAAGTCCGCGTTCCACGCCTCGATGGTAATTTTCCTGTATTCCACGTCTTCGGTCATGGCGGACCGGTCCACCGCAACCTGAATCGGCATGCCATCGATCAGGAAATTGGTGCCCGGAAGGAAAAAGTCTCCATCCGGACCATTTGTATTGCCCTGGAGAGGATTTACGTAAATCAGCGGCGCCGCCGCCCCTTCGTCATCGTGCGTGATGCGGAAATACAGGTCCGATTCAAGGGGGCCGACATTAACCACCCAGAATTCTTTACTGACGTCCTGAGTACCGAAATCCAGTTTTCGCAGAGACGTAATTTCCGGGCGGGTAGTATTCGGCTGGGGCGGATCAGAAACTTCAATAACCGGAAGGATGGCGATATCGAGGGTAAGCGGAACCACAATGAATTCGTCATCACTGGACCGCAAAATCAGTTCGTAGTTGCCTGAGCCGGATGTAACGGCATCAGGATCGGTAACCCGAATTTCAACGGTTGTTTCGCCGCCCGGCAGGGTAACTCCCTGGGCAGGGGTAGCCGTGATGGCGGAGGTGGCGCCTCCCCGCGCGATATCATTGATCTGGATTGTCCAGGAGCGGGAAGCGCCACCGGTATTCCGGATGGTCAGGGTTGACGCGGGCTGGGCAGCGGAACTGCTGTCCTCCGTACGATTGTCGTAGAACAGGGTAACGGCGGCAGGGTCCACCTCAAGCCCCGCGATAGCCGCGCCGAATACCACTTCGAAAACGGGCTGCCCTGAAACCGAATCCACTAAGATGCCAAACCGGGAACGTTCCTCAGTCCAGGAAAGGGACACGCTCATGGTCCCTCCGGCCGGGACTGTACCGGACGCAGGCGATGCGACCATATCCGCGGGGAACGGCTGGGGAGCGTCTGCGTTTCCATCAGGTGGAATGTACTGCAACGTCCACGCCGCTGAGGAAGTGCCGGAATTGACGATATTAAATGACGTGCTGGTCGCACCGGCCCGCAGGGAAACCCGCGGGGGCGAGACCGCAAGCGTAGACTGAACCATGAGCGAGACAGGCACAACCTGAGAAAAATTCCGCGCCTGTATAAGAAGTCCTGAGTTGGCGTAGACGCCTGCCCGCAAACCGGTACGGTCGGCTGTAAGGGTAACTACTTCCAACGGCCCTGTCTGCCGCATTTCGGTCCGGCTGACACTGAGCCAAGGAATATCCTGCGCTGTCCACGGGGAATCTGCGTTCTGCCGGATAACCTCAGTAATGGTCCATGAGACTGCCCCGCTGCCCGGCTTGCGGATCTGAAGCGCCAGTTCAGTGGCGGCGGTACCGAAATCCGCCGCTCCGGGCGTAATTTCCAGCCTTACCGAAGCCGGACACCCCGCCAGCAGCAATGCTGTCCAGCAACACAAGCCCCCCACCCACCATATACGCACGCGGTATCTCATGGAGTAACCTCACATGCGGGCCATGCCCGACACCTTGTTCTAATAAACTGTACCATGCACCCGAAATCCGGGAGCGGATTATTGCGTTGTCGAGGAGCCGGACCCGGAATCCCCGGACGGAGAGCCATAGATTACGTTCACCCCCGCATTCAGCAGAACCACCTGCGTGTCTGCAAAATTAGCCAGGGGATTGCCGCTGGAGTCGATGGTGGTTTTCGTGGGCAAAACAACCGTATCCCCCGCGCCCAGTCCGCCTGCCAAAACATTTGATCTGAGGGGATTCCAATCCACCACTTCGTTTTCATCGCCATAGAGGATCAGTTCCTGCAACAGGAGCATGCCCGCTACTGGTTCAATATTTTTGATTTTGTTTTCTCCCAGGTCCAGCCGCACCAGGTTTTTCAGGTTATTCAGCGGGCTGATTGAACTGACCGCATTGCCCCTGAGATTCAGCACGGTCAGGGATTCACAGTATTCCAGCCCGCTCAAATCCGTAATGCCGAGCCCGGCGGCCTGGAGTTCTCCAAGCTTACGCAGATCTCTGGTGGTCAGCAGACCAAACGGACGCCCCAACGCTTTGCGGACAGCGTTTTCAAGCGCTTTGTCCTTGAAAAACACCGGGGAGAAAAGGACCCAGCAGCCGCTGATGCTCAGCAGAATTCCAGCAGCCACGCCCGCCATTGCCATCCGTTTCAGCAGGAGTTTTCCAGCCATGGTGGTTCCTCTCATTCACGTAATCTTTTCGACAGTCAAATAACAGCCCACCCTGCGGCATGCCTCTGCCGCAGCAGCGGATACTGCAGTACCGCCCGGTTTCTCAACGCTGAATCAGTTCAGGAATTTCGTAGTTGCACTTGGCCTGCAGGAATTGCCCCAGAGGCGATGCACCCCCAAAGAATCCCAGCACGGCGTTAAAGATATACACGATCTGGCACACCGTATCTTCAAATGCCGTGGCCCGTGACGCTGTGTTTATCCGCCTAACGTGCTTCATACGCTACCCTTTCACCCCGGTTGGGGCTCCTTCTGTTTTTCATCTGTAACCAGTTTGTAAATAGATTACTCTAAATTCTTCAGTCTGTCAAGAAAAAACTTTGCCATTTTTGAAAAACCGGCATGTGCTTACTCTGTCACCAAATAACTGAATACCTATTTTACCGATTCCAGGACAGATGTTACGCCCAGTGAATAAAACTTGACAAGATTTTATTTTTTATCATTTTTTTCTTGCTAAAATTCAGAGCCGTGATGCATACTTATATTAAATTGGCTCCAAAAAGCCCGACGGGAGCAGTGGCATGGATTTTGACACATCACGTTTCGGGAAGATTACTTATAACCCGGAAGACGTATTAACCTTTACCCAGCCTATCATTGGGTTTATTCAGTTTCGCCGGTTTGTTCTGATTCCGGGTCCGGAAGGGGGGTCTCTGCTCTGGATGCAGTCCGTGGAAAAGGGGGATCTTGCATTTCTGCTGATGAATCCTTATGAGGTAGTTCCGGATTACACTATACAGGTAAGTGAACATGACCTGGCTGAACTGGGTACCGCTGAGGAAACAGAACTGAAGGTGTACACCCTCCTGGTTGTGCCGGCAAATCCCGCCGAGATCCGTACCAACCTTCGGGCGCCCATCCTGATCAACCCGAAAACACGCCTGGCAAAACAGCTGGTGATGGATCGAAGCGATTATCCAATCCAGTATTTCCTGGTTCAGAACGCAACAACCCCACAACATCCGTCAACCGGGGAGAGATAGCCATGCTGGTGCTGACCCGGAAAGAAAACGAAAGCATCATGATCGGAAACGAGATCGAGATCAAAATTCTGGATCTCAAAGACAACCAGTGCAAAATCGGAGTGATCGCGCCGCGATCCATCCCGGTGCACCGGATGGAGGTTTATCTGGCCATTCAGGCGGAAAACGCCCAGGCCGCCAGCTCCGCGGAATCGCTGGAATCACTGAAAAGCATTATAAACCGCACAGAAGGAAAACCTCATGAGACTGGTCGTTGACGGCAAGGAGTGGCCCATTCCGGCATCTGCCACCAGGGTTATGGATGTGGTTCGCGATGCAATGGATCAGCTCTCAGGGATGAAACGGGGGATGGTGGCGCTTCGAATAAACGGCGAAGCTGTACATCCTGAGGATATCCCGGGCCGATGGTGCGACCGCCCGCTGGATGCCTCCCTGGAAATCGAACTGACCAGCCAGCCCATATCGGAAATGGTTGCCCAACTGCTGGAAGAACTGGAAAAATGGCTTCCGGAACTCCCAGCATCGTGTTCCATGCTGGCAAATGTATTCCAGGGGGACGACCCGGAATCCGGTTTTACCTATTTTCAGGAACTGGCGCGGCTGTGGTCCGAAATCAAACATCAGGAACAGCAGGTGGTAAACGCGCTGGGGTTGGACCTGGAAAACATCCGTATCGACGGCCAACCGCTGGTGGAGCTGCATGAGCGGCTGAATACGCGGCTTCAGGAAGCCGCGGCAGCCATGGAAAAACGGGATTTTGTACTGCTGGGTGACCTGCTGGAGTATGAACTGGCGCCATTTGCCGCGCTGGAAACGAAGATTATAGCGGCTCTGGCTGAGGCCAACCGGCAATCTCAGGGCTGACCGTCCATGAAACGAGAGCCCAGGGTTCTCACGTTCAATTTCCACGAGCCTTACCTTTGCCTGATGGCCAGCACAGGCATTCCCATGGATGTCGGTATCTACGAACAGGGCACCCTCGCCCGCCCGTGGCATGAGGCTTTCCGTCCCCTCCCCCCCACGCTGACCCTGGTTCCCGAGAACGAATGGCGAAAACGGGCGCAGTCCGGATATTACGACGTAATCATCGCGCACAATGAGAATAACGCCCTCGACGTAATAAATTATCGGGGCGGCAAAATTCTGGTGCTTCATAACCGCCGAAGCTTCATCCTGGTAAACGCGAACACGGGCGGCCTGGATCCGGTCCAGGCGCACGACGACCTGATGGATCTGCTGAGCGCGCGGTTTGACTTTGTCTTTATTTCGGAGTCCAAACAGGCCGATTATGGCCTTCCGGGACGCGTTATCCTTCCGGGGGTGGATGGCGGCGTATTTAATGGGTATACCGGAACAGACGCACGGGTTCTTCGGGTGGGCAACCTTATCGCGGAACGCACGCACATGTTCGACGCGGCGTTTCAGCAGGCTGTCCTGCAAGGCGGGCCGACAGGAAAGTCGCCGATCCCCTGCGTAACGCTCGGTCAGAATCCCGCGTGGCCGGATTCCAGACCAAGCGCGGATTTCAACGACCTTCTCAACCATTACCGGACTCTGCGCTGCTATTTTCACGTCACCCGGGAAGAATACGAAGACGGGTATAACCTCTCTCTGCTAGAAGCCATGGCCACCGGCATGCCGGCGGTAGCGCTTTCCAACGCGACCTCGCCGGTAGAAGACGGCGTGAACGGATTCCATTCATTTGACCCGGCCGTTCTGCGGGAACGCCTGGAACTGCTGCTGGAGAACCGCGACCTGGCATTGCGTCTGGGCAAACAAGCCCGGGAAAGCGTGCTGGACCGGTTTCCCATCAACCGTTTCGCGGCGCTGTGGAAGGAAGCTATCGAGGAGGCTGCCGACCGTTTTATCCCGGCTGATTACCGGCCGAAACCCCTGGCCCCCTCTATCCAGAATCGGATGCTGGTCGTCTGCACGGACGGACGCGTGTACGACCGCGCGTGGCCGATAGTGCAGGCGCTGCGGCAAAAAGCGCCCGTATGGCATGTAGGATACAACCTCTCCGAAAAAGACTGGCCGCCCCAAATGGCGCTGGCGGATCCTCCCGGCTGGCGCGCGCTGGAGCAGGCTATTCCCCGGGGATGCACCCCACGGGCCATCGTGCACATCACGCCGGAACCATGGACACCGCCGAACCCCGCTGAAGCGTTCCGGTGCGCGCAAACAGCCCGCCTGCTGGTGCGCATCGCGACAGACATGTTCCCGGCAGTTCCGGCACCGCCACCTGAGGCTTACGAACGCATTCTGGACAGCAATGCACATGCTGTCCAGGCAATTTCCATGGACCGCGCGCACTGGTTTAAAGCGGATGCCGAGCCAGACCTTATCGCCAGCCAGATCCTGCGCTGCCTGCCTCCATCGAAAATGCCCCCCTCCCCCATACAGTCGCTCTGCGAGCGGGGCAAACACCACCTTTATTATGAAGCGCCCAGGACTGAGCTGCTGCAGTATATTCCCGCTGAAGCGAAAAAAATTTTGGATGTGGGCTGCGCTACCGGCGTTTTCGGGGAAATACTCAAAAAACAGCGGCCCAAATGTATGGTGTTCGGCATTGAATTGAATCCCAACGCGGCGGCAACGGCCCAGAATCGGCTGGATCAGGTAATCATCGGTGACATTGAGGAGCTGGACCTGCCGGCATCCTTCAGCAATTTCGACTGCGTGGTGTGCGCGGACGTGCTGGAGCATCTTCGGAATCCCGCGGCCGCGCTGCGTAAACTGGCGGCCCGGCTGGCCCCGAACGGGCGGATCGTCATCAGCGTTCCCAATGCCCAGTTTTACGAGGTGCCGGCCATGCTCTCGTCCGGAAACTGGACATACGCGTGGGCAGGCATCATGGATGAAACGCACCGGCAGTTTTTCACGAAACGCAATTTGGAGGACCTGTTCCAGCAGGCGGAATTGGACTGGCTGGTAATCGAACCGCTGAGCTCAGCTAATGAAAACCTATTTCCGCTGCCGGAAGACCGGACGGTCCGGCTGGGACGCGTCACCCTGACCGACCTCAGCGACGCGGAATACCAGTGCCTGCGAACCTACCAGTACGCGGCGGTGGTTACCCTGAAGAAGGCTCAGGGACAATTTGAACAGGCCCAGGCCGCATACGATGCCGGAAAATGGCAGGAAGCGTACCGCCTGGCGGAACAGGCTGAAGACGCATCACCGGGCGACCGGTTGCTGCTTATGGGGCGCGCGATGGCGAAAATGGGCCAGTACCCCCAGGCGGAACGGCATCTTCGGGAAGCAATACAGGTTGGAGTCCAACAGGCGGCCGGAGAACTGGGCATTCTGCTCACAGGACTTTCACGGTTGGAGGAAGCCCTGCCGCTGCTTAGGGAGTCGCTGGCGCGCAATCCGAAAGATGACCGGGTTCACGCCGCGGCGGCTATCCTCCACCTCAACCGCCGGGAACGCGAGGAAGCGTGGTTCCACATGGTACAGGCGCTAAGCCTGAGTTACGCGCACACGTTCCTGACGGGGGCATTCACGGAGCTGGCCCTGGAAACCGGCAGAACCGCCGAGGCGGTTGAGGTGTTGCGTCGCCTGGCAGACTACTACCCGGCCAATTTTGACCTGGCATGCGACCTGGCAGTGGTTCTGATTCAGGAGAATCGCCTGGAAGAAGCGCAGGAACGGCTGGAAACTGTGGTAATGCTCAGTCCGGATCATGAACGCGCATGCACGCTGCTGGCCAAACTGCGCGAAAACACCGGCTGAGTCAGAATAAGCTAAACGGATGGAGGCCATGCTGACGCCGCCAATTCGAACCCTCGGGGAACAGCGCGCAGCGCTTGCGGATACCCCCGTACCGGACGACCTTCGCTATGAACCCACCCGGGAAGGCTGGGGAACCCTGGTCCGCAAAGAGATTTACTGGCACAGCCGTTACCGTCCGATCCAGGAAGCTGAACGCCTGCTGGAAAATCTCCCGGAAGGGAAAGAATACGATTGCGCCGCGGTGTTTGGGGGGGGATTGGGCTACCTTCCGTTCCTGCTCCTGAACCGGTTTCGGCGGGTCCTGATCATAGAGCCGGATCCCGCTGTCGGGGCCACGCTGGCCAGGTATGCCCCGGAGTCCCTGGATGCTGCCGGATTGTGGACGGGGCCACTGTACGATCTTCTCGACGCCCCTGATCTGAACGAATGGGTTTCAGATAAAACGGTTTTTATCAGCCATCCGCCCACTGCCCGGGCATGGCCGGCCCAGGCGGAAGAATTTGACAACCTGGACGCGACCATCAAGCTTTCATCCATGCGCCTCAACATTGCCGTCGTGGGACCGATGTACGGGGGGTCGGCTCCGATTACCGGTTATCTTGCGCGCGCTTTCCGGGACCTCGGGCACCGGGTACTGCCGGTTCTCAACGAAGCGGGGTGGCCCCTGTATGAGGCGGTTCGGGGATCACTTAAACAAAACCTGAACGTCAACCGGATCGGCCAGCAGATCATACAGGCGCTGGGAGACTGGACCCTGGCGCGGGTGGGCGAATTCAATCCGGAAATCTGCATTGTCCTGGCGCAGGCGCCCGTGCGGGAAACTTTCCCGGCCCTGCTCCGCAACGCGGGAATTATTACGGCCTACTGGTTCGTGGAAAACTGGCGCCACATGCCGTACTGGAAGGACATCGCTCCACTGTATGACGGGTTCTTCCATATTCAGCCGGGGCTTTTTGAACAGCAGCTCCAGCGGATAGGGTGCGCGCACCATGCTTTCGTGCAGACGGGATGCTGTCCCCACGCGCACTGGCCGGTTTCCCTATCGGAGGAAGAGCGGGACCTGTACGACTGTGACATTTCTTTCGCCGGGGCGGGATACCCCAACCGCATCGAATTTTTCAAGGGGCTGACCGATTACCGGTTCAAAATCTGGGGGGTAAACTGGAACGCGCCGGAACTGTCCCGCCTGATGCCGGAAGGGGAAGGCCGCTTCGACAACGAAAAATTCATGAAAATCGTGGCAGGCAGCCGGATCAGCCTGAACCTTCATTCTTCGGCCACCCACAGTGGGGTGGATCCGGAAAGCGACGCGATCAACCCCAGGGTGTTTGAAATCGCCGCGGCGGGCGGATTTCAGGTCTGCGACCCGTGCCGCGGCCTGGAACATCACTTCGACCTGCAGGATGAAATCCCCGTATACCGCTCGCTGGGCGAGCTGCGGGAAAAAATCGACTATTACCTCGCCCATGCCGAGGAACGCCGCGCGACAGCGGAGCGGGCCCGGCAGCGCGCGCTGGGAGAACACACCTACGCGCACCGGGCAAAACGCATGCTGCGATGTCTGTTCCTGTGGCACGGCAACCGCATTCTGGAGCGGGGCGTCCGCCAGCAGTATGCCGTCCGCGAGGCGGCAGCGCGCTGCCGGGAAACGCATCCGGAACTGGCGGAATGGCTGGAGGGGCTGCCGGAGCATACCCTGTTCATTCCTGAAGAAATTGAGCCTCTGGTGCCGCCGGCCGGGCTGGGCCTGAGCCATCCGGCGGCGCGCCTGCTGGCTTACCTGAAAGAAGTGCGCAGCGTATCTGAAATGCTGCTGAAGGAATACCGCTGATGCCCCGCGTGCTGATCATGCAGACCACCCGGATGGGAGATACCCTGCAGACTTCGCCGCTGATCCGGCAGGTCCGTCAGACATGGCCGGACGCGCACATCGCCGTAATGGTGCGCAACATGGGCAAGACCATCGCGGAACGCCATCCGGACGTGAACGAGGTAATCCTCTACAACGAGGATGACATGTTCCTGCACATGCAGTCCCAGGATTCCGGCCGGTTTCTGGAAGCCTACCGACTGGCGCGCGACCTGGTGGACCGGGTACGGGCCGGCCGTTTTGACATCGCCGTGAACGTCACGCACAGCCTGGCTTCGGCGATGCTGCTGAAACTGGCTGAAATCCCCGAAGTGATCGGGGCGCATCTCAGCGATGACTGGCACCTGGTGCTGCGGGGACGGTGGCCCACTTATTTTTTCACCAGCGTGTTCTCCCGGGAATTCAACGACCTGAACCTGTGCGATATCACCCGCCATTTTGTTCCCTCATCTCCCCCCTGCCAGGAACTTATCCTGAACCTGACGTCGGATGACCTGGCGGCGGCCGACGCGCTGCTGGCGGAACACGGCGTGGATCCCGGACAGCATATGGTCGTATGCATGCAGCTGGGCGCCAGTGAACGGATTAAAAGATGGTCGGAAGAACGGTTTGCCGAACTGGCCCGTCTGCTGCGCGCCCGGTATGACGCGCGCATTTTCCTGGTGGGCGTATCCAGCGAAGCCCCTCTTGGCGAAGCGTTTGCCCGCATGGCCCCTGACACGGCGGTGCCCCTCTTTGGAAAGACCTCGCTCCCACAGCTGGCGGCTTTGCTTTCACGCAGCCGTTTTCTGGTCACCAATGACACGGGAACCATGCACATTGCCGCCGCCGTGAAATGTCCCGTAGCGCTGGTGTCCGTGGGACCGGTCCATTACCGGGAAACCGGGCCGTTCGGCGAGGGCCACTGCGCCGTGGAGTGGCGCCGGCCCTGGGCGGGACGCAGCGACATATCCCGGGCGTGGGAAGAGGAGCGGTCGCTGCTGCAGCCCCCGCAGGTGGCGCGGGCCATTGAACTGCTGCTGTCCGGCGCC
>JAKOTZ010000153.1 GCA_029776995.1 Candidatus Hydrogenedentota bacterium
GTATATCCGGCCCGCGAGCCGGCCTTCGGCATAAATTCCGCCTCCCATCGCCGTCACGCGCATGCCATCAGGGTCGGGGGAACATATCCGCGTGACTGAACCATAGATTCCAGGGCGCCTGCTGATCAGCGCGACCTGACGGCCTTCACGGAATACCCTTAGGCGGCGCGGTTCCGCGTTTCCCTGCAAAAAAAGAGCGAAACTGGGCGGCCCCTTCTCTGTAACAATTTGCAGCATCGGCGCGTCCTGCGCGTCGCGTACCTGCCAACGCCCCCGCTGACGGTCTCTGGAAACGAAATACAGCACTTCCCCCTCATGGTCCGTGCAGGCGAATACGTCTTCATCGCCACGGTCGGGACGGCACAGCAGCGCCCTCCCCTCAAAAGGGTCCCCCAGATCCATATCTCCCCAGGAGGATTCAGCCGACTGGGCCGCCCGCAATGCACGGCGGAAACGCACCTCCATAAATACCGCCCGGGCGACAAACAGCACAACCCCGAAGGCAACCGCGCCGGCCAGAACACCTATGCCCAGCATGGGCCAGGGCGGTTCTCCCCGCCACAGGCCATACACGCAAAACGCCAGCGCTTCCAGCAGCACCACGCCATAGGCAGCCAGCAGCGCCAGCGTCAGCGGACCCGTTATCCGCGGCGCCACATAATACAGTGCCAGGCGTTCCGCCTGTGTCAGCCTGTCCTGTTCGGCAACCTTCGGCATAGTTGTATTGTCCTCTGTACCCCTTGAACCGTTTCAAGTTGATCTGTTTATGATAACACCGTCAGCCGGAAGGCATATGGTTCGCCGGGCACGGCGGAACGCTCCGGGGAGTCGTAAAAAATCCAAACCGCTGGAAACCATGGGAGGAAGCAGTCATGACGAAAGCCGTAACCAGCAGGCGAAACATCCTGCGGAGCGCCGCTCTGCTGGCTGCCGCAGGTTTGCTGCCGAAACAGGGCCGGTCCGAGACCCAAAAACGTAAAGTCATCGTGGCCGGCGCCCATCCTGACGACCCTGAAAGCGCGTGCGGCGGAACCATGGCCCTGTTTGCCGACGCCGGCCATGAGGTTGTTTCCATGTACCTCACCCGCGGCGAGGCGGGCATCCGCGGAAAAAGCCATGAGGAAGCGGCGCGCATCCGCACGGCAGAAGCGGAAGAAGCCTGCCGCATCCTTAACGCGCGCCCTGTCTTCCTCTCCCAGATTGACGGCGCGAGTGAACTCAACGCGGCCCGTTATGAACAAGCCCTGGAAGTGATCCGGGCGGAGTCTCCGGACATTCTCATCACGCACTGGCCGATCGACGGGCACCGGGATCACCGCGTAATGTCCATGCTCATGTATGACTGCTGGCTCAAACTGGGCCGCCGGTTCGAACTGTATTACTTTGAGGTGGAATCCGGCCGGCAGACGCAACATTTTCATCCCACCCATTACGTGGACATCACGACGGTGGAGGACCGGAAACGCAAAGCCTGCTTCGCTCACCGGAGCCAGAACCCTGAAGCTGATTTCTACCCGCTGCACGAGCAGATGCATCGGTTCCGCGGGATGGAATCGGGCTATAAACTGGCCGAGGCATTTGTCCGGCACGTCCAGTCGGACCATGGGCTGCTCTGAACCATTCGACGTCCTTCCGGCCCGCCGCCGCGTATTGCGCCACCTGCTCTCCGGGGTGTACCATGTGGTCGCGCGTGAAAGAATCCACCATGTTCGACCTTAATGATTTCCACAGCCTGGATGTGGATTCCACGGAACAGAAACGCCTGATGGCAATGTGGACCCTGGAATCGGATGCCCGGAAGCAAGGATATTCCCGGATTGCGGGCGTGGATGAGGCGGGACGAGGACCTTTGGCGGGACCTATTATCGCTGCCGCCGTGGTTCTGATCCGACCTGTATCAGGCCTGAATGACTCAAAGCAGCTGACATCCGCGCGCAGGGAGGAGCTTTTCTCCCGGATTATAGGCGATGGTCATGAGGTTGGCATCGGTAAAGTCGACGCGTCCGAAATCGACCGGCTGGGCATACAGCAGGCGAACTACCTGGCCATGCGGCGCGCGGTGGAAAACCTCAGCATGCCGCCCGATCTGCTCTTGGTGGACGGGTACGCCCTGCCGGGAATGCCCATGGCGGTCCGGCGGATCATCCGGGGAGACAGCTTATCCCTGTCGATCGCCGCGGCAAGCATTGTGGCCAAAGTCACCCGGGACCGCATTATGCGGGAGCTGGACGCGCTGTACCCGGAGTACGGTTTTGCGCGGCATAAGGGCTACGGCGTGCCGGAACACCTCAAGGCGCTGGAACGTTATGGTCCATGCCCCGAGCACCGGCGCAGCTTTGCTCCGATCCGGCAGGAGGGCGCCAGCCAGCAGGACCTTTTTATACGGCCCTGACACACGGAATACGATACAATGAGATCACACGCAAGGTTAAGCCTTATGTCACTGACTGTTCTGACTGCCGGCATACTCTGGGGCTGCTCGCTGCTGGGCAACCTGGACATCGAGTTCCCGTGGCAATACCAATCCGCAGCAAAGGCCACGGAAGCATCCAGCGCTTACGCCCATTTCCTGGCGGGGGTCATCTACGAGCGGCGCGGCATGGTTGACCGGGCCGTCGCGCAGTATGAAAAAACCCTAAGTCACGATCCCGACGCAATTACGCCCGCCGTTAAACTGGTCCGGTCGCTGCGCCGCCAGGGCAACGCGGAAAAATCCCTGAACATAGCCCGGCAGATCGTGAATGCCCACCCCCAGAATCCGGACCTCTGGGTGCTGCTTGGGGAAGGACTGTACCAGACCGGCCGCCATGAGGAGGCGCTGGAGGCTTTTAAAAAGGCCGTCGAACTTAATCCTGCGGACCCAACCTCGTATGCTCCGCTCCTCGAAGCCCAGGAATCCATGAATGATTACGTGGCGGCCGCGGAGGTGTATGAAAAACTCGCCGCGCAGTATCCGGACCAGCCTGCCTTTGTGTTTCAGCACGCGCTGAGCCTGTTCCGGATCGGCGACTATGAAGCCGCGGCCGCGGCTTTCACCAAAGTCCTCGAACTGCAGCCGGCCTTTGCCCGGGCGCGCTATCTGCTGGCCACCAGCCTGATGGAGAGCGGACGCGTCGCGGACAGCCTTCCCCTGTTTCTGCAGTATCTCCAGAGCCAGGCCATGGATACCCAGGCCCTTGGCGTGGCGGCGGCCGCTTTTTTCCGAAACGGGTCGCTCGGCGATGCCTTCCACCTGCTGCAGATCCGTCTGGCGCTGCAGGATGCCGAACCGGACGATTTTTTCAAGGCCGCTCTCGTGGCGCTGGTGTCCGGGCAGGCGGAAGAAGCCATTAAAATCATAGACGCGGCAAGCCCACCCGTTCTGGGAGGACTGATCCGCGCAATCGCCGCGCGCGCGCTGGGCCAGCAGACTCCCGGTGATATCGCCAGCCTGGAAACCGCCGACAGCAACCTGAATGATGAATGTGACGCGGTGCTTCAGCCGGCGCTGGTACTTTTTGGACCGCGTGAAATGGGCGACCGACTGCTGAACGCCCTGGAACCGCTGCGCGGAGAATCCGCCGGGAATGGGATTCCATCGCGGGTCATCGCCTTCACCAGGGGACGGATTTTCATGGCTCAGGACGCCTATCCGCTTGCCGTCGAAGCATTTCAGGAGGCGCTTTCTACTCCCTCTGGTCAGGATGACCCATGGGCCCATTCCAATATCGCCTACTGTTTTCAGAAGCTCGAGCAGTGGGACCCGGCGGAACGGCACCACCGCCGCGCCCTCGAACTGATGCCGGACAACCCGGACATGATGAATAATCTGGGATATTTCCTTGCGGAACGCAACATTAAACTCAATGAAGCGGAAGACCTCCTGCAGCGGGCGCTGAAAACAGAACCCGACAATCCCTTCTACCTGGACAGCCTGGGATGGATTTATTACCGGAAAGGCCGGCTGGAAGAGGCGCTGCATCTGGTCAGAAAGGCCGTGTACGGCATGACCCACGACGATGCCGAGCTGCGCGAACACCTGGGCGATATCTACGCCGCCATGGGCGACATGCCCCGGGCCGCGGAAGAATGGCGCAGAGCTGTGCGGCTTGATAAAAAACGGGAAACCGCCCGACAGAAGCTTGAACAGTACCAGTCCGCGCCAAAAAAGTAAGAACCCCGCCTCGCCAGAGAAGGCGTGCAATGCCCTCGGGAATAATCCCCGGAAAATATCCGTCTGATTTGTTGCGGATATCGGAGTATCTCTGCTAAAATAATCTCCCCGTTACGCACGGCCGCGGGTGTCCGCGGTCAGAATATTTTTTTCATGTGGTTATCCGGTTGGGCTGCGCGCGGACGCGCGGTCCCGTGAAGTAAGGAGTCTGTCTGTGAAAACGTATGTCCCCAAGGCCGGGGAAGTCGTAAAACAGTGGCGGCTGATCGACGCCGAAGGCAAATCGCTGGGGCGCGTAGCCGCAGAGGCGGCCCGCATCCTGCGGGGTAAACATAAGCCGCAGTATACGCCTTACCTTGATTGCGGCGACCCGGTGATCATCATTAACGCGGCCAAGATGAAAGTAACCGGCCGAAAGATGACCCAGAAAATTTATTACCGTCATTCCGGATATCCCGGTGGGCTGAAAGAAGCCACGCTGGCGGAAATGATGCGCAAGGACCCCACGCGGGCGTTGCGGCTGGCGGTTGAGGGGATGCTGCCCCACAATCCGCTCGGTCGGGCGTTGGCGCGCCACTTCCGGGTCTACGCGGGACCGGAACATGAACAGGCCGCGCAGAACCCGGTTCCCCATGCTTTCTGATTAACACGGTAACAGGCTGGGAGAGTACACAGTGAAAGATAAGAACACGCAGGAAATCGTGGCAACCGGGCGCAGAAAGCGCGCGACCGCGCGGGTACGTATTGCTCCCGGAACGGGCAAGTTTGTAGTCAACGGCCGTGAACTGAATGAGTATCTGGCGCGGGAAACCCTGGTGCAGCTTGCCACCCGTCCGCTGGAACTCGTGAACCTTCGTGAAAATTTCGACATCCGCGCCCGGTGTGACGGGGGCGGCCTGTCCGGCCAGGCGGGCGCGCTCTGCCACGGCATCGCCCGCGCGCTCGTGGAATACGACGAAAACATGCGCTCTATTATGCGCAAGGCCGGGCTACTGACCCGCGACCCCCGCGAAGTGGAACGGAAGAAACCGGGACGTCCCGGCGCGCGCAAACGCTTCCAGTTCTCCAAACGCTGAGCGGCAGCATTACGCTGGAAACGGATGTTTTCCGCGTTGCTGTTTAGAAGAAACAAAAGGTCGGCGTATTATAGCGCCGGCCTTTTTATTTTTACTTTCCTGGATGCGTCGGATGTCTCGGATTCTAACAATAAATGCAACACCTGCTGAGTTTTGTGTGAATAAGGTGGGTGGCCAGGACGTGGGACTCCCCGATGTGCGCTATGTGGCGCATTCCTCAGGGGAGCCAGCGCGCTGGCTCCCCTGAGGAATCGGCAGGCTGGAAATGAAAGAAGACATTGGGATTAAATGCGGTAGGCCTTTTCCAGGTTGGTTCAACCCATACCGCAGAAGGATATCCTAATGTCTCACAAACATCTTCGCCCATTTGAACGGGGTCAAATCCAGGCCATGATCAGCGCGGGCGCTTCAGTAAGGCAAATCGCACAGAAGCTGGGCCGAAGTCCCAACACTCTCAGCCGGGAAATAAGACGCAACAAAAGCGCTCGGGGGGGCTATAACGCCCAGAGGGCTCAGGAACGGTACAAAGAACGACGTACCAGGCGCCTGGATTACGAGCCCTTGCGACAGTATGTTGTAGAAAAGATGATCAGTGGCTGGTCTCCAGAACAGATTTGGGAAGATTGGAACGAGAGCCTTCCAGAGATCCCCAGATGCGGGTAAGCACGGAAACCATTTACTAATTTATTGACAAAGATCCTCGATGGGGACCTGTTATGCCTCCGCATCTGCGGCAGGCCAGACGAAGACGGCGCCGGGGTACCCGGAGAAAGGTGCGGTCCCTTATCCCCAACCGGGTCGGTATCGAGCAGCGGCCCAACTGTGTGAACGAACTGGCCCGGTACGGGGACTGGGAGGGGGATACCCTTATCGGACGTAACCGCCAAGGAGCTATCCTGACCCTGGTGGAACGAAAATCCCTGCTTACCCTGGTCGCACCGCTGGAAACCAGACAGGCCGCACCCACGGCTGAAGCCATGATCCGGCTGCTGCAATCCCTGCCTCCACACTGGCGGCAGACCCTGACCCTGGATAACGGCATTGAATTCCGCCTGCACGAACAGGTCAGCCAGGCTACTGGTATATTTTATTTTGCCCACCTTACGCCGCATATGAACGGGGACGAAATGAGCATACTAACAGCCTTCTCCGGCAGTACCTGTCCAAATCCACCGACTTCCGAAACATTCCCCCGGAAAAACTCGAGGAGATCATCTATGAGCTGAACAACCGACCCAGGAAAAAACTCGGCTGCCGCACTCCCAGAAGTCCTAGAAGGTGTTGCACTTAGAATTAGAATTTGAATCCGGTTTATTGGTAGGAACTGTCTGGCATCATTATACCGTTTACGGAAAAAGGAGAGGAAAGGCGTGGGCGATGAACATTGGCAGCTTTGAATTGGTGGGATACTCTGAGCGCGGCGTTCTGGGTTCGCTTCTTACAGATATCGTGGCGAGTGGATTGGATATCCTGACGAAGATTCTTGGATTTGATGATCACATTATTAAGCTTCCTGAAAACGTAAAGCGGATCCAAATCCTGCTGGAACCGTCACTATCCGATTTTGGGGATCCAGATGCCGTGATCATCCTAGACGGGAGTCAGCGACACGTTATTTTTGTGGAGGCCAAAGCAGGGTCATCCTGGTGCCTAAGTTGCGAATTTCAAGAGTTTTCACAGGGCAATACGAACGATCCTCCACCCGGATATACTTCAAATCTTTTTACACAACTCTATCTAAAAGAGCGGTTTGTCAGCTGTTATGACTCACAGAACAACACGGCAGAGACAAGACAATTGCCTAAATGGCTTAAGAAAAAGAAAGACGACGGAAGAACCGGAGACCGTTCTCTTGGAGAGAATCCTACCGTGAAACGAATGGCGTACAAAATAATGAACCCTTCGCCAACGGTGTCATACTTGGCGTTAATTCCTTCTTTCGGAAAGGCGAATCATAGGGATAGCAGCAAGTGCGAGGACCTGAGCGCCTGTAAGCTACGTGAAAAGCTGGAAACGTTGGTAAGCGAAGGCGAAGACGTATGGCGGAACAATATGAGTAAGGAGTGGTTCAAGAATATTGCCTTTATTACATGGAAGGATATCGACAAATTCTGTATGGAAAACGAGTGCCGCATGCCGAGAACCAGTCTTACGCTTTCCGTCAATTGTGGGCAACTCTATGAAGTTAACCTAGGGGATGTGAAGAATTGGCATGCGAAGATGCGCAGGGACCACGGTTTTGATCGATAATTAGAGCCCAAGAAAACGATTGGAAAGGATTTACAGACCCTGATGACGCTAAGGATTCGTTGTGGTAGCCGCAAGGTCGGCGGCTCCTGTGTGGGGTTACGCGCCAGGAGCAGCCGGATTATCATCGATATTGGTATGCCGCTGGTCAAACCGGAGGGTTCTGAATTCGACATGCGAGAGTACGCGGAACTATTCGGTTCGGAGTTATTTGAAAAAGAGATTCTGCCCCGCGTCGAGGACCTTTACGAATGGCAGACGCCCGCGTGGACGGAATTCTGCTTTCCATATGGACCATTACGGGTTCAACGGCCACGTACATCCGCGCGTTCCCCTGTATGCGAGCGATGAGACCTTGAAGCTCTTGAAGCTCACCAAACAGTTCTTTGACCAACCCCCTGCGGTCAAGACGCCGGCTGTGTTTGAGTGGCGAGAACCTTTTTTGAATGTGGCGCGTTTACGGTCACGCCGTATCTCGTGGACCAGAGTGCCTGCGGCGCCTATGCCTTCTTGGTTGAGGCCGGGGGAAAGCAGATCTTCTACTCGGGTGACCTTCGCGACCACGGAAAACCATCTCAATGCTTCTCAAGGCCGTTCCCAGGGAAATTGACGCATTGTTGTTGGAAGGCACGATACTTGGGCAGGAAGGAACGGTCCGTACCGAAAAGGAAATCTACGAGGAAGCGTATGAAATCTGCTGCGATACCAAGGGACCGGTGCTCGCCTGTCAATCCGGACAGAACATAGACCGGCTCTGTGCGTTTTTCAAAGCGGTAAAACGAGCGGGGCGCCTCTTCCTTGTAGACCCATATATGGCGTATGTGCTGGATTCCTTGTACATGCCCGGACGGATTAACATCCCAACGGTTTCCAGAAATCAGCCCTCCATGAGAGTCTTCTATCCGCGCTATATCCCCCAGCAAGATGTCGCCTATCGCTATGGCCGCTACAAGATTGCGGTGGAAAAATAGCCGCGAAGTCTGAGCGCATCTTCATGATCGTACGCTCAGGGATGCAGCCCTTTCTGGCTAAGAGGCAAAGAGAAGGCAACGTGGTGAGCGGTGGGGGATGTTCCTGTATTCGATGTGGTCGGGGTACAAGGAGAAACCGGAAACGAAGAAATTTCTCGATTGGGTTGAGGAACAGGGCATGACAATGCGTGACGTTCACACAAGCGGCCACCCGAGTGTTGAGACTCTTCAGAAGTTGGTTTCGGTGATCAAACCCAGGCGCACCATTCCAATCCACACGCTTCACAGGAACAAATACAGGAATCTGTTCGGTCCGAGCATAGTGACTCTGGAAGATGGCGAAGAACTTGAACTGTAAACCAACGCCAGAATGGAGGATTATGACAGACAACCATCATCTCTGCGGGAACCAAAGACGCACCGCCTCCACGGTGTAGGCAATCCTAACTGATTCAACACCAGCTGCGTTTGAAGCATTTGTCCCACACGCATATAGCGCCGGCCTTTTTATTTTTGCTTTCCTGGATGCGTCGGATGTTTACGCGCCTGCCGTCGGACACCGCCGGATATCCGAGTCCAGCCGGCTTTCAGCGGTTCTGGTTTCGACGCTCCAGCCAATCCGCCAGAATCAGCGTGGACCATGCCAGGAACACAAACTGCGCGTAGATAATCAGGTTTTCCCACAGGGGAAAACCGTATACCGTGTGCAGGGACTCAGACCAGGAACTGCCGAAAGACAGTCCCGCAGCCTGGGCACGAGCCTTCAGCACTGGGTACATCCGCGCCCACGTTACCTGGAAGTGTATTCCAAGAATCAAAATAGCCAGCCATACGCCGAAAGGAATCAGTATCCGTTTGGGAAAAGGCGGCTGCAGGCGGGTGCCCCGAATCAGATTCCGGATGATAATGCCGCCCATCGTCAAAATGGCCGCAAATCCGCCCAAAAAGCCCACCACCGCGGCTTTTTCATGAATGTCGGTCCATTCCCAGTTCCCGATCACCGCGCCGTGGGCATCGGGAAAACAGGCCACCCCAAACATTCCGACGCAGGCGATCCACATAAAAACGGTCACCGCCCTGCCGATCCGCGGCGCCGTGAGCGCGTAGGTCCGCCCGAAAAACAGCGCATGCGGCACGGTGCTTATCGCCCAGAATCCCATGGCGAATGAAAAAATCCACCACCATTCGGGATTGTGTTTTGGTTCAAAGCTTCCCAGAAAACTGAACGTGTGGGACATGATCGAATAGTGGTGGTCAGCCGGGTAGCTGATCCGGGCCAGCGCGATCAGCCCCCAGAATACCCCCGCCGTCACCGCGATGTAATAGCGGGCATCTCTCGGCGTCCACTGCCCCGTCAGGATCCGCACCGCGTAATCTCCCCAGGTTTCCGGCATCTGTTTTTGGCTGGTCATAAGAACTAAGAACTCCGCATCCATATTGGATTATTATCGGTTTTGCCCTGTGTTGGACCCACCGCTTCCATTTATCGTTTCGCGGCGATTCTTCCGTCAGTATTCCGTGCGGGATGATGCCGGAATCATCGTTCTCAGCTCATCGCACCGGGCCCGCATGACGGCCAGCCGGTCGCGGAACGCCGGATCTCCGGCCAGGTTCCTGGCCTGATGCGGATCGGCGTTCCGGTCATACAACTCTTCGACCGGTTCGGGAAAATCTATCCAGCGGATGTAGGTCCAGCCGTCATCCGCGCGCGTCCCCACGCTGCGCGGAATACGCGGATGCCGGAACAGGTGCTCGAAATACCAGTCCGTCCGCCACGCGCCAGGCGCCTCTCCCCTGAAGAAAGGAACCAGGCTTTTCCCCTGCACCCGGCCAGGCACGGGAATCCCTGCCCGTTCCAGCAGGGTCGGAGCGATGTCAATGTTCAGGGCGGACAGACTGGCCACGCTTCCCCGGACCGGTTCGGGCATGGCCGGATCCCGCCAGATCATGGGCACCCGAATGCAGGGATCATAGGCATACCATTTATCCGAGAGCCCCCGTTCTCCGTAAAATGCCCCATTATCGCTCGTGAACAGGATGACCGCGCCGGCATCCCGTCCCGCCTCGGCCAAAGCCTCCTGGATCCGGCCGACTGCCCGATCCACCCCCGCGATCATCCGGCACACATCCCGCATATTTTCCAGATATTGCTGTCGGCAGGAAAACCGGGTTCCCCACCGCCGCCGCCCCTCGCTGTTTTTCAAAAAATCCGGCTGCGACTCAAAAAAAACGCAATCGGAAAGCGGCGGATCCTCAAATTCCGCGTCGGTGTAAAGGGACTCCAGGTCTGGTTCCGGCGGATAAGGCCGCACGGCGTAATCATGGGCATGGGGCGCGTCGAAATGCACCATCAGACAGAACGGCTGATCGGATGGCACCGCGCGGATAAAATCCACCGCCTGGTCGGTTACGATGCGCGTCACATGGGCGCGTTCTCCTCTCCACGCGCG
Organism: Candidatus Hydrogenedentota bacterium; assembly: GCA_029776995.1. Lineage (GTDB taxonomy): Bacteria > Hydrogenedentota > Hydrogenedentia > Hydrogenedentales > CAITNO01 > JAGPFE01. The sequence continues at coordinate 10,898 of JAKOTZ010000153.1, forward strand.
GAAGTAAGGATGATCCCCCGGGGGAAGCGGCTCGAATCCCATGGCTTCCGGTGGTGTCGCTCCCTGGGCTATGCCGTATTTCCCCAACGTGCAGATACGGTACCCCGCTTCCCGCAACAGCGCCGGATAGGAATTCTGAAAAACATCCCGATCCATATCCGTGGAAAAGTCGTGCACCCCGTGGGTCCGGGCGTACATGCCGGTCAGAATGCTGGCCCGGCTGGTGCAGCAGATCGGCGTGGTGACAAAAGCGTTTTCAAACCGTATACCTTCCTGGGCAAGCCGGTCGATATGGGGCGTACGCAACACGGGATGGCCCGCGCAGGACAGAAAATCCCACCGCTGGTCATCGGTCAGAAAAATCACGTAGTCCGGCCTAGATCTCGCCGACGCGGAGAGGCTTTGTCCCGCCATCGCAGGCAGCGCTGCGGCCGCAATTGAACGCGCCAGAAATTCCCGCCGATGCATGTTCTCCATGTAAACCCTCCCATTAATCCTTTTGGTCGAACACCGGACGAAGCAGCGCCGCGTTGTCGCACAACCATTGCACCACCTCCGCCACAATCTGATCCGCGCCGATTCCAGGCCGCCATCCGCAAAGTTCGGTGATGGCGGTATGGTCCGAAAGATACACCGGAATATCCGCGGGACGGGGCTCGGGATCGGCAGTTACCGGGATATGGTTCCCGGACGCCGCCGCGCACAGGTCTGTCAGTTCCCGCAGGGACACGCTGACTTGCCGTCCCCCGCCCACGTTCCAGGGACGTCCCGAAAACTTTTCCGGCGCGCGGATCTGCTGCAGTACCAACCGCAAAAGGTCCTCTGGATGCAGAATATCCCGGGTTTGCCGGCCGGATCCGCCATAACCGATGTAACGCAGCGGACCGCCGTACACGTGCCGGGCGGCCCAGAACGCAACGATTCCCTGGTCAGCCCGCCCCATCTGCCAGGGACCGGCCAGCACCCCGCACCGATTGACCACCACCGGAAATCCGTACATCGCCCCGTACTCCAGGGCCAGGAGTTCCGCGGACAACTTGGTAGCCCCGTACAGGGAGCGGCACCCCTCCAGCGGAAACGTTTCCGAAATGCCGGCCGGGGACACGCCAGGAAAGGGCTGCTCCGGAGCAATTTCAAACCGGGAATCCGTCTCCACCAGCCGCAGCCGGTTGAGCGCTTCCACGGGATACACCCGGCTCGTGGACAGAAAAATAAACAGCGCGCGATGCTGACGCGCCAGTTCCAGGCAGTTCACCGCTCCGCCGAGGTTGGTATCCACCACATAGCGGGACGCGCCATCGTATCCCGCCAGCACGGAGGGTTCCGCGCTGGCTTCCACGATACAGTCCACCGCGCCGCACGCGGCCAGATCCGCCGGGTTTCGCACGTCTCCGTGGACAAATGCCACACCGGCATCCTTCAGACGGGGCAGATTTAATTCTCCCCCGCGCCGGCGCAGGTTATCCAGGGCGACAACCCGGACATCTCCCAGAGCTTTTTTCAGGCCGATGGCCAGCCAGGATCCGACGAATCCCGCTCCGCCTGTTACCAGTATCGCGCGCATATCCGCTCCCTTGTATGGGTTCATTGTGCACCAATCCCCGCAACAGCGCAAAACCGGGGCTGTCCCCCTGGAATCACACCTACCTTTAAATACGCCACGCATCGCTCTCCCGGCGGGATGAACGCAGCAAAACGGTTTGCAACGTTCAGATTATTTATGGCATAATCACCTCATCCCCCGCAGTGGCTGAGCCTCAGGGGGCGGGGGCGTATTCAAGAATCAGAGCGGTATGCAAGCATGGCGCGTGCCGTGTAGCAGGTCGGTCAGTTTTTCCGGTTTTGCGATTCCGCTAAGGCCGAGTAACAGGAAAGGATCAACACAATGGCAACAAAAATCGGGATCAATGGGTTTGGCCGCATCGGCCGGAATGTCTTCAAACTTCTGGTAAAGCATCCGGAATTTGAAGTGGTCGCCATCAACGACCTTACCGATGCCAAAACGCTGGCGCATCTGCTTAAGTATGACAGCGTGTTCGGCGTCTACGACGCTGACGTCAAAGCGACCGACTCTTCCATCATCGTGAACGGCGTGGAAGTGAAGGTTACTGCCGAGAAGGATCCTTCCAAACTGAACTGGGGGGAAAAGGGCGTCGAAATGGTGCTGGAATCCACGGGCAAGTTCTCTTCCCGCGAACAGTGCATGCTGCATGTGCAGGCGGGCGCCAAAAAGGTCCTGCTCAGCGTGCCCCCCAAAGATGAAGTGGACGCCATCATCGTCATGGGCGTTAATGATGACACGCTGAAACCCACTGATCAGATCGTCTCCAACGCTTCCTGCACCACGAACTGCCTGGCCCCCCTGGCCAAGGTGCTCCACAAGGCGTTCGGCATCCGCCGCGGCCTCATGACCACGGTTCACGCTTACACCAATGACCAGCAGGTGCTGGACATGCCCCATAAAGACCTGCGCCGGGCCCGCGCGGCCGCCAACGCCATCATCCCCACCACCACCGGCGCCGCCCGCGCCGTCGGCAAGGTGCTACCCGAACTGAAAGGCAAACTTGACGGTTTCGCCATGCGCGTGCCGGTCATCGACGGCTCCGTGGTCGACCTTGCGGTGGAATTTGAAAAGAACGTAACCAAAGAAGAAATCAACGCGGCTGTTAAGGAAGCGGCGGAAGGCGAACTCAAGGGCATCCTTCAGTACTGCCCCGACCCGATTGTTTCGTCCGACGTTATCGGCAACCCGCATTCGAGCGTGTTTGACGCCCTGTCCACCATGGTGATGGACGGCAATTTCGCCAAGGTCGTTTCCTGGTACGACAACGAATTCGGTTACTCCAACCGTTGCGTCGATCTGTTCCTGAAGATGCGCGGATAATTTTATCCTGAATCTGGCGCCGGGCCGTTCGTAGACGGTCCGGCGTTTTTTCCCATACCAATGGTTTCTTCCTCAAGAGGAGGACATATTATGGCGCTGAATAAAATGACGCTGGAAGATGTGGACGTCGCCGGAAAGCGCGTCCTGATGCGGGTGGACTTTAACGTTCCCCAGAATGCCGACGGCACTGTCCGCGACGACACGCGGATCCGCGCGGCCCTGCGCAGCATCAACTATGTGCGGGAACGGGGTGGAAAACTGATCCTGATGTCCCACCTTGGCCGGCCGAAAAAAGTAAAAGACGATCCGGCGAAGCTGGCCCTGCTCCGGATGGATCCGGTTGCCGCGCATCTGTCCGGCCTGCTGGGAGTGCCCGTCCGGAAACTCGACGAAGTGGTGGGGCCCTCCGTCACTGAAGCGGTTGCCGCCATGCAGCCCGGCGATGTGATCCTGCTCGAAAATACCCGGTTTCATCCCGGTGAGGAGAAGAATGACGAGGAGCTTTCGCGCCAGCTGGCCGCGCTGGCCGATATTTACGTCAGCGATGCCTTCGGCACTGTTCACCGCGCCCATGCTTCCACGGAAGGGGTTACGCGGTTCGTTCCGCTGAGCGTCGCCGGATTTCTGGTCAGCAAGGAAATGGCGTTCTTTGATCGGGTGCTGACCAACCCTGACCGTCCGCTTTTGGCCATCCTGGGCGGAGCGAAAGTCTCTGACAAAGTGCAGGTGGTGGAAAACCTCCTCAATCTGGTTGACGTCCTGATTATCGGCGGCGGCATGGCCTACACGTTCATGAAGGCCAAAGGGCTTGAAATCGGCCGCTCGCTGCTGGATGAACCCGGCATCGAGGCCGCCGCGCGGGCCATGGAAAAAGCCCAGGCCCGTGGCGTTCGCCTGCTTCTGCCCGTGGATATCGTCGTTGCGGACGCATTTTCCAATGACGCCAATACGAAGGTGGTGCCCGCGGACGCCATGCCCGCCGACATGGAAGGGCTGGATATCGGACCTGAGACCATCCGGCTGTTTTGTGATGAGATCCGCAATGCGGCCATGATCGTATGGAACGGGCCGGTGGGCGTTTTTGAAATGCCCAATTTCGCCAAGGGCACCCGTGCTTTGGCGGAGGCCATGGCGGAAAGCAACGCCGTCACCATCATCGGCGGCGGGGACACCGCCGCGGCGGTTACCCAGTTCGGGCTGGCGGATAAAATGTCCCACGTCTCCACGGGCGGCGGCGCGTCGCTCGAAATGCTCGAAGGGAAAATCCTCCCCGGCCTGGCCGCCCTGACCGACAAACCCGGTGGCTGCGGTTGCTGCTGCTGCGGATAAAACGGTATACTGTAGTCCTGTTTTACACATAACCCTGACCCCGCCCGGCCGTGTGCCCGTCCTGCAGCGCGCTGAGCGGTGGCCGAATTCAGAAGGAAACGGACAACATGCTGGACAAAGAACGCAAACAGAAGCTGATCGCCGAGTATGGCAAATCCGCAAACGATGCGGGTGCGCTCGAGGTACAGATCGCGCTCTTTACCGAGCGCATCAATTACCTGACCGAACACCTCAAGACGCACAAAAAAGATTTCGCCAGCCGGCGCGGCCTGCTGAAACTGGTCAGCCGCCGCCGCAGCCTGCTGAACTACCTGCACCGCAAAGACCTGGAACGGTATCGGGCGATCATCCAGAAACTTAACCTTCGCAAATAGTCGACCGCGAAAACATCCCGCCTTCCCCCGGATGGTTATTACCATTCGGGGGAAGTTCTGTTATATAATGCGTCCAATAAGAAATGGAAAAGATGGTGGCGCCGCCCGGGCGAGAACACGTGGTCATCGAGAACATGGCGGCGCGGAAAATCAACAATGGTGAGGCCGAACACAGGCGGTGCCTCCATTTCCCCGTCCAAAGTTCCCTCACGTCCGGAGCGGTGTAACGCATGGTAGAACGCGTATCAGTCGAAATTGGATCCGTCGTACTCTCTTTTGAGACCGGAAAAATTGCCAAACAGGCGCACGGGTCCGTCATTTGCCAGTCCGGCGACACAATGGTGTTATCCACTGTTGTGGTCGCCCCGGAAGCCAAACCGGGGCAGGATTTCTTCCCCCTCACGGTTGACTACCGGGAAAAATTCTATTCCGTCGGCCAGATTCCTGGAAATTTCTTCCGCCGGGAGTCACGCCCGTCCGAACGCGAAATTCTCGTCTCCAGGCTGACTGACCGGCCCATTCGCCCCCTTTTTCCCAAGGGCTTCATGAATGAGGTGCTGGTATGCCAGAATGTCCTGTCGGCGGATAATATCCACGATCCGGATGTACTTTCGATCAACGCGGCATCCGCCGCGCTGCATATCTCCAAAGTCCCCCTGCTCGAACCGGTCGGCGCGGTGCGCGTCGGCTGCATCGATGGCGTCCTGGTCGTAAATCCCACCATGGACAAAATGGACCAGAGCGCCCTGGACATTGTGGTAGCCGGAACCCGTGACGCCATCTGCATGGTTGAAGGGCAGGCCCGGGAAGTGCCCGAAGCGCTCATGGTCGAAGCGCTTGAATTCGCGCACGGCTATATTCGGTTGATCGTGGAAGCCATTGACGCGCTGCGCGAACGGGCCGGCGTTGACAAAATGCCCTTTACGCCGCCGGAAATGGATCCCGAAGTCCCGGCTGATGTCGCGGAAACTGCCTCCGCGCGCCTGAGTGAAGCCCTGGGCATCCGCGAGAAACAGGTCCGGCTGGAAACCATTGAGGCCATCGCAAAAGAAACGGCCGAAACCCTGCTGGCCCGTTATGGACAGGAGCTGGCGGAGCGGCGCGCGCCCATGATCGCGGCCGCTTTCGATGACCTCAAAAAACAGCTCATGCGCCGGTCGGTCATTGAGACCAACATCCGCATGGATGGGCGCCGGCTGGATGAGATCCGCCCGATATCCATCGAAGTGGGGGTACTGCCCCGCGCGCATGGTTCCGCCCTGTTTACCCGCGGGGAAACCCAGGCTCTCGTCGCTACCACTCTCGGCACCAGCCGCGACGAAATGCGCCTCGATGAACTGACCGGCGACGAGTTCCGGCGGTTCTTCCTGCATTACAATTTCCCGCCCTGGTCCGTCGGGGAGGTCCGCCGGATTGCCGGACCCGGACGCCGGGAAGTGGGACACGGGAAGCTGGCCGAACGCGCCCTGGAGCCGTTGCTGCCATTCCTGGAAACCTACATTCCGGACGAAGGTGAAGATATTCCCGACTTTCCGTACACCGTGCGGGTCGTCTCAGAGATCTGCGAAAGCAACGGCTCAAGCTCTATGGCTACCGTGTGCGGCGGCTCCCTGAGCCTGATGGATGCCGGCGTGCCCATACGCCGCCCGGTTGCCGGAATTGCCATGGGACTGATCAAGGAAGGCGATGAAGTCCGCATCCTGTCCGATATTCTTGGCGATGAAGACCATCTGGGTGACATGGATTTCAAAGTCTGCGGCACTGCCCGGGGTATTACCGCGTTCCAGCTGGACACCAAAATCAAAGGGCTTTCCCGTGAAGTCATGGAACGCGCGCTGGAACAGGCACGGGCGGGACGCCTCTACATCCTGGAAAAAATGAACGCGGTTCTCGCCTCGCCGCGCCCGGACATTTCCCCCTACGCGCCGCGTATCTACACCATTCATATTGATCCCGACAAGATCCGCGAAGTCATCGGACCGGGCGGAAAGGTCATCCGGGGCATCCAGGATGCCACCGGCGCCGAAATCGAAATTGAGGATGACGGCACCGTCCACATCGCCGCCGTGAACAAAGAAGACGCGGATGCCGCCATCGCCATGATCCGCGAGATCGTGGCGGACGTCGAGGTGGGCCAGATGTATCACGGCACCATTACCCGGCTGATGAATTTCGGCGCCTTCTGTTCGCTGCCCGGCGGAAAAGAAGGGCTGATCCACATTTCCGAGTTGGCCCCGCAGCGGGTGCGCGAAGTAACCGACGTGGTCAATATCGGCGATGAAGTGGATGTGAAAGTCATCGAAATTGACAAAATGGGCCGGATCAACCTGTCCAAAGTGCAGGCTGACGTCAAACTGGGACGGGTCAATCCGGACCAGCTCAGAAACAGCGGCGGACAGCGTGACGGCGGACGCTCCGGCGGCGGAAGGGATGACCGCGGTGGCGGATTCCGTCCGGGTGGCGGAGACAGAAACCGCCGTCCGGACCGCGATCGCGACCGCGGCGGGCGCGGACGCCGGTAAAATCCAGTATTCCGTAGACGCAACCAAACGATTTTTTCTGCCGCACAGTGAATCTTCCTGGTATTTGGTGGAAAATTGATG
>JAKOTZ010000172.1 GCA_029776995.1 Candidatus Hydrogenedentota bacterium
GGTCCTTCAGGTGGCAGCGGATCATGCGGTCCAGCTTCTCGGCGGCGTCCCAGTCGCCGGCCTCCTGGGCCCGGCCCAGCTTGAGGAAGTAGACCGCCACCAGCTCCACCTGCATGAAGTCCGAGCTCTTGTTGAACACGAAGTCCTGGTAGAGCTGGGCGATGATGGCGTCGAACAGGGGCTTCTCGTCCTCCGAGAGGAACCGGTTGGCGTAGATGCCGTGGCGCATGGCGTTCAGGTTCCCCTCGGGCGCGCCGCGCTTGGGCTCGGCGCCCGAGTTCCGCCGCCAGCGATCCAGGTGCATCTCGTCCTTCTTGTTGAGATGTCCGCCGTCTTGTCTCTTCGTGTCTGCCATGGCCTTCCCGTTTGTGGCCCCAAGCCGGGTTTCGGGGCGGGAGGCGGATTTCGCCCTCCATCACGTCCGGACGGACCGCCCCATCGCATACCTACCGGCGACGGCCGCGTGATGTCGGAAGGGAAATCAGGTCCGTGTTTCCTGCACGATCTGGCGGACGCGGCGGGGCGTGATGCCGGCCAGGCGGGCCACCTCGTTGGTGGAGATGCCTTGCTCCTTCAGGGCCAGGACGAGCCTGCGGCGCTCCTCGTAGAACCCGGACTCACTCGGCACCCACAGGAGACCTGTGAAGTGTTCCCGCACGGCCTCGAGCAGGTCGGGCGGGAGGACGTCGCGGGCGTTGGCGTAGGGCCTGGTCAATGCGTGCCTGCGCGTTTGACGCTCGCCATCCCTGGCTCGCGCCCTTCGGGCGCGCCTTCGGCGCGTCCAAATCGCCTTTCCTGTCGATTTGTCCTGTGCCATGGCTGCTCCACGTCCGGGTTGTAGAAGCGGAGGATGGTCTCCCGCGGCGGCGGCCCGACGATCTCGATGGACTGCCGGGTGACCTCGCCGATGCGTTCGTCTCCGTCCAAGAAACAGACCAGCCCGTAATCTTCGCCGCAGGGGAAGCGGAAACGGCCGCGGTTCTGGTAGAGCCGGGCCTCACGCCATCCCTTGGCCATGGCTTCCTCGCGTATGGCGTCCACCTTGGCCACGGCCGAAGGCGGAACCGGATGGGTGAACGGCCAGTCGCCGTCCTTCGGGTAGATGTGCCGCTCACGCTGGGGCGCAGGTGGGGTTGCGGGAGGCTCCTGGAGATTCCGCGAACCGCTGGTTCCCGGAGGTTCCGTCGAGGGCGGTGAATAGGCCATCGGGTCCAGGGCCCGGACGGCGGAGCGGAGCGCGTCCTCGCCGAAATGTTCGATGGCCCAGGCGTGGATCGCGTTGAACCGGGTCCGCAGCTCCTCGAAGGCACCGGCGGGGAGCCGGCCGGAATCGGCCGCCTTCCTGGCGAGGGTCATCTTGTGCCTCAACCAGGCGTAGTACTCCGGGTCGAGCCTGCGGAAGCAGGTTCCGTCGATGCCCACATCCCTGGCGTAGTAGTGCGGCTTGTCCGTTTCCCAGAAGGCCAGGTTCGTGGCTGCGAAAAGGGCCGGTTCCCGGCGGGAATCATCTTTGCGCCGGTCGCCTGCCCGGGTTTTCTCTTCCTTCCCCTTGTCCGCGGCCTCTGCCTCCCGGTTCGATGGTCGGTTCGGGACGGTTTCCGCCGCGGTCTGTTCCATCATGATTCTCAACAGGCTCACGAAGGTAGGCTCCCGTAGATCAGGGTTCGCTTCTCTTCCGATACCTACCGGAGCGGGCGGGATATCGCCGGACGGTGAAAGGAGAAAGGTTCCGGCCATCCGTGAACGGCTTTCACCGGACCCTTCGCATGGTCGCAAGTCGGTGATGTGATTGATGTTTTGATATGAATTGGTGAAAGGGTGAAAGGTAATAGGGGGTATTCGTTCCTGATGGCTGAACTCGCTCCCCATGCCCCCGGAAGGCCGACCGGTGAAACCCCGATGTTTTTTTTCACGTAGAGAGGGGTGGACTTCCCGAAAACCCCTTCACCCTTTCACCCATGCGTCCTAACCCGTTGATATTGCACAGGATAGACTGGTGAAAGCTATGCCGTGAAAGGTCCGGGTGAAAGGGATGCCGGGAGTGTCGTCGGCCTGAAAAAAGGCAGATGGATGGAGGGGCGATGACTCTCAGCTCAGGATGCAGCGGATGTCATAGGTGCGGATACGGGAACGATGGTGGTGGATCTCGATTTCGAACCCGACCTCCCGGATCGTCTCCAGGTCGTTGGAGAACCGCTGGGCGAACTGCTGGACGGAGTTCATGTTGAAGGACAGGCCGAAATCCTTGGCCAGCCGCTTGAGGGCGATGAAGAGGTCGCGTGCCAGGACGCCCTCGATGGTGTTCTCGTCCCGGAAGTCGAGCTGGTAGCGCTCGAGGAACGCGGCCTTGTTGGTCTTGGTCACGTTGAGCGCCGTGCTCTCGTGGTCGGCCTCCAGGGCGTGGCGGTAGGCTTTGAAGAGCGCGGCCAGGGCCGTGGCGATGGGGTTGGATTCCCGCGCGGTCTCCATGCTGACGCTGTTGAGCGAGGCGATCCGGTCGAGGAACTGCGGGTGGAGCTCCTCGAGCGCCCGGTCGATCTCTTCCTGCGGCTCGCCGGCCAGCATCATGAGGTACATCAGGCTGAGATAGTCGTTGCAGCGCCGCTTGTTGTGGTTTCCCAGGGTCCGGTGGAGCAGGCGCATCACCTTCTCCTGCGCCCCGTCCCGCAGCATGGCCAGCACGTGGCTGGTGCGTTTCATCAGGGCGGAGATGATCAGGTCGCGATGCTCGCGGATGGCGGCCAGCACCTTCGCCTCGAGGAAGCAGTCGCTGGCCTGCTCGTCCATGTCGAAGCGGATGATGAAGGAGCGGGAGAGGATCTCCGCCAGCTCGCCGCCCAGGGGCTCGATGCCGGTGGTGTTGAGCAGGCACTTGGTGCGCTCGATGACGGTCTCGGTGTCGGTGCCGCTCTTGCGCTTCTCCTTGGCGATCCCCGTGATGCTGGTGAGGATAAAGGTGGTGAGGTCCTCGGTCATCTGCTTGACCTCGATGTTGTCGAGGACGATGAGCGGGTTCTGGGAGCCGTCGGTGTAGTTGGCCGCGTCGGTGCTCTTCTTCTGCTGGGGCTCGCCGTAGAGCAGCGCGGAGATGAGCTTGCTGGCCGTGGTCTTGCCCGAGCCGGCGGGCCCTTCGAAGCGCGTCATCGGCCGCGTCCCCGCGAAGTCGATGAGCAGGAAGCAGGACAGCCACGAGAGGATCAGGGACCGGTCGCCCGGGGCGCAGGTCATGTTGTCCAGGATCAGCTCCACCAGGAGGCGGTCGGCCTCCTCGGGGTCCGCGTCGCCCAGGAAACGGATCGGGGCCATCTTGCGCGAGCCGTCCAGGATCACCCCGTCGGCGTTCCCTCCGTTCTTGAGGATGTCGATCCCGTCCGGCGTGATCCTGGCGATCTCGTGGTCGGCGTTGTTGAGGTTGAAGTAGACGGTGTAGTTCGCCACGTCCGTGTGAAGCCAGGAGAAGTGGTCCCGCACCTGCCCGCGCTCCACCGCGAGGTTGGCCAGCACCTCGTAGAAGGTCCGTCCGCCGCCGGTCGTCTGCACCAAGCCGGTGTGCTTGTAGATGGTCGACGAATAGAGCCTCTTGCGGCCGCGGTCCGTGCTGTCCATCCAGAAGATGGCGTCCTCGAAGAACATGAACGGCTCGCCCTGGGGCGTGCGGAAGAAGCGCGCGCCGTTGGCGGCGAACCATTCGAAGGCGGCCTCGGCCACGCGGGTGTAATCCGGCGCCCCGGTCTCCTCCTCGGTCTCGATCATCACCTGCTCGATCCGGGCGCGGCAGGAGCCGGGCGGCGCGCCGGTGCGGCGTTTCTCGCGTTTCTTCTCCTGCCTGGCCTGCGAGCGCCGCTCCTTCTGGACGGCCCGCACCTGCTCGCGCAGCGTGGCCAGCGTGAGACTGGACTTGCCGTACCGCTCCTGGATGAGCTTCAGGTGGCGGTTCTGCTCCAGGGGCGCGAGCCGCGCCACTTCCTGCAGGACCGGTTCCAGCCGCCGGTTGCGTTCATCCTCAGGGACGTCGGTCGGCAGGCGGGAGATGCTGAACTCGAGCGGGGTCTGGGCCTCCCGGAGCAGCTCCTCGAAGTCCTCCTTCGTGCGGCCGGAAGCGAAGAAGTCGTTGACGTCGATCTTGGCGGCGGCCAGGAGCTTCCCGGCCTCCTCGATGTCCGCCTGCGGGCGGCCTTCGAGCCGCCTGGCGAGCTCGCGGGGGCCCACCGCCGCGTCGAGGCCGAAGCGTTCCCTCAAGTTCCGCCGTGCCTCCTCCTGCCGCTGGTCCAGCGGGAGGACGACGAGCCTCACCTGGATCTTGTGCTCGGCGAGGACGCTCGCGGTCTTCAGGGCCCCGTTGAGCCCGGCCTGGGAGACCTCGTTGTCCTGGCAGATGTAGACCGTCTTCACGCCGCGGAGCTTGGGCAGCAGCCGCTCCCAGTCGGAGGCGCGGATCCTCACCGTGACCGGGGAGACCGCCGGGAACCCGTGCTCCATCAGCGAGATGCAGTCGGTCACCCCCTCGGTGATGATGACCCGCTCGGGGCGGGCCAGCAGGCAGTCCTCGTTGAAGAGGTAGCCGTTGTTGATGCAGTGGGCGATGTGCTTGCGCGAGTGGTCGTCGTGGACCGGAAGCTTCTTGTACTTTCCCTGCTCCCAGGGCCGGTCCGGCGTCCAGGGCGTCTTCCGCCCGATCATGAAGACCACGCGGCCGCGGCTCCAGTAGGGGAAGACGATCCGTCCCTCGAAGAACGGTTCGAGGCCGTCCTGGCTCGTCGGCCGGAAGGCCCCGGTCGCGGCGAGCTCACACAGGCTGAAGCCCTCTTCCCACCTGGTCAGCGCCGTGATCACGCCGGGGTGTTCCCGGCCGTCGTCGTCTTTGCAGGGACCGTTGTCGGCGTAGCCTATGCTCAGGGCGTCGATGGTCTCGTCGGAGATCCGGTACCGGGTGCGCAGCCAGTCCAGGACCTCCGGCGAATCCCTGAGGCGGCGGTGGTAGAAGGAGGCCAGGGCCGTCAGGGCTTCCTGGACGCGCAGTTCCAGACAGCGCTGCGCCTCGGTCTCGCGCAGGCGGTCCGGAGGAAGTCCGTACTGGGCGAGCGGCGGAAGGCCCGCCTTGGCGGCCAGGTAGTCGCGCGCCCGGCGGTGGCTCTCCGGCATGGGACCGGACCGCCCGGTGGTCACCTCGCCGGACTGGATGAACTCGACGAGCTGGAGCACGTCGCCGCCGACCCCGCAGCCGAAGCAGTACCAGCCCTGCTTGTCGAGCATGACGTGCAGGGACCGGCGGGAGTTGCTCTTGTGGTTGGGACAGTCGCACTGGAGCAGGTGGGCGTTTTCCTGGAGGATGCGGGCGCCGAGGAGTTCGCGGGCCACGAGACCGATGTCGACCTCCGTGATCAGCCGGTAGTACTCCTTGACGTTGTCCATCGACGCTCTGACCATGTCGCGCCCGCTTCCTCCACGTTCGTCCCTACGGGGTTCCGTTCTCCGCCGCCTCGGCGAGAAGGAGCGAGAGGAAGGTCTTCCGCTCGTCGAGATGGCGTTTCCTGGCGCAGTTCGTGATCCCCCAGCGGTCCCCGATGACGACCGCCGTCTCCTTGGCCCGGGTCACGCCGGTGTAGAAGAGGTTGCGGTGGTGCATGAAGGCGTGGGCCTTGTGCACGACGACGATGGCGCACGGGAACTCGGAGCCCTGGGCCTTGTGGATCGTGAGCGCGTAGGCGAGCTGCAGGTCCTGGAGGTTCGGCGAGCCGGCCTCTATCTCCACCGGCATGCCGTCGAACTCGACGACGAGCGAGCCGTCCCTCCCCACGTGGGTCAAGATGCCCATCGCGCCGTTCATGACGCCCAGGTCGTAGTTGTTGCGGGTCTGGATGACCTTGTCGCGGACGAGGAACTTGGGCCTGCGGCCCGGCTTCGGCACGGGCGCGTCGACGCCCCAGAGCTTCTTCTGGATCAGCCGCTGGAGCTCCTCGTTGAGCGCGCGGGTGCCGAGCGGGCCCTTGTGGGTCGGCGTCAGCACCTGCACGTCGCTCACGAGGTCGAACCCCAGGCGCTCGCGCAGCACGCTCTCGAACAGCTCGAGGAGAAACCGCTGCGCGTCCCACTGGTCGGTGAACTGGTCGACCAGGTACCACGCCCTCCGGCCCGAGGCCTCGGGCTCGCTGGTCTTGCGCACCTCGCCCCGGAGCACGGCGGTGCTGTTTTCCTTCAGAACGCCGGCCTGCCGGACCACCTTGTCGAGGATCACCGTGGGCGCCGCACCGGTCTGGATCAGGTCCCGGAGCAGGTTGCCCGGCCCCACGGGCGGGAGCTGGTTGTGGTCGCCCACCAGCACCACGGCGGTCCGCGCCGGGTCTATGGTCCTGAACAGGTGCCAGGCCAGCGGCACGTCCACCATCGAGACCTCGTCGACCACCACCACGTCGGCGTCGATGGGATCCTCCGGCCCACGGGCGAAGTCCTTGCCGTCGAAGCCGAGCAGCCGATGGATGGTGCTCGCCGGGCGGCCCACGACCTCCTCGAGCCGCTTGGCGGCCTTGCCCGTGGGCGCGGCGAGGATCACGTGGAGGCCGTGTTCTTCGTAGATGTTCGTGATGGCCGAGACGGTGAAGGTCTTCCCGCTGCCCGCCCCGCCCGAGATGAGGGTGACCGCGTGAGAGAGCGCCGCGAGGACGGCGTCGCGTTGTCCCTCGTTGAGATCCGGGGCGATCCGGTCCACGAGGCCCGCCGGGTCGTCCTTCCCGGAGAAGTGCGGGTTGGGCCGTCCGCCCTTGCGGAGCATCCCGGCCAGGTCCTCTTCCATCCTCCGAATGTCGGGCCTGGCGACGAGGAAGCGCCCGCCGTGGGCGGTGCAGGAGAGCTCTTCCGCATCGATCAGGGCATCCAGCGCCCGCTCGATGCGCTCGCGGCTGTCGAGGACGTCCATGACCAGGAGCGTGTTCGTCCGGTCCACCAGCTCCTCGTACTCGACCCAGCAGTCGCCCTGGTCCAGCGCCTCGTTCATGCAATGGAGGATCCCGGCCCGGATCCGCGCTGGCTCCTCCTTGGGCGTGCCCATCTTGCGGGCGATCTTGTCCACCCGCTTGAATCCGAAGCCATGCACCTCCTGGACGATGAGGTACGGGTCCTCCCGCAGCATCCCCGGCACGTTGTTGCCGAGCTTCTTGACCAGGCTGGTGACCTGGTGGTGGGTCAGTCCGAAGGCGGCGAGCCAGGTGATGGCCTTGTTGATCTCCTTCGTCTTGCTCCACTCGTCGCGCAGCCTGTGTACCGCCTCCAGGGGCAGCCGCGCCGCCTGGGCCACGGTCTCGGGTTCCTCGGTGATCACCCGGTCGAAGTCGCGGCCGAACCGCTCGGCGATCAGCTTCGCCTTGACCGGACCGATCCCCTTGATGTCGGGATGATTGGCCAGGTAGTGAGCAAGCCCGTCGATATCCAGCTCCAGGTCGTATTCCATGGCCTCGACCTCGAGCTGCCGGCCGTACTTGGGATGGGTGACCCAGCGTCCGGTGAGGACCACCGGCTCGTGCTCGCGGGCGAACAGGCGGCCAGCGAACTGGATCTCGTCGCCGGAGACCGTGACGAGCCGGCCGGCCGAGAAACGCGGCCCGGCGTAGAACACGGCGTCGATCCGCCCGCGGACGGTCACGATGTCTTTGCTGTTTCGTCTTCGCATCGATTGCCAACCTTCCGGTGGAACCTGAGCAGGAGCCCCTCGACGAACCGGCAGGCGGTCTGCCGGTCGGAGCAGAAGAAGACCGGGATGCGGTAGTCGACGACGATGGAGAGGACGGCCCCGAGAACGGCGTTGGGATGGGCGCCGCTGCGGAAGCGTCCGAGCAGGAGGTCCCGCAGGTCGGCCTCGACCACCACGCAAGCGGCCTCGTACTCCTCCAGGCGGCGGAGCTCCTTGCGGAAGCGGGCCCGGCCGCGGATGACGGTGGAGACGAAGTCCTCGAGGGTCTTGCGCTCCACCGCCACCGCGCCTTCCCAGCCTTCCACGGAGTAATCCCCGGCGGGCAGCGCGCGGCGAACGACCGTCACGCGCTGGGGATCGAAGGCGTAAGGCTCCTGCTCCCTGGTGTCGACGACGACGCGGACCCGGTCCACGTCAGAACGGGACCAGCGCGTCTTTGGCCGCCGCGTCGTAGTCGTCCCCGCCGTCCTCGAGCACGATGCGCCGGTTGAAGTAGACGTTCTCGTTCTCGCCCCGCGTGCGCTTGGTGACCTCCAGCTTCACGCCGATGAGCTTCTCCAGGTTGGCCGGGAGGTCGGAGAGCTTCTCCAGGTCGAGCCCGCAGGTGTGCAGGTCGGTCTTGAGCCACTTGATGTTCTCGCGCGTCGCCATGACGTTGTTGCGCCAGAGCAGCCGCCCGCGGAAACGGGGCGCGATGATGCGCAGGGTCCACTTGAGCATCGGGTTGCCCGAGGTCTGGGCGCGCGTCAGCTCCACCCGCTCGACATTGACCTGGTACTTGCCGTCGGGGATCGGTTCGAAGTCGCGCTCCTCCACCTCGGCCTCGGCGAAGTCCTCGTCGAACTGCGTGAGGTCGATGTCCTCGCCGCCGTGCATGGGATAGGTGTCTGCGAAGTCGTCTCTCGGCATGGTCTTTTCCTCCTATTTTTTACTTGGCCTGTTTGCCGGCGGGGGCAGCGGACCGGGGCTGCGCTTCCCGCGGCGCCGCACTCGGCCGCGAGGCACCCGCCTTGGGCGCGGCCGTCGGCTTGTTGAACGCTTCCAGGAAAACCCTGAAGTCGAGGTCGATGACCTCCGGCAGGCGTCCGGTGCGGTCGCCCGCCTCGTAGTTCGGGCTCGGCTTGGTGCGCATCACCCGGCGGACCGTGGGCTTCCCGTCCGGACCGGGAGTGACCTCCAGGTCGCAGAAGAGGATCAGGTCCACCATCCCGAGCACGATCTTCCGCGCCTTGTCCGGAAGGGTCGGGACGATGCGCGTGTGCTTGCCCGTGCGGGTCTCGATCTCCTTCTCCTGGGAATGGGAGACGAGGAAGAGCCCGTAGGGCAGGAAGGCGAGCTTGGTCAGGACGCGATGGAACTCGTTGTTGATGAGGGCATAGCCCTTGCCGTAGCCGAGGTCCGACTCGTGCTCGATCTTGAACTTCTTGCAGATGTAGTCCGCGCACATGCGGTAGGCGTTGTCGACGGTGTCGAGCACCACGGTCTTGAAGCCGTGCTTGCCATCGGCGATCTCGCCGCAGGCGGCGAGCAGCTCCTCCCAGCTGCTCACCGGCGCCTGGTACACCTCCAGGGCGTTCAGGCCCGGCTCCGTGGCCAGGAACAGCGCGCCGTCGGCCTGCGAACACCAGGTCGACTTGCCGATCTTGCTCGGGCCGTAGACCAGCACCGTGAGACCGGCCAGGTCCTGCTTGGGCGAGGTTTTCTTCGTGGGCAGCATTTTCGTTCCTCCTTCTTCGTGTCCTCAGAACGCCGGGGCCTCTTCGCACGAGGACCCGTCCCGCAGCTCTTCATGCGGGGGGACTTTCCGGTACAGGTTCTCGATGACGTTGGGGCTGCCGCCGGAACGGCAGAGCGGGAAGTAGGCGCAGGGGCGACGGTAGTGGAAACAGAACGCGGTGTTCCGGTAGAAAGCGCCCCGCCGCCTGGCGTCGAGAAAGGCCTGGGTCAGCTCCCACAGCTCCGTCTGCAGGGCGGCGAACTGGTCGCGGGAGATGTAGAGGGTCTCCCGGTGGAACATCCCGGGCTCCGCGTACTTGGCGGCCAGACGCTCCTGGAACGCCTCGTCACTCTCGGGGAGCCTGCGCCTGGCGGAGCTCTTGCCGGTCTTGGAGCGTGCGGCCAGCTTCCGCCGCCGCTCCTCGAACTCGGCCTCGGTCTCGCCGCGGCCTTGCTGGAGACGCGCCTTGACCAGGATGTTGTAGATGATCCCCGCGATGCGCAGCCCCAGCGTCCGCTCGACGTACCAGGCGTAGAGAATGATCTGGAAGTCGGTCCACAGGCGCTCCAGGTAGTCGGCGTCGATCTGCGAGGCGGTCTTGTGCTCCAGCAGGAAATGCTCGTCGGCGATCCGGACGATCCCGTCCACCCTGCCGGCCAGCGCGAAGCTCCGGCTCGAAGCGCCCGTGGCGGGATTGACGATCTTCCCCTCGAAGGTCTTCTCCAGCGCGACGACCTCGAACTCCTCGGTGGGATAGCGCGCGGCGTAGCCCTTCATCATGGCGGTGGCCAAGTGCCAGTCGTGCTGCTCACGCTCGTCCTGGGCCCGGTTGGGGCACGCCCGGTCGATGTGGTCCAGCACCGCGGGCAGATCCCGGTCCCGGTGCCAGATCTCCAGGCACTCGTGGATCAGCGAGCCGAAGGAGAGGTTGTGGTCGCGCTCGAGCGGCACCAGCTCGTGGATGTAGCGCCACTCGCAGGCCTTCCGGCAGTTCCGGAACAGGCTCCACATCGAGTAGGTGGTGAGCACAGGGCCGCTCATCGCGCCGCCCTCATGGCACGGAGCGGGGCGTGCGGCGCTTGAGTCTCGTCGACCCGCTCGACCTTGAAGGCCTCCTCGCCGAACTCCCGCGTCAGGAAGCCAGTGAAGATGCGCGCGATGTGGCGCCCCACCTCGGTGCCCGCGTCGACCACGCAGGCCCGCCTCGATTCGTCCAGGCAGAAGGATGCGTCGAGACGCACCAGGGAGCGCCCGTGCAGGCTCTCCGTCGCCAGCACCGCAAGGAGCAGCGACTCCTCGACATCCCGGAAAGGGACGTCGTCGGAGAAGTTGTATCGGTAGATGTCGCGTTTCATGACTTTGCCTCCGTTCCCGTCGCTTGCGGTTCATGGGAGGGGCGCCCCGGGCCCGGGATCCGGGCCGCCTTCCGGCGACCCGTTTCCCGAACCCGTTCCTTACCTACCGGAGGGGAGCCGGGACCGTCGGCGGCGATCACAGGTAGTCCCGGAGGCTGGCGTCCTCGAAGATGGCGCGCAGCTTCTTGATGGACTCGTAGATCGTTCCCCGCGGGATGCCGGTGTCGCGGGAGATCTCGGTCACGCTTTCCGTCTGAAGGCGCTGGCACAGGGTGCGCAGCTCCGGGGGAAGCGAGGCGATGACGCGCCCCAGGTCTATGGAGAGATCCCGCAGCTCGGCTGCCGGGCGCGACAGCTTGCCCGTGCGGCGCAGGTACTCCTCCTGGTCGATGGTCTCCAGCCGTTCGATGGAGCCGCCCTCGTCGTCCTCCAGACGGTCGTTGAGGGAGCAGGTGCAGAGGCGGTAGTCCCGCATGCCGGCCTTGCGCGCCTCGATGATCGTGGCGACCTTGTGCTCGACGATGCGGGCGATGAAGGTGTTGCGCTGCGCCCTGTCGGGGTTGTACTTGGGCAGGCGGCGGAGCAGGTCGAGCATCATTTCCTGCTCCAGGTCCTCGCGGTCGGACTCGGTGAATCCGGCCCGGCCGACCAGCTGCCTCGCCTTGTGCTTGATGATCCGGACTGCATACTCGTCGATCCCTTCGTAGCGATTGTCGAAACCCATCTGAGCCTCCTCGCGGCCGAGGAGGAGCTCGTGTGGGTGTCGACCTTGTCCGGGATGGCCGCCCTATCCGTCGCTTGCGGAGGCATTGCGAGTTCGCCGGTTCTGGCGACACCCACAACGACCTCCGCTCTGCGGCCAGTCTGTTGTCTGGTGACTGACGTTCAGGCCCGGGCCCTATGCCCGGACCGCCTCTTCCACGCTCATGCGGAACGGGAGCCCGTGCTTGATCTCGAGGATCTCCACCGTTCCGTCGCCGAGGCGGCTGAGGTGCGTGAAGAACTCCACCGCCTGGGCTTTCAGGGCGAAGTCGTCCGACCCGAGCTCACGTCTCGGGCCGTTTTCTCCGCCGAACTTGATCTCGCGCACCACGCGCGGGGGCGGATCGAGCACCGGCTCGCCGCCGCGCACGGCCAGCCCCTCGATCCGCCCGAAGTTGATCTCCTGCATCAGCTCCAGCAGGCGTCTCCGCGCAGGAGTGAGGGACGCCTTGGTCGTCACTTCGCTCATTCCGGACCTCCTTTCCGCGCCGCACGGCGCGAACGAAAAAGCCCCCCTGGGAGGGAGGTCCGGCGGGGATTCCTCCCAGGGGGGCAACCACCCGGTCTCCCGGGCGTGTCTCTACGGGATGAAGGTCCCGCCGGACCTTTCACCCCTCACTGGCGAAATTTCGATGGGAGGCCGGGGGAACGGTGGGTAGAGCACGGTTAGGCCGCTCTAACCGATTGATGTGACGGGGAATCTCAGAGCGAGGGCGGGGGAACTTTTTGTTGAATTTTTTTCCGGGGGGTCAGCGAATTTTCGCTGGGAGGGACGGGACTGGTTATTCGTCGGGGAGAATCGAAAACCGGGCCTGCCAGCCCTTGCCGTCGTCTGTTACGCGGAAAGGATCCCCTTCGATTCTGAAGAAAGATCGAAGGTTCTCAGCCAGCTTCCCCCGGCGTTTCTGGTTCTTTCGGTGCGCATGCGGGCTGGTCCAATCGAGAACACCCCGCCCCTCAGAGAAGGCATAGAGCAGCTTCCACTGGACGGTCGGCTCTCCGTTCTTCTTGTTGGCCATGCCCATTTGGGTATAGTTGTAAACGCCGCCGGCCGATTTCACTTTGACCGATACGGTGTGCCCGTCTTTGAAGCGAATACTGACGTCGCCCCATGTCGAACCGGGCGGCGTGGGAAAGAAAGCCATGGAATCGCTATCCTTGGGCGAGGGCAGGACGGTCTGTCGAAACTCCGACCAGATTTCTTCGACCGGACGATTCGTAGTAAGAGCCCCCTTGTCATCCCAGACGAGGAATTCCGAGAGCGGGAAAAAGGCCGCATCCCGCCTCCGCAGGAAATCCTCACAATCCGATCCATGCAGGTCTCGTGTCGGAGCCAGCAAAACGAAGGGCTTGTCGTTTCTCGCCACCAAGGCCTCAACCACCCGACGGTATTCTTCTGGTTCGATTTGGAATGTCATGAAGACCGGGAAACGGAATCCCGCATAGGGAAAGTACGTTCCAATCCGAAAGGTCATGGGCAAGCGGTCCACGGACGCCTTCTCGTCCTGGGTAATCTGGAGAGCTGAGGCGATGCTTGCGCCAAGCGCGGAGCGGTTCAGCTCGTAGACGACGATATCCTGTCTGCGTAGCGGGATGGCTTCACAGCGTCTCGGTGTGCACCGGCACACGGCGACGATGTCATCTGGAGCGTGCTCCACAACGGCATGCACGCACCCGCATCCCTTCGGCTCAGGACAGGGATAGCCGGTCGCCAGCTTTCCGTTGGGTCGCAGGAAGACCTCGACCAGCTCGTACTCGTCCCCGAGTAGAGATCTCCACTCCTGGGTGACGGCGGCGAGTCCGGGGATCCGTTCAAGTGCCTGCCATAGACGCAACGGTGCCCTCATGGTCTTCCTGCCTGTTCGTCACAATGAAACCGCGCTTCACGAGCCACTCTTCGACAACGGCGCTGTCGTCATCCCGCGTATACTGAGCGATGTTCGACGGCCTGATCGTCACGGTCCGTGGCGTCTTCGAATCGCTGAACTTCACCTGAAAACTGGCGCGGATGATCCGACTTTTCGCTGGCAGGGTGCGGCCTCTGGCTTCGAATGCAGCGAAGACGTCCGAAGCCTTGCGGATCTCGATTTCGTTCTCCGATCCGCCCCAGAAGAAATGAATCTCCTTCAGCTTGACCCATTCCATTCCGTCCACGTCCGTGCAGACCAAGGCGGCCGGCCCATCGGTCCTCAGCGGCTCGAGCGTGTACTTCCCCGTGCCGGGGAAGAAGTCCTCGCCGCCGAACAGATGCAGGCCGAATTTCCTGCGGTAAAGGTCCTTCTCCCACTTCGATGCCGCGTTGATCCGCAGCTCACCAATGGAGGGTTCGTAGACCGGGACGTCGTGTTTCTCCGGCCGGTAGAACACGCTCGTCGACTGGCCGGCCTCAAGGCTGCCTTCCCGCTTGTAAGGTTCCCCGTGCCGGACAAGAAACCAGATGGCATCCTTCTTCGGGTAGACGAAAACGCGGGAGCCGCGACCGCGCTTCTTCTTCTCGAACAGATCGTCCAGGTCGTCTTGCAGGGCGACCAGTGTCTTTGCGGTGGGATTCTTGAATGCAGGGACAGGCGAAGTCTCGGTCTAGAAGTATTCGAACGAGCGGGGACGGGTCAGGTATTGCTCGGCGTGCTTGCGCTCGAGAAGGTCCCTGTCATGGAGCCAGACCTGGACGGCGACATCGGCGGGCGTAGGGTCGAGGTTGCCATCCAGGTGGATGCCGTTCCGTTCCACCTCGTGCAGCAGTTCATCCATGCCCTCTGGAGTCGCCATTTCGTGGATGAAGTACAACGCATCCGCCAATTCCTTGGGCGTGTCGCTGTCCGGAGTCATGAAGACCTGGACGATCCCTTCGTAGTCGAGGCCGTCCGCTTGGCCTGGTGGTGGCAACGATACGCCTCGGCCGTTGAAGAAGGCTGCGTGAGGTTGCAGGAGAGCGATCAAGTGCTCCTCCGCGATAGCCTTCAAACCATCAGGATGGAAAAACCGCCGAAGGTTGTACGTCGCCACTTTCTGTCCTCCTTTTCATGACGCGTTTGTGGTGGCCCTGCGTCCCGGATCCAATCGCCTGACACCGACCACCTTTCCGAGAATCCGCAGATCCTCGCTGGGGCCGATGGGAATCGGTGGGTACTTCGGATTCTCGGGCCTGAGCTCGATCTTCTCCTCCCGGATATAGAGACGTTTCACGGTCGCCTCTTCGCCGAGAAGGGCCACCACGATATCCCCGCTCTCGGCCACGGGCTGCTGCCGCACGATGACGAGGTCACCCTCATGGATATCAGCCTTGATCATGCTGTCGCCGTCGACCACGAGGGCGAAACAGCGACCCCGCGAAGCGGTTCCGCCCTCCACCAGCACCTCGCCGATGATGTTTTCCTCGGCGAAGAGGGGCTGTCCCGCGGCCACCCTCCCGAGGATGGGAACGGGGACGAGATCGGTGATCTCGTCTTCCGGCTCGCGGACCACCGCGAGCCCCCGGGCCTTGCGGGGCTCGCGCTTCAAATAGCCTTTACGGACGAGCTGGTTGACCTGGGCATGCGCGCTTGCGTGGGTGATGCCGAGTATCTCGGCGAGCTCCTGGATCGTCGGCGGGTAGCCCTTGCGGGCGATGAAGTCCCGGATCTCCCTCAGCGTCCGTCTCTGATGTTCGGTAATGCTGACGATGGGACGCCGCCCGGGACCGCCCTTTCTTCTCTTGGCGGGCCCCTTCGTCTGGTTTGATTTCATAACCGCCGTCCTTATGTCGACCGTTCTTGACAAGAGCAACGTTCCATCTCTCCTCGCTGAACGAACCGGACCGCGGAGCGCAGGCGCACCGCGGCCACAGATACCACATTATACGGGCTTACATACATCAGGTCAAATGAAAAACGATGCTTCCCGAGACATTCCAACAAGATAGGTCGGTCCCGGTGAGAGGAAGACGGCGGGAAGTGAGAGCGAGAGGGTTCCCTGATGGGCGAGGGTTTGGGAGTGGCCGCGGGTTATCGAGCTGCCCGCGCCGCGTCCTGTGCGTCGGACAGTTTGGGCATCCGTTCCTTGAGAAGCGCCTTCCACATCTTGCGCTGGCGGTTCCAATGGGGGACGGCGGCGATGGGGCGGACGTCCCGCTCGCGGATCGGGTCGCGGCCCTTCACGGTCCTGGGCAGGAACAGGATCTCCTCCTGGATGTCGGGCGCCAGGTTGAGGAGGTTCATGATCTGCGTGATGCGGGCCCGGGTCACGTAACCCAGCCGGGCGAGGTCCGCGTAGTCCCGCACCTCCCCACGGCGGACTAGACAATCGAACTTGATCGCCAGAGCCATGAGGCGCGTGATCCGAGGGACGTTGCCCGGCTCGATATCCCGCGGACCAATGCCCGAGCCGTCCGTGCGTTTCCGACCGTTGTGTCTGGGCTTGAAGGTCCACCGGACCTCGATGGTCCCGGTGACCGCGCTCGTCTGATTACGCCTCATGCTCGCCTCCATAGACCATGTTGGCTTCGTTGCAGAGCGCCTTTAGCCCTAAGGACCGGAAGCTGACCGTCACGCTGCCGTCGCGCCCGTCGTAAGCGATGCGGTCGATGAGGAGATGCATCACCCGGTGCCGCTCGCGCGAATTCAGGGACTCCCATACCGGGTCGAAGATGGACAGTGCCTTGACCAGGTCACCCTCGTCGACGGTCTCGCGTTCGAGCGAGAGGACCTCCTCGCGTATAGCGGTCATGCGCTGTTCGATGCTCCGGATCTGGTCCTGCAGGTCGGCCAGGCGATCCGCTGTGAGTGATACGTCCGAACCAGGCGCGGCCGGCATCAATGCCAGTTCCTGGAGCTTCGCATGCAGCCGGCGGAGTTTCCTCTCGAGGGTGCGACGTTCGCGTTCCAGCTCGATCATCCGCTTCTCGCTCTTCCCGCGGACCTGGCGGATGGTTTCAGCGACGATCTCCCCGTCGCTCCCCAGCCCGCGAATGTGGTCCACCACGAACGTCTCGAGGTCATGGGCGTTCACCGACTTCGTGGGGCAGGCGTCCCAGCCGCGCTGCTGGGCGTTGAGACAGACATAGTACCGGTAGCGTCTGCCGTTCTTCTTCGCCGTGTAGGTGTGCACCATGGCCGTGTTGCACGGCACGCAGTAGAGAAGTCCCTTGAGCAGCGCTCCGTACTTGTTCCGCACCTCCTTCCCGCCGTTCCGACCGTTCCGGCGCAGCAGTTCCTGAACGCGTTTCCAGACCTTCGCATCCACGATTGCGTCGTGCTCGCCCGGGTAGATCGTCCCCTTGTAGCTCACCTTGCCGATGTAGATGACGTTGGTGAGCAGGCGGAAGAGTGTGTTCTTGGTGAAGGGTGCGCCCCCGCGTTCGTTTCCCTTCTTCGTGATCCAGCGCTTGTTCCTCCACCCGCGGCGGTCGAGCTCACGGACAACGGGAATGAGCGAGCGGTGTTCGAGATAGAGCTCGTAGATGGCACGCACCTGCGCGGCCTCTTCCTCGTTGACGATCAGGCGGCCGCCCCGGGGGGCCACGTCGTAGCCCAGGACCAGGCCGCCGCCCATCCACTTGCCCTTGCGGCGCGCGGCCGACATCTTGTCCCGCGTGCGTTCGGCGATGATCTCCCGCTCGAACTGCGCGAACGAGAGCAGGATGTTCATGGTGAGCCGCCCCATGGAGTTGGTGGTGTTGAACTGCTGCGTCACCGATACGAAGCTGACGCCGTGTTTTTCGAAGGTCTCCATGATCCGGGCGAAGTCGAGCAGTGAACGGCTCAGGCGGTCCACCTTGTAGACGACCACGCAGTCGATCTCACCGGCTTCGATGTCGGCAAGCAACCGTTTGAGCGCCGGACGCTCCATGTTACCGCCGGTGAAGCCGCCGTCGTCGTAGCGTTCCGGCAGGCAGACCCAGCCCTCGTGCTGCTGGCTCCTGATGAATGCTTCGGCCGACTCGCGCTGTGCGTCCAGGCTGTTGAATTCCTGATCGAGCCCCTCGTCGGTGGACTTGCGGGTATAGATGGCACAACGGACCAGGCCGTCGCGGCGCTGGGGCGGGGCTCCCGTTCCTCTGGCCTGTTCCGCCTGGGTGTAGCTTCCTTCGTTCAAGGTCATACTCATCCGGTCCTCCTTCTACGTTTTTCGGCCGTTCCGCTCGCGGGCGTGCCGTCGCCTGCGAGGCCGAAGAAGAGGAAGCCGTTCCACTTGGTGCCTGTAACCTCGCGGGCGATGGCGGAGAGCGACTTGTACCGCCGCCCCTCGTACTCGAACCCTTCATCGAGCACCTTCACCACCACGCTTCGACCCTTGTATTCTCTTACGAGCAGGGTGCCGGGCAGGGGCAACCGACGGTCGCGTGAGGCCGGGAGCCTTCCGCGCACGCTCCGGGCCCGCTCCTCGGCCGAGCCGGACTTGTGCCGGGCGCGGGGAGCGCGGATTCTGAGGTCGGCGTCGTCGGCCAGCTCCTCGGCGCGCCGCCGGGCCCGCTCGGAGAGGTCGCCTTCGGCGAGGGCCTGGAGCCGCCAGGCGATCCGCTTGCGCAGAAAGTCCTTGTGGTGGGAGCGCGTCTCTTCGCCGAAGACCTCGAGGTACTTCTCCCGGAGCTCCCCGACCGTCATCCGGGAGAGGCTCATGATCTCCTTGTAGGTGTCCGTGTTCATCCGAAACCTCCTTTCGACGTTCTCTTTTCCACGCCACGGCCAGGTGGTCTCCGCGGCTTCTCGGGGCGCTAACCCCTTGTGGAATGAAGGCTTCGGTGGCCCGAACTATCAAGGCGATTCTCGGTAAACTCTTGAGATTCTTCGGGTTGCGCCACCTCAAGAGGGAGCGGGCCGCCCTCAATCATGAACCGCCGCGCCTTGACGTGGCGCAGGTAGCCACTGGCCAGGATGGAGGCGAGCTCCGAGACGATCTCCCGGGGCGTCATCAGGTGAGGGTCGCACTGCTGCATGTAGTTCCTCCTCCGCGGGAGCCGCGGGGGAGGATCTGCGTGGGCGTCGCCATTGGTCAGCGGGGCTCACACCGCGGTAAGGACCGATGCAGGTCGCTTGCGGACCTGCCCACAGGCAGGCCTGGCGACACCCACAACGGTCTCCGCTTCGCGGTCGTCCCGCCGTCTGGTGGTTGGCGTCACGCCGGGC
The DNA here is from genome assembly GCA_029776995.1 of Candidatus Hydrogenedentota bacterium. Classification (GTDB taxonomy): domain Bacteria; phylum Hydrogenedentota; class Hydrogenedentia; order Hydrogenedentales; family CAITNO01; genus JAGPFE01. The sequence goes on from JAKOTZ010000172.1 coordinate 18,622, forward strand.
CGCCGGTCGCGGCGCCGGCCTTCGCTGGGTTACCTACCGGAGGGGAGTTCGAAACGTCGGGTGGGTACCCCGCCTGCAACCTGGCTGTTAAACAAGACGGGCTGTGAAACGGAGAATCGGAGAGTTCGAAGAGGATATGCGTGGGTTGCGCCTGCAACCGTGGGGGTTGCGCTTGGACCCCACGCGCTTCATCTCGAACCGGAGAATCAAGGGGGATGTACGCAGGGCCGTAACTCCGCGTGAATCAAGGAGAAAAGCAAAGACCCCGCCGGGTCATCCCGACGGGGTCTCGCGTTAACCAAGAACCGCCAGAGTTGGCGGATTGAAATCTGGCTCCGCGGACAGGACTCGAACCTGTGACCTAGTGGTTAACAGCCACCCGCTCTACCGACTGAGCTACCGCGGATCAATCGGAAGGAATTTTAGCAGATAGCCCGCCGGTTTTGCAAGCCGCATATCCCGGAGCCCCCCGCCTGAACCATCCCGTTTTCAACGGCCGGTTGCGGATCCTATCCCGCGCGCCGCGGAGGTTGCGTTCTCAACGCCGGGTCCCGCGGGCCGCGTATGGCGCCCGCGGCGCCGGGCGTGCTATGCTTTAGGCTCAAGCCTCTGCGAAATGGAGTAGTGCCATGTCCGTGCGCTGTCGAATCGCCCCGAGCCCGTCGGGGTTTCTGCATATCGGAACGGCCAAAATGGCCCTGTTCAACTGGCTGTTCGCCCGGTCCCAGGGCGGCGTGTTCATCCTGCGGCTCGAAGACACCGACGCCGAGCGCACGGACGAGGCTTACGTCGAGGCCATGTGCGAGGGGTTCCGCTGGCTGGGCATCGACTGGGATGAAGGGCCCGCCTTCGGCGGCGTGCCCGAAAAAGGCGCGTACGGCCCCTACCGCCAGAGCCTGCGCCGCGAAGCCCACCGGCGCGAGGCGTTTCGGCTCCTGGAGGAAGGCAAAGCTTACCCCTGCTTCTGCACCAAAGAAGAACTCGACGCGGAACGGGAACGCGCCGCGGCGGAAAAACGCCCGTACCGGTACAACGGCCGGTGCCGGGAGATCCCTCCCGACGAGGCGCGCCGGCGCATGGACTCCGGCGAACCCTTTTCCATCCGCCTGAAAACCCCCGGCGAAGGGGAAACCGTCGTGCGTGACCTGGTGCAGGGTGACGTCCGGTTCGACAACCGCGAATTTGACGATTTCATCATCCTGCGCCCGAACGGCGACCCCATCTTTCACCTGGCCGTGGTGGCCGACGACGCCCACATGAAAATCACCCACGTGATCCGCGGCGACGACCACCTGACCAACACCCCGCGGCATATCATGCTGTTCGAGGCGCTGGGCTACCCCGTGCCCCAGTTCGCCCACCTGCCCATGGTGCTCGATGAAACCGGCAAAAAATACAGCAAGCGCATGCACGGGGCCAACGTGCTGGACTGGCGCGACGCCGGATACCTGCCCGAGGCCATCATCAACTACGTGGTCATGCTCGGCTGGACCCCCGAAGAGGAGGGCCGCGAATTCTTCACCCGCGAGGAACTGGTGCGGCTGTTCACGATCCACCGGCTGAACAAATCCCCGGCCCGGTTCGACCGCGCCCGGCTCGACTGGCTGAACGGCCAGCATATCCGTCGCCTGTCCCCTGAAGACCTGCGGGACCGGGTGCTGCCCATCCTCCGCGCGGCCGGGCTGGACCCCGACAGCCGCTCCCCCGAGTGGCTCACGGAAATGGCCGCCATCTGCCAGGAGAAGATCCCCACGCTCAACCATATCGTGGGCTACGTCGATTTCTTTTTCCGGGACATCACCGGCTACGACGAAAAGGCGGCGCGCAAATTTTTCGCCCAGCCTGATTCCCCGGCCTGGCTGGAAGCGGCCCTGCGCGCGGTAAGCGCCGCCGAGCCGTGGACGGTGGACGCCCTGAAAGAACGCTTCCAGGCCGAGGCCGAAGCGATCGGAGCGAAAATCGGCAGCGTCGTAAACGCCGCGCGCCTGGCGCTTACCGGAAAACCGGTCGGGCCGGGCCTGTATGAACTGACCAAACTGCTGGGCAGGGAAACAGCACAGGAACGGCTGCGCCAGGCCGCCGCGTACGCGCGACAACTGGCGGCGGCAGCGGATAAAGGGGATGGATAACATGGCTCACGTGGTGATCGGTGTGGACCTGGGCGGCACCAACGTCAAGACCGCCCTCGTGACGGAAAACCGGCAGCTCATTGCGAAGGATTCCCGCCCGACCCGGGCGGAAGAAGGCCCGGAAGCCGTAATGGACGTGATGGCCGAAGCGGCGCGCGACCTGCTCTCCCGGACAGGCCTGGGCGCTTCGGACGTGCTGGCCGCGGGATTCGGGGCGCCGGGACCGATGAACTGGCAGACCGGGGTCGTATACAGCCCGCCGAACCTGCCCGGCTGGAAGGACGTGCCCCTGGCCGACGAAATGCAGCGGCGGCTGGGCGTCCCCTGCTTCGTGGACAACGACGCCAACGTCGCCTGCTACGGCGAATTCTGGATGGGCGCGGGACGGGGCTGCGAAAGCATCGTGGTGTTCACGCTGGGGACCGGCGTGGGAGGCGGCATCGTCGTGTTCGGCAAACTGCTGCGGGGAATCGACGGCACCGCGGCGGAGCTGGGTCACCTTAAGGTGCACCGGGACGGGCGGATGTGCGGATGCGGCTCCCGGGGCTGTCTGGAAGCCTACGCCTCGGTTACCGGCATGGTGCGGACCGCCCGGGAAGGCTGGGATTCGGCTGACACGGCCCTCAAAACTATGACCGGCGGCGACCCGGACCGGCTGGACGGCCGGATTATTTATGAGGCGGCCGCCGCCGGCGACGCCTACGCCCGGTGGGTTTTCGAGGAAACGGCTACCTGGCTCGGGCTGGGCTGCGCCAGCATGGTCAATGCCCTGAACCCCGAGCGGATCGTGCTGTGCGGCGGCATGATCGCCGCGGGCGACCTGCTCTTCGACACCGTGCGGCGGGTGACGCGGGCAAACGCTTTTGAGGTTCCGGCCAAACGGTGCGAGATTGTGCCGGCTGGACTGGGCGAGGACTCCGGCGTGATCGGCTGCGCCGGGTGCGCGCTGGAACGGCTTCGGGGCGAAACTTCATAATCCTTCGCAGCGCCCGAAAAAAGGAGACTGGCCATGATCTGGAGCGGCTTCGTATGGGTGGTTGCGTTGTGCGCGCTGGCGGATTCCGGAACCGCGGTGGTTCCGCTTCCGGGCAGGCTTGCCATGGACTCCGCGCCGGACATCCGCCTGCAGTTGCAGGGCGCGGTGGGGGCGCGGACCCAGGCCGTGCTGGATAACTGGATCCTGCGCGCGCCCGCGGCCAATCCCGGCATGGTGAACATGTTTTTCCGCCGAAACCGCAAGTGGCCCTACCCCGACATGGTGCCGTGGGCCGGGGAATTCGCAGGGAAGTATCTTACGGCGGCCGCGCTTTTCCGCAGCATGACCGACGCTCCCCAGCTGGATCCCCTGCTTCAGGACTTCATATCGCGGCTTTCCCAGGCCCAGGACGCGGACGGCTACCTGGGCCCCTGGCCGGACGGCCAGCACTGGACCGGATACTGGGACCTGTGGGGGCATTACCACCTCATGCTGGGTCTGCTGGCGTGGTATGACGGCACGGGGGACCAAAAGGCATTCGACCTGTGCGTACGGATGGCGGACGGCATCTGCAACCTGTACGCCAGCGGGGAAAAACGGCCCCTGGACGCGGGAACCCCCGAGGTCAATTTCGCGCTGCTGCACGGGATGGCGATGCTGTACCGCCGCACGGGCGAGCCGCGTTACCTGGCGCTGGCCCAGCGGATCATTGAGGATATGGAACGCGCCGGCGACTGGCTGAATCTCGGCGCGGCCGGCGTGCCCTACTGGCGGCTGCCCCGGAACGGGACCCGGTGGGAAAGCCTGCACGCCGTGCAGGGCTTCCTGGAAATGTACCGCGTTACCGGTGAACAGCGGTACCGCGAGGCGTTTCTCCGCCTCTGGAACAGCCTTCGGGAACTCGACCGGCATCCCTCCGGCGCTTTTTCCACCGGAGAAGTCGCCCGGGGAAGCATTTATGAACCGGGCTCCATCGAGACCTGCTGCTCCGTCGCGTGGCTGGCGCTTACCGTGGATGTCCTGCGGCTGACCGGCGATCCGGCCGCGGCCGACGAACTCGAACTGACCACCCTGAACCAGGCGCTGGCATCGCTGCATCCCTCGGGCAGCTGGTGCACCTACGACACCTCGCTGAATGGGACGCGGATACCGGCCTTCCACCACATTAACTTCCAGTACCGGGTGGGCACGCCGGAGCTGAACTGCTGCAGCGTGAACGCGCCCCGCGCGCTGGGACTGATCCGGGAATGGGCAGTGACGCAGGACGAGGCCGGGCTGTACCTGAATTACTACGGGCCCGGCGCCATAACCGTGAAACGCCGGGACGGCTGCGCGGTAACCCTGATGCAGGAGACGGATTACCCTGTCGGCGACACGGTCCGGCTGCGGGTGCGCGCCGAGGGCGGCAACCCGTCATTTCCCCTGCGGCTCAGGATACCCGCATGGTCCCGGAACACCGAAGTCCGTATTGCCGGAGAGGCGCCGCTGAACCCGTCTCCCGGAACGTACCTGCAACTGGACCGTTCCTGGAACCGGGAGACGGATATCCTCATCCGCTTCGACATGCATCCCCGCCACTGGCCCGGCCAGGGGCCGCAGTATGCAGGCCGGGCAGCCTTTTTCTTCGGGCCGCTGCTGCTTGCCTTCGACCCCGCTTACAGCCCGATGGAGCTGGACGCCCTGCCGCCGCTGGATGCCGCGCGATTTAATCCGGTTCTCCGGCCGTTCTCCGCGGCGCCAGGAAGCGTAACGCACAGGCCGATCGCCCTGTGGGAGGCCGCCGCGGAAAACGGAACGGCGGTAACCCTGTGCGATTTCGCCAGCGCCGGGGCAGAAGGAACCGCCTACGCCGCCTGGCTGCCCGCCGTAAACACGGATCCGGTCCCCGCGCGGCTGGTTTACCCGGAACCGGATGAAACCGGCAGACCGGGACCGATTACCCTGGCATGGTCCGGCCCTAGTTCGGACGCGGGCTGCACCGTGGTGATTGCCCGGGATCCGGCGTTCCAGGATGTCGCGCGCACTATTGACGGCATCCGCGGCGGCGCCGTGGATCTGACTGCTCCTTTTGACACGCCGGGCACCTATTACTGGAAGGTGCTGAGCCCCGGGCCTGACCGCCTGCTCGAAAACGCGGGCGGTCCCCGTGCTGTCGTCTGCGACCCCGGCGCGCCCCGGCCGTTTATCCACCTCGGACCGGACCAGCTCCTGCTGCGCGCCCCGCTGAACGGAACCGCTGAAGCCCAATATGCGCGGCTGGCCAAGGCCGATGGCGTTTCACCCGCGGCCGGACGGGACGGTACCCCGGGCTCAGCCCTGCGGTTTGATGGCACCGGCATGGCCGTTTATGACCTGGCCATATTCCCGCAGACCGCGTACAGTTTTTCCGCGTGGGTATGCCCCGAAGACCTTGCCCGTCCCGGCCTGCAGCAGCTGTGCAGCGCGTGGCGGACCAGCATGGACGATCCCCTGCGGCTGCCCCTCGAAGGAGGAAAACTGCACGGCAGAATAGAAGCCGGTTCAGTCTACGGCACCCGGGGGGTTGCCCTCGCGAAAAATAAATGGATCCATGTCGCGGTGGTCAAAAAAGATGAGGAACTGACCCTGTACGTCAACGGGGACAGGAAGGAATCCGCCAGGGTGCCCAGCCGCGTATCAACCGCGTCCCGGACCATCGCCCTGGGGGGAAATCCCTTCTTCCCCGGCGAGAATTTTGTCGGCTGCCTGCAGGACGCGCGCTTCTGGGCCCGGGCCCTTGATCCGGAAGAAATCCGCCAGCTGGCCCGTCCCTGATTCACCCGCCAGCGCAGGCTGTCAGCGCCGGATGCGGCGGGCGCCCATGGCGGCGATAAGGACCAGCGCCGCCAGGCCGCAGGCGGGATCCACCGGCAGCCGGGGGGTAACGGAAATCCGGGCGGGGGCGGTGCGGATGGTCATGACGCTGTCGCTGATTTCACACACGTAAACCCCGGCCAGGTCCGCCGTGACGGGACACAGTTCCAGCGCTGGCTGCGCGGGATCGCCGGGCAGGGGCTGGCCATCCTTAAACCAGGTATAGGTGACCGGGCCTGTCGCGCCGGTGACAGATACTTCCAGGGTGTGGCAGGCATATTCATCCAGGGTAATATCGCCGGGGGCCAGCTGCGTGTCGAGGTGCGGGACCGCCACCCCGATGTTGTTCCCGTTGCAGCGCTCGGTCGGTTCATAGGTGGTCTGTTCCACGATGGGCGGGAACTCGAGCCAATTCACTCCGCTGCCGACCGGGCTGTTGACCAGCTCCGCGACATGGCTGCCCGCGACCCAGCGGACCATGGTCGTTGACCCGCCGCCGTCGAGGTTGATCCCATTCCACGCGCCGAAGTGCTTCAGCCACGCGCCGACTTCCTGAATCGTGGCCCCCTGGCTGGCATGGCGCCGCCCGTCGATCACCAGCAGGTACACGATAGCGCCGTCCTGGGACACCCCGGCGCCGGTGCGCGGATGCAGCTCCGGGCCGGAGGTGTCCGGCGCGCCGGCATTGAGGCAGCGGTAACCGCTCACGGCTAACTCAATGTTATCGACGGGGGTAGACGGCCCCGTGGCCAGCACCGCCGCTGTGCCATCGCCGTACACCACCAGCGAATACATGCCGGCGCGGCCCGGAGAAATCACTTCTCCGTCCGTCACCGCCAGGCCGGTCAGGTCAGCGGGTGTCTCCTCATTCCATGGGGCGGGCCAGGGCGAAAAGAAATTGCCGTTGACGGCCACCACCACGGGGATACTCTCCTGCCGCCGCCGGACCAGAAAATTGCGGGTGGTTTCCCGGATGGTTTCCCGGACATCGGCTTCCCAGTCCGGAGCCCGGCGCGAACCGACCATCCGGAGCCCCGGCGCGGCCAGGTCCACCCGCGCGCAGAAAATGTCCATGGGCCGGGGCGTTTCCACCCGGACGCGCGCAATTTTGACCCCGGGATAGGCCGCGGGCTGGGCGCTCCAGTCATAAGATCCGGACTGGCTCCAGGCAACGGCCGAAATCCCAAGGCATAATACCGCCAGCATGGCCGGCACTGCCGCCGGCTGGCGGAACGGCCTGAATCGTTCCGAAGGTATTCGCATGATGTGTGCTCCGAACAACGGATGCCTGCTGCTGGAAACATTGTGACAGACCGTCCGGCGAAATGCAACCTTTTTCCAGTCAGCCGTTACTTCGACGGCAAAAATACCCACAATATATTGGGACCATTAAAGTAAGAAAAAACTGAATTTCGAAAAGCCCGACAAAGAACAAAGTTATTGATATTTTATGACTACCGTGCTATTATATGGTGTCAAGAGTTAATTTTCTGCGGGATGGAAACAGCACAAGATGTATGAAGCCTTTTACGGACTGAAGGAAAAACCCTTCAACCTGACACCGGATCCGAAGTTTCTCTACCTGAGCGAGAAACACCGGGAAGCCTTCGCGCATCTGCTGTTCGGCATCAAAAACCGCAACGGCTTCATCATGATCACCGGCGAAATCGGCACCGGGAAAACCACCATCTGCCGGAACCTGCTGAACCAGCTGGACCGGGACACCGAAATCGCCATTATTTTCAATCCGTTCCTGAGCCCCGAAGAACTGCTCAAAAAAATCAACACGGAATTCGGCATCGACAGCAGGGCCGACAACTTGCTGGGACTGACCGAGGAATTGAACCTGCACCTGCTGAGCGCTTCGGCCCGGGGCAAAAACTGCGTGCTGGTCATTGACGAAGCCCAGAACCTCGACACGAAAGTGCTGGAACAGATCCGGCTGCTGTCCAACCTGGAAACCGATTCCACGAAGCTGCTGCAGATCGTGCTGATCGGCCAGCCGGAACTGGCCGAAAAACTGGCGGCCTATGAGCTGCGCCAGCTGAACCAGCGTATCACGGCGCGGTACCACCTCAAGCCGCTGGACCAGAAAGAAACCTTGCAGTATATCGCCTACCGGCTGCACGTCGCGGGTGGTAAACGGGCCTCAGTGCATTTCGACCGCAAAGCCATCCGGGAAGTCTACCGGCGGTCGGGCGGAACGCCCCGGGTAATCAACGCCCTGTGCGACCGGGCGCTCCTTATCGGATACACGAAAGAAACCCACGTCATCACCGCCCCGATCATCCGCCAGGCCGCCCGGGAAATCCAGGGCGAAAAAGTCGCCGCCAAAAAAGCCCAGGAAAAAGGCCGGTGGAAACAGTGGCTTCCCCAACCCTCCCTGGTGATCGGTGCGCTGATCGCGCTCGCGGCGGTACATTTCCTGTTGCGTCCGCTGGACCGGCTGGCCAATGAGCTGAGCGCGGTCAACCAGTGGGCGGCCCGAAACTCTACCGCGGGCACAACTTCGGCGCCGCCTAACACGGCCGCCGCCTCAGTTCCCGATGAGACCGGCGCGACCGCTCTCCTGGAACGGCTGGGCGGCATGGCGCCCCGCGCGGAACAACCCGGGATGTCCCTGTCGGAACAGATCAATCCGGACGAATGGACCGCCGCGGGATGTCAACAGATCGCTTCCCGCTGGGGAGCGTCACCGACAACGCCGCCACCGCCGGCATCCCCGCCCGAGCGGCTGATCGAGTGGTTCCGCCAGCAGGGACTTGAATGCGAATGGTACCGGCCGGGCGTCGTTCAGCTGCTGGCCCTCAACCTGCCCTGCCTGGTCCGGCTCGAATGGCAGGGCAAATCCCTGTGGGCCGGCCTGGTCTGGGCCGATGCACAGGGAGAGACTGTCGGGCTGGCAGTCCCCGGCCGTAGCGAACCGCTGAAAATCGACCGGCTGGCCTTCCGCAACGCCTACGGGAACGAGGCGCTGGTCCCCTGGCGGGACCCTGAACCGGGAACCGGACCGCTGCTTCCGGGACAGCAGGGGCCCGCCGTGGCGCGCCTTAAAGAGGCCCTGCGCCGCATGGGCCGGCTGAACCCGACCAACGCCCACGGCACGTATGATGCCGAAACCGCTTCCGCCGTGGCGGGCATCCAGGCAGAAACCGGAATGAAAGTGGACGGCAAGGCCGGCCGCCAGGTGCGCTGCGTGCTGACCGCCTGGTCCGGGCAGGCCGGTGTCCCTACCCTGGGTATCCGGTCAGGCGAGCGGATCAGCGCCGCAAAGGATACGGGTTTTGTTCCCGCGCCGGCGAATCCGCAACCGTCCGGCCCCGTGAAACCGGTTAAACCGGCGGCTTCGCCGGAAACATCGGCCGCACCGGCGCCGGAAGCGGAAACTCCTCCGCTGCCAGCCGCGGCGCCTGCCCCCGCGCCTGCATCCGAAACCACTCCCCCGGAACAGCCGCCGTCCGGCCAGGAGGCGACCCTGCCTGCCGCATCCGACCAGCCGGCCATCGAAGTGCGGGATCTGCCGCCGGCTCCAACGTTTGAACCGGCGCCTCCCCCCGCCAAAACCGCTCCGGCGGATGAAAAGGATGTTACGCCGCCCGCATGGGGCACGCTGCCCCTGCTGCCCAAGGACCAGAACCCGGCATGAGCTCTATACTCGACGCCCTCAATAAACTCGAAGAAGAACGCAACCGGCAACTGCAGGAAGACCAGGAGCAGGAAGAAGAAGACGTCCCCTTCGAGCCCGAAGAGGCGGCGGCAAAACTGCTGACTTATACGCCCCCCGGGAAAAAACGCGCGGGATCCCCGGCGCGCCATGAAAAATCTGAAGGCGGCGCACTGGGCAAATGGGTAACCGCCGCGGTATCGCTGCTGGCGCTGGCGGCCGTTGTCAGTTCCGCCGTGGCGGTAATGATGGTGTACCACATGATGCAGCGCACGCCGCCCCAGCAGGCGTACACGCTGCCCGTGGTGGTTGAGCCGCAGCAGGGAAACGCGGCTCCTTCCGCACCGGCCGCGTCCAGCCCGGGCAAAGCGGTTCCCGCGCCGGGAAAAACGCCGCGTAACGCAACCGCCAAGGCAGACGACAAACGCCCAGCCGCGGCTTCCGATGCCCGGGCAGCGTCGAAACCGTCCGCGCCATCGGACAGCGACATCCCACAGAAGGCAGCGCTCCAGATCCCTCCGGCCGCGCGGGTCGTACAGCCAGGCCCAGCGCCCGAACCCCAGCCGGCGCCGGCGGAGCAGAACGCCCCCGCTGCCGCGGCCCCGTCCGAGCCGGTCGCCGAAAATTCTGCCGAAACGGCTGCGCCTCCTTCCGCCGCTCCACTACCGCAGCCTATTGCTGACCAGCCCGAAGTTCCGGCCGTTATCGGAGACCCGGAGCCGGAAGCGTCTCTTTCTTCCGGGTCGCCCGCGGATCAGCCGCCTCTGGATGCCCCGGCGCAGACACGAACCGCCGACGCCACAACGCAAGGACCGGAAAGGACCGCGGCAGATGGGCTGACGCCGCCGCCGGGACTTCCCGGCAATCCGCCGCTGATCGCGCCGCCAGCCCTGCCGGTTAACCCTCCCGCGGCGCTGCGCGCGCCAACGCCGGCCGCCGGAGAAACCCAGGTCGCGTCGGCGCGCAAAAGCGCGGGCTTCGTGGAACCTGAAGCGGTCAACGCCCTGCCGCGGCTGACGCTGGCCGACCAGGAACGGTACGGCCTCGGGGAACTCCGGCTGAACGTGCTGCGCGAGGCCGGCCCCGGCAACCCGGATCCGGTGGCCATCATCAACCTGAAAAAGGTGTATCTGGGAGAACGCATTCCCGGCACGCGGGCCCGGCTGATCGGGATCTCTTCCCGGGCAATCGCCATCGAGATCGAAGACACCGGCGCGCGCTTCCGGGTATCCCGGTGAGTGCCTAATGAGGGAATCCGTGAACAGCCATGGGTAACCCGCAACGGTAATGGAAATTTTTTATGGCAATACCCACATATGAGGAACTGATGTTGCCGGTGCTGCGTTTGGCGGCAGAGAAAAATGCAGAGCTTTCTGAGAAAGAGGTACGTAAAATACTGATTCCGCAACTTCATCTAACAGAAGATGAACTAAATGCATATATTCCTTCCAGAAAAAGAAAAACTATTGATGATCGCATCCACTGGGCGGTGGTCGATCTAAAACAGGCCTGCCTGCTTGAGCCGGTTCGGCAGGGAACGTTCCGCATCACAGCTCGTGGAAAAGCGCTGCTTCAGGAACAGCCTGAATCCATCGACAGAAAGATCCTCAAAAAACGTTATCCGGAATTCGTCGCGTTCCTGAATAGAAGAAGAAAAAAAGGCTCGGGCCAGGGCGCCGCAACGGCGGATTCCTCTGAGACAGATGACGGCGTGGATGAGGCATCTCCCGCGGAAGCCCTGGAAAACGCGTACGAACGCATGCGGGATGACCTGGCGGATGAACTGCTGGAAGCCCTGAAACAGGTATCCCCTTCTTTTTTTGAGCGGATCGTGGTAGACCTGCTGCTGAGGATGGGCTACGGCGGATTCGAGGAAGGCGCGAGCCATACCGTGGGCAGAAGCGGTGACGGCGGCATTGACGGGATCATCCATCAGGACAAACTGGGGCTCGATGTGATTTACATCCAGGCCAAACGCTGGGATAACGCGCCGGTCGGCCGCCCTGAGATGCAGAAATTCGCCGGGGCGCTACAGGAAAAACACGCTTCCAAAGGCGTCTTCATCACCACTTCCCGGTTTACCGATGACGCCCGGGACTGTGTCACTAAGATCGGCCCCAAAATTGCGCTTATCGACGGCGAAACGCTCGCGCGCCTGATGATCGACTATGACGTGGGGGTGTCCACCATCGCAACCTATCCGATCAAGCGGATAGACAGCGATTATTTCGAAGAAGACGCCTGAAAGCGTTTAAGAGTGGATGCGCCGCGACACGCCGCAGCGCCATACTCGCTTCGGCCGAAAACTGGGTTTCAGCGCACTTTTCTGTATGTCTCAGGCTTGAACCTATCAAATTCATCGGGCAGCAAATCCAGGATTTGGTACACGTCCATCGCGTACAGGTCCCAGGTGCAGTCAAACTGGGAGAGCACCTGGGCAAACCGCCTGGCGCCGCCGGGTTTGTCACGTGCAGTGCCACTTTTTAATTTTCCGGTCCGCGGATTGTAATAGAGCAGGGTAGCCGCTTCGACGATCGCCGGGTTGGTAATCAGTTGCTGGCTGTCCGCAATTTCCAGAAATACATCGCTCAATTCATTAGGCGGATTACAGAGAAGTCCGCGAACCCGTTCGGGATTATCAGCATGCTTGCGGTATACGAAATATGGCCCTGCCATGATATGACGGTAATATCTTCTTGATGCGACATTCAGCACCCAGCGCGCCCGTTCTCCGGGACGGTACTGGCCGAGACTGTTCTTCGCGCAGATTTTTTCGAAATAAAACAAGGCCAGCCATGTCCACAGGCCCCGATCCTGATCCAATCCCGGTATGGTCGCATCTCTGAACAGATTGTATAAGTATCGCGCCAAATCAAACCGGCTGGTAAAAGGCCGCAATTCAATCTGAATGGCAGGTTTTATTCTTTCTGTCCGTATGGCATCCGTCAGCAGGGATTCGGGATAGGGATCGGGATGATCCGTAAGCAGCGCGTCCAAAAACGCTTCAAATTTTTCTATTCCCTCCTGGTTTAGCCGCCTGATCTCCATGTCACGATTCCTCCCTGAATTTTTTGTACAGGTCCAGATATTTCCCGCGCCGGCTGAAGGCGGAAACCGCTTCGTCAATCCACTCGTGCCGCTCATACGGATCGCTGCCCTCGGCGGGAAAGTCAATACCGACCGGAAAGGACCGGGCGAATATCAGCCACTGCGCGCGCCAGTCTTCGCGGTTTTCCGTGTCCAGATAATCCTCATCGATCATGATGCGCCACAAAACAGTCCGCAATATCTGGGGATACACGAGCGCGGAGAAGCCTGGCTCTCTTACCACATCCCGCAAGTTTCCCAATGCCGCATTAATGTTGAGCCGGACCCTGTTTTCTTCAAACACAATCTTCCAGATTTCCTGGCCTAGGTTGGCATCGGGCTGCACATCTAATAATGAATGCGTTTCATCCGTGTTTTCCGAAGGCCGGTGGGGCCGAATCTGGTCCGCCACGGCCAGCAGCAGCCCTTTACGGTCAAGCGCGGAGACCACTTTAACGCGAAACTGCATTCTATCCGTAGCGTCAAACAGGCTCAGGCGGCAATCGGTCTGCGCCTGTGGCTTTTCCACCGTGCCGAAATCAAACCGCATATATCGTGTCCGATAATAGGCTTCCACGAAAACGCGCGCGGTGGACGGCAAAGAGTACTTCTTCAGATTTAAAAATGCTTCAAAATACAATCCCTGCCCATCTTCCAACACGGTAATCTGGACGTCCTGCATGTAGATGGGCTTTCTCTGCGTGTAGTTCAGAGTTCTCATCGGCATAATTCACCCTCCTTACTCCAGCACATCCACTTTCACGCGTACATCGCGATTGGGATCGAAACCTTTGACATCAATGAAAAGACTCTACGCCGTCATCGATCTGAAAAATCAGGGTATTGGGTTCTGCCACCACCAGAAGGGCGCCCCGTTTTATTTTTTTGATCGAATTCAGCCGCAAATCGAAATCTTCCGTGCTGTATTTAAGGAATGGATTGCCGTTGCGTACGTCATAAGCAACCGTAATTTTAATCATTTTGGGCAGGGGGTGACCCTCCCTCCATGCGCCGTAAACCATAAACCCTCCGCTTACCGGTTCAATGGATAATACCCGCGACGTGGGGTTGATAGAAGGAAAATCGTCGGGTTCCGGTTTTGTACCTGTGCCAGCCGGAGTAAGTTTTCTTTGGGTTGCCTTCTCTTCCTCGGATTGAGGCAGGAAAAATACATCGGCCAACAGGTTTGGATCCCGCTGGACATCCTGTTCGTTCAGGATGCGAACGATTTCATGCACGCTTTTTCGGATAAACTCGAGGATCTTGGGGCCGTCGACGTACTTCCCCTTGAAGTTCGTTCCGTCCCTCTGCCATTCGGTATGGGAAGGGTTTTCCGCGTCGCCCAGCATCGCCGCGATCGGGGCGTCTTCTGCAATAACCAGGGAGCGGATGCCGCGCAGGGAGCTCGCCCCCCGCTGACGCACCTCAGGAATGATGATGCCTTCGCGGATAAAAACAGGTTTGCCGGTCTGATTGGATCCATCCCGATAAAGCAGAACGTCGAAAAAGGATTCCGTACCTGAATCCTGGGCCTGGGTTTTCGCCACACGTACGGGAATACGAAATGCGATTTTTTCTCCGCGGTCGAGTTTTTCCCGCAGGGTTTCGATGGATTGCGGAGGAAACATATCCGCTGTCCACTGCCAATCAGCCGGCATGCGCAGGCGGATGTAACGCTCTTCGGACAGCTGATTGGCCCACTCGCTCAGCTCACATAACGGCATGATCTCCTGTTCCAGGGGGCCGCCGATTTTTCTGAGCTCCGATTTGAGCGTTTTTGCCTCCAGATAAACGGTTTTACCTGGCGTTTCAATTCTTACATCCAGCCTGCCCTGGAGAATGGGCCAGAAATAGTCATTAAGCACAGCCCGGACCAAATCCTCAGCGGTCAGGTCTAGGCCGCACCATGGAACCACAATGCTGAGCCCGGGCGCGCTGTCCCGGCTGACGTTAAATGTTTGTTCAAACTGGCTGATAAAAGATGAATCTTCTATCGGCCGCACCAACCCGTCACTTTCCTGCGGGGGATGCCCAAACCATCCGTCGGGGAAATATCGGCGCCCTCCGATTTCATGAGTTTTCAGCACGGACATTCCCATGAGCAGTTTTCGACCGTCATCGCCGCGTACCGTGAGGCCAAACAGCGTATTGATCCGGCTGGCTACCAAAAACACGTGCTTGCCTACGCCCCACCGGCCGAGATTTTTATCGCCTTTGTCGGAACGGCCCTCTGCCCGGAAAAAGTGATAGAAATGGTTGCTGGTTCCCGGATGCGCGCTGTACGCTTCCGGGTCACCGGTCAGACCGGTAGTTCCCCAGTCCTCAAACACGAGGTAAGGGCACGGTTCAGACGGCCCCGGAATCTTCTGGAGCCCATTTCCCGGCGCGTTGAGGTGTTCTTCCAGACCGCGGAAGAATTCCTTTATTTTGCTGCGATTTACCGCGGCGCGTTCGCCGCTGCAGTAGACGCGCACGGTAACTTTTCCGTCCCCCTGCCGCGCGTCCAGCGCGTTCTGTATGCCCTCGCGTATCAGCGCTTTTCCCGGTTGGTCTATGGCCTCCGCGGTAAAAAATTCTCCCTGGATCGGATTGCGCTCTTTGTCGCACCTCCGCATTTCGTTGAAATGCCATTCATAATTTTCAGCCATGGCTATGCTCCCCTGTAATGGCTGCCTTTGCCGTCAGTGATACATAAAAGACTCCGCCTGCGACGTAATCCGGTAAATGACACGCACGCCCGCGCGCTGACGCTCAACCAAACCGAGATCCGCCATGCGGGAGAGCGCTCCGGACCGCTGGGACACCAGGAACGAGGACGTCCGGATCCGCGCCACTTCATCGGGTACCAGATGGCGCAAAGCAATCTCGATCCGGTCCGGCGTTGTCGCGCCATCCGCGATGGCCTGGATCAACGTTCGAAACGCAAATGCTTCTTCAGGAACGTATTTGCGGATATGTTCCAGCAGGAAAATAATTTCTTCCCTGGAAAATTTTTGTCGGGGATCGGTCTGGCAGGCATCGAGGACCGGATTGGCCAGCACGGCAAACCGCAGCGCGGGTTCGGTCAACTGAATACGGAACGGCTGCCCCGGCAGCAACACCGCCATCCGGTAGGCCTGCAGCATGCCTGAGAATTTTCCCTGAGCCGTGACGCTGCCCAGAAAAAGGTTCACGTAGCGCAATAGGCTTTTATCGGCTTCCGGGCCGCCGCGGGGAAAGGCCGTGGCCAGCTGGCTGTCCCGGTCAAGCTGATGCCGGGCATCGTGATCCGCCAGGTAATCCCCCAAACTTAGCGCTTCCGTTCCGATTCTGTAAAAAGTTTCCTCCACGGGTATACCACCTGGAAAATCGGCCGCGACGCGCGCCAACGCCCTGCAGTTGGTTTTGAGGGGCAACAACCGGTTGATCTGGCCAAAGAGCCACCGGTCCAGGGTAAACCGAGTCTCAGGCGTGTTGTTTTCCGGAACCGGGACGGCAATTCCGTTCGCCACAGCGCCGGAGATCATTTGAAACAGGCCAGGCACCTGCTGCGTCCGGGCTGTCACGGAGACATGGGCGTGAACGGTTTTCGAGGGTGCCATCAATGGGCGTCCCCGTTTTATCTTTCGGGCAGGTCCGCGCATCGAAGAAGACCGACGACGGGCGGTAACTGCCGGCGGTGGAATTTCTTCGGAAGTTCCGGATTCTTTTTCCGCAAGTTCCAGTTCAACAGTATACAAATTCTCTACGGCAAAGGCCAGCAATTCACTATAGTCTCTATAACCGCCAATTTTCATCAGGTTATCAATTATTTCTTTTAATCTTGCGTTTATCTTGAAGTATAAGATCATTTTTATTTTCTCTAATTTCCTATACCGCTTTTAAATTATACTGGAATTGATAATATTTTTCAAGAAAAACATAGAGATTTGGGTGAGTTTTGGGTATGAATCGGCTTTTTGGGGGAGGACATAAACAAAAATCAAACCGGACAGGTGCGGATTATTCCGATCGGGTCAGCCGGGGATGCGGTCGGCGGGGATTACGCACCGGAAGCCCAGGGTGTTCTCGCGGGCTTCGGGAAAGAATCCGCGGCGGAAAGTGGTGACCAGTTCTTCAGGCGGCGACTGCCAGCATCCGCCGCGGACGCTGCGCTGGGGATATTTTGCCGCAGCTTCAGGATTCCGCCGCGCCAACTCGTAGGGCACAAAAGGATCCAGCGTCCATTCATAGACATTGCCCGCCAGATCGACGATCCCCTCCGGGGTTTGTCCCTCCTCATGCAGAAATACCACGCTGGGCATGCCGATATGGTCCCCGTAGTTGCACAGCGAGGCGTTTGGCGGGGTATTCCCCCATGGATACCGGCGGTTTTCCTGTCCCCGGGCGGCAAATTCCCACTGGGCCTCGGTCGGCAGGGTCTTTCCCGCCCACTTCGCGTAGGCCAGCGCTTCCTGCCAGGATACCCCTACCACGGGCTGGTCGGGCCCGCTGTACAGGGCGTCCCGCCAGAACCGGGGTTCAGGCGCCCCGGTCTCCTTCAGGTACCGCGCGTACTGGGCCACCGTGACCGGGTATATGTCCATCCAGAACGGCCCCACCTCAACTTCCTGTTCCGGCGCCTGTTCCCGAACCGCATCGGATCCCATCAGGAAATGCCCGCCATGCAAAAAGACCATTCCCGACGTATCCGCCTTCCGGGACGCAACGGGCCGCGCGGGAACCAGGATTTCTGGGGCGGGCGGGCGGTAAGCCGATTTTGCCCGGTTCAGAGACTCCCGGAACGCCTCGGCCGAAGGCCATCGGGCGGCTGGATCCTCTTCCAGCGCGCGCCGCAGCGTCTCGAGCAGGGAAGGCGCGACATCCCGGCGGATCTGTTCCACCGGCGCGGCGCCCTCCATCGGCGTGCGCAGGGTAAGCAATTCCCGCAGCACCAGGCCCACCGCGTAAAGATCGGTGGCAGCGGTCACCTGTTTAAACGCCTTTTGCTCCGGCGCGGCATAGGCGAAGGTGCCCACCACCCGTTTTTTGGGTCCGGCGGAATCTTTTTCCAGCTCTTCAAGGGCCCGGGCAAGGCCAAAATCCAGCAGTTTAATCCGTTCATTGGGTTCCACAAAGATATTTTCAGGTTTGATGTCGCGGTGCACAACGAAGCGGTGGGCATAGGACAGGGCCGCTAAAATCTGATCCGTCACGCGCACGGCAAACCGCACCTCAGGATACCGCCTGGCCCGGCGGTACTCATTCAGCACCTTCCGCAGCGAACGCCCCCTGGCCAGTTCCATGGAGATATACGGCAGACCGTCCGGGGTAAAGTTTATGTCGTGTACCGCGATGATATTTTCGTGCCGGAGCTTGCGGGACACCTGAGCCTCCTGGAGAAACATGCGCAGGGCTTTCTCATTCGCCAGGAGGGCGGGGCGCATGAATTTCAGGGCGACTTCTTCATCGGTCAGTCCATCCAGCGCCCGGAACACGATGCCCATCCCGCCCTCGCCGATTTTTTCAATCAGGCGGTAACGGCCGGATACGGTCTCGCCGGCCGCAAAGGAGACCATTTCCGCGGAGGGCTGATCCGGGATGGCCAAGGGGCGGCCGCAGGCGAAACAAAGCCCTTTTCTGCCCTTGATGGAGGGAGGCACCAGAATGCGGAGACCACAATGAGAACAGACAACCGGAATCATGGGAAATGCAGTGTATCGCAGGGGTGTGGATTATCGCAACCGAAGGCGGTGTTGTTTCTGATAATGATAATTCATTATCATTAAATTCCGGGGCGCACCCGCAATAAGGACTTTCGAATGGCAAACCATCCGTTTTGGCGTTGCAGATCAAAATATCGGCGCATGCTGCTGTGTCTGGCGGGCTTATTCCTGCTGACCCAAATGGGGAACGGTTGTTCCGGCGGGCATTCACCGAATGCCGCAGACCGTGCTGATCCCGGACCACTGCGCGTGGCGGTAACGGTTGAGCCGCTGCGCTGGCTGGCCGCGCGGGTGGGCGGAGACGCGGTGCGCCCTGTTACCGTGGTGCCCCCCGGACAGAACCATGAAACCTGGGAACCCGCTCCGGGACACATGGATACCCTGCGGGAGGCGGTGGTCTACTTCGAGTCCGGCATGCCTTTTGAGGAACCCCTGATCGCCCGCCTGCAGGGGGTAAATCCGTCACTGGAAAGCGTCTGCCTGCTGGACGCGGTGACCGCGCGATATCCCGCGCCGGAGCCCGACACTGGCGCGACACCACAGGAGACCGCAGAACCTCCAGCGCACCCGGGCCATGGCCACACCCATGAGGAGTCCGGCGATCCGCATGGCCATGACCACGGCCATGAGTTCGGGGATCCCCATTTTTGGACCGATCCGCTGGCCATGACCGCCGCGGCAGAACGCATAGCGGAGACTTTGGCGCGCAAACGGCCGGAACTCGCGGACCGTTTCCGGAAAAACCTGGAATCCCTGACCCAGGAATTGGAGGCGCTTCACCGGGAAATCGCGGAGACCCTTGCGCCTTACCGGGGCAAGCCATTTTATGTATTCCATCCTGAACTGGGGTGGTTCGCCCGACGGTATGGCCTGATACAGCGCGCAGTGGAACAGCACGGCAAATCGCCCGGCGCGCAGGCTCTGGACCTGCTGGCGCGGGAAATCCGGGAAAACACGGTCCGCGACCTGTTCACCCAGCCCGGTTACCCAGTAACTGAAGTCCAGGCACTCGCGCGGCAGCTGAACCTGCGCGTCCGGGACGTGGACCTGATGACGGAGGACTATCCCGGGTCCCTGCGGAATCTCGCGGCCGTTTTGGCGGAGAGTTTTGCCGGAGCTGCCTCTACCCCGTAAAGTATTGCCGGTACGGCGAGGTCCGCCGCCACGGCCCCTTGACAACCCAGGAAGACGCGTGAAAGATTCGGCACTCCAGACAGCCGCAGCGCCAGTCGGGGCGCAAACCGCCGCGGCAGAAGTCTGCCATGTGACGTTCGCTTACGAGCGGCGCGAGGATCCCGTGCTGCGGGATATCAGCCTAACCGTCAGGCGGGGCCAGTGCGTAACGCTGGTCGGGCCGAACGGGGGAGGCAAAACGACCCTGCTTAAAATCATGCTGGGGCTGCTGGAACCGACAGTCGGCAGCGTATCCCTGCTGGGCGGTCCGCCCCAGAAAAGCCGGCACCGCGCGGGGTATGTTCCCCAGCGCATCCAGTGCGATGCCCTGTTTCCGATAACCGTGTACGAAGTGGTCGAGATGGGGCTGCTGAACCGGCCGGACATTGCCGGACGCGGCGCGCGGCGTGAACGGGTGGAACAGATGCTGCAAACCACCGGCATCGCGGAGCTTAGCTCACGGCCCTTCGGGTCGCTCTCCGGCGGGCAGCAGCAGCGGGCGCTGATTGCCCGGGCGCTGGTCAGCGACCCTGAAATCCTGTTCCTGGACGAGCCGACCACGGCGGTGGATCCGGCGTCCCGGGCGGCCCTGCTGGACCTGCTGGACCACACCCGGCAGGGCCGGGCAATGGTGCTGGTTACCCATGACGCGGAGACGGTGGAGCGGTTTATCGAGGCGGTGTATTGCGTGCACCGCACAATCCATCACCATCCCGCGACCCGCATGGACAGCAGCCTGTTGCGGCACATGACCGGAGGGGGGCTCGCGGAGCATGACTGAGGCGCTGACCGCCATGGCGGGCTCCCTGATTTTTCGGAACGCGCTGGCGGCCCTGCTGCTGGCCGGCGTGGCGGGGGGCACCGTGGGCACCTACGTGGTAACCCGCAGGCTGGGCTACATCGCCGGAGGCATCGCGCACGCGATCCTGGGAGGCATCGGGGCGGCAGAATACCTCCGGGTAACCTTCGGCTGGACCTGGCTTCACCCTTTATGGGGGGCAGTGGGGGCGGCTGTGCTGGCGGCGCTGCTGATCAGCTGGGTATCCCAGCGGTGGCGGGAGCGGGAAGACACCCTGATTGGGCTGCTGTGGTCCGCGGGCATGGCCGCGGGCATCCTGCTGCTGTACCTGACACCGGGTTACGGCCGTGACCTAAACGCGTACCTTTTTGGAAATATTCTCATGGCCGGCCGCCGGGAAATTGTCATGCTGGCCGCGCTGGACGCGGTCATAGCGGGAACCATAGCCTGGTATTATCGCCCCTTTCTCGCGCTGTGTTTTGACGCGGAATACGCGCGGCTTCGGGGGGTGCCCGTGGAGCGGTACTACAGCCTGCTGCTGGTGCTGACCGCGCTGACGGTGGTGGCGCTGACAGTCGTAGCGGGAGTTGTGCTGTCGATCGCGCTGCTGACGCTGCCTGCCGCGGCATCCTGCCGATTGGCCCGGCGGCTTTCGGGAGTTATGGCGCTGGCTGTCTTGTATTCCGCCCTTTGCGGGGTTGCCGGCATGGTCATCAGTTACCTGTGGAACCTGCCGTCGGGACCGGTCATTGTGCTGATGAACGGCATCGGTTACCTTGTTCTGGTGTTCCTGCGCCGTTAAATCGGCAGGTTGGCGCTCATACTTTTTTTGGTACAGTCCCGTTTTCATGCCTTTTTAGCAGTTTATCGTTTATCTTAGATGGCGCCATGCAAAAAAGTTCTTGACATTTGGGGCGGGGTGTGTTAAATTATTATTAGACAACGATAACCTTACGCGACGTGAGGAGAGAGCCATGCGTAAACATTGCCGGTGGTCGACGTATCTGTTTTTGGCGGTTTCAGCCTCGCTGCTCCTGCTGACCCCGAACGCTTTCGCCGTAAAGCGGATCCTGCTGGTGGGCGACAGCTGGGCGCAGTGGCCCTGGGTAATGGGTTCCTACCAGTCGGTACTCAATTATAATTACGGACCGGGCACCTACGAGGTAGAGGGCACGTATACGGCCATCGGCGGCTCTACGGCAGATGGCTGGGCCAATAATGCAGTCCCCCCAGAGGACACGTTTCCTTCGCCGCCGGGGTATACCAACATGCCCCTGCTGGACCGGGTCAACTGGTCGCTGGCCCACTGGCCCACGATTGACATCATCTGCCTGTCCATTACCGGCAACGACATGTGGTCATGGCGGACCAACTGGACACCGGCCCAAACGGAAGCCCTGTATGACACCATCCAGGAAGACTTAGAAACCCTGGTGAACTGGTTCCGAACCAACCATCCCACCAAGAAAATTCTGCATATCGGATACGATTACCTGAATATCACGGAAACATGCACCTACGGCATGCAGGAATTTTCATGGAACTCCGTGTATTTTGCGGCCGGCCTGGGATTCACCGTGGGGGACATCTGGCAGAACAAGGCCAACAACCAGGTGATCAACCAGTTCTTCGTGGGGATGGGAGAACGCAACAAAAACGTCGCGCTGGCCACAACCCGGTGGGATTTCCTGAACAACTTCGGCGCGAACCACTACGCCAATGGCTACACGAACTCCCTGGGCACCATTTTCAATCCGGGCACGACGCCGTTTCCGGGATATTATCCGAACTACACGCCGATGGCCGGCGGGGATATTTCCTACGGCACCGCCCCCATGCAGATGAATAAACCGGAGTCGGACAAGACCTACCGGGATCCGATTCACCTGAACGACCAGGGCTACAAAACGCTGTTTAATAATGCCGTAATGCAATTCCTGAACGGATGGCTGACCGATTCCTCCGCGCCGTCCGTTGCTTCGATCAACCGGCTTGATCCGTCGCCCACTGAAGCCAACGAAGTCCGCTTTACCGTAACCTTCAATGAAGCCGTCCGGGGCGTGGACGCGAGCGATTTTGTGTTGACGGGCAGTTCGGCGTCCGGCGCATCGATAACGGCAGTGGAAGGGTCCGAAGACACCGCTACGCGGACGGTCCGGGTAAACACCGCAAGCGCGCCCAACGGCACCCTGGGACTGAACCTGGTTGACGACGGTTCCGTGTACGACAAAAACTGGAACCAGCTGGGCGGCGAAGGAACCGGCAACGGCAGTTTCACCGGAGGCCAAACCTATATTATTGATCGCATGGATCCGGAAGCCGTGATTACTCCTCAGGTACCTGAGCCCACGACGCTGACGTCGGTTACCTTCGACGTGGTGTTCAATAAAGACGTTACGGGCTTTACCGCGGACGACATTGTCGTTGCGGTCCAAAGCGGCCAGGGGACCGCGTGGGTAACCAATTTTGCCGGCAGCGGCGCCAGCTATTCCTTCTCGCTGCTGGTCAGCCGCACCCAGACCATCACCGTGTCCGTACAGATTCCCGCCGGCGCGGCCACGGACGCGTCCGGCAGAAGCTCGCTGGCGGCGGCTTACCAGGACGGCGCGGACAACGCCTATACCTTCGAATATCCATCTGGCCCGGTTTCGGAGGGAGACCTCTACCTGAGCGACGGATCCCTGGGCGATCTGACCATAACCAGCGGTTCCGTAGTCATCAACACGGGAACGACGCCGCCTTTCCTGCAGTATGGATCCAACCCGGCCATTTACGGCCAGGTGCTCAGCACGGGATCTGGAAACGTGGCGAAATTCAACTTCCGGAACGTCACGGTGAACAGCGGTGTAACCGTAACGGTCAGCGGCAACCGGCCGCTGGTGCTGGCAGCGTCCGGTGACATGCGGTGGGATACCACGCTGGACGTATCCGGCGCCGTAGCCGGCCGCGCCGGAGGCGGTACGGGCGGAGCTGGCGGCTCCGCCGGCGCGGGCGGCAACGGTGGAGCGGGCGGATCAAGCGGTGGCGCCGGCGGTCTGGCTGCACCCGGCGGAGCGGGGGGCAACGCGTCAACCTGGCAGAACGGCGTACTGGGCAGAGGCGGAGACGGCAGCGGCCGGAACAGCGGCAGTGACGGCGCTTCGGGCGCGGCCGGCGCAGCCGGCACCCAGGGCGGCACCGGCGGCGCGGGAACGCTCGGGTTCGGTTCCCAGGGTACTGCTGGCGCTGGGGGCGCGCGGGGCAACGGCGGCAGCCCGCAGAGCACGGTTAACCGCGGATCGGGCGGATCCGCTTCCGGCGGCGGCGGCGGCGGCGGCGCGCCTCAATCCGTTCCCACAAACGGTGATCCCGGCGGCAACGCCACAGCAGACGGCGTAAATGGGGGCAACGCCTCGGCGGGCGCCCAGGGCGGATCGGGTTCAAATGGGAGTCCCGGCTTACCGGCTAATTTCATGGCCGCGGCAAATACCTTAAGCCTGGCGGCCGGGCACGGCGGCGGCGGCGGCGGTGGCGGCGGTGGTGGCGCCGGGGGCCAGGGCGGCGACCAGGGCGGCGGCGGATCCAGCGGCGCCGGCGGCGGCGGCGGCGGACTGGCGTACAACACGTGGCTGGCTCAGTGCGGAGCTCCCGTAATAGACGGTGTCGGCGGCAATGGCGGCGCGGGCGGAGCTGGTGGCGCCGGCGGAAACGGCGGAAACGGCGGCGGCGCGGCCGTGCTGGCCGCTCGGGGTATCCTCCGCTTTGGCGGAACGGTGAACATCTCCGCGTCGGCTCCCGGCAGCGGTTCCGCCGGAAGCGCCGGACAGGCCGGATCGGGCGGTGTGGACCCCGGCAACAACTGGCAGAATGGATCAGGCGGGGCCGGCGGGGGACAGGGGTTATACTGGACCCTGTTTTACGGCTGTTGGCCTCTAAATAATTACGGCGGGGCCGGCGGGGCCGGAACCCGCGGCGGCCGCGGCGGCGCGGGGGCCGGCGGTGGCAGCGGCGGATCCGGCGGCAATGGAGCCGCCGGCGGCCTGGGCACCCCAGGCATGGTCAAACTGCACGGGTCGGTTATCCTGGCCGGGTCAGGGTACGTCACGTGCGACAACCATACGTCCAACACATCCGACGTATACAAAGGGCGGGCCACGCTGATCAGCAACATGACCAGCCCGTCCCTGCCGGTATTCAGCGACGACTGCCTGACCGGTTTCGCGACCAACAACAGCGTGCTCCGGTCTACCGCGCCCTATGACAATTCCATTCAGGTTCCGCTGCTGGGTGACCTTGTCGGAGACATCGTTGCCACGGGCGGATTCCTGAAATCCGGGTTCTGGAACGAAACAGCGTATCTTGCCAAGCGGCAGGGCAGCCCGATCATTGAAGTGGTCGCGCTGCGGAACACGGAATCGCCGTTCAACGGGTTCGACCAGATTTTCGTGACCAACAATGGGGCTACCGCCCAGGACAATGTCACGATATTCGTAGACGGATGTGATCCCTTCGTGATCGGGACGCTGGCGCCGGGCGCCGTGTGGAGCACGACGGTACCGGCGAACCGGAACGTCACCGCCTACACGCAGCTGGAAGCCAGCATCAATGAGACGGCGATCCAGACCTATATCGGGGCGTCCTTCACGCTGACCGCCACCGTAACAGGCGGAGCGACTCCGCGGGTAACCCGGTGGCAACGGGACGGGCTGACGGTAACCAGCGGGTGGGACCAGTACACCTTTACGGTAAACCCGGTCCAGGCTTCCCACGCCGGCCAGTACACGCTGGAAGTAACCGACGGGGCGGGCCAGATCGTACTGACCGATCCACCGGTACCGGTTACGGTCAATCCGCCGGTCAGCATCACAACACAACCCTCCAGCGCCACGGTAGTCCAGGGCGGCAATGTGGTGTTCACGGTGGCCGCTTCCGGCGGATATCCTCCGCTCACCTATGACTGGCGCAAAGACGGCGTCAGCCTCGGGCGGCCCAGCCTGCCTTACCTCGCGCTGGGACCGGTTACGCCGGCCGACGCGGGCGCATATGACGTCGTGGTCACGGACGCGCTGGGCACGCCGGTTTACGGCCAGGTCACCAGCAGTCCGGCTACCCTGACCGTGACCACGCCGCTGGCCATCGCGGGTCAGCCGGAAGATGTGGTGGCGTATGAGGATACGCCTCAGGCGGTGTTCAGCGTGACGGTTCAGGGCGGCACACCGCCGTACACCTACACCTGGCTGAAGGACGGCACGCCGCTTCCGCCCGCGGAACAGCCTAACGGTCCGACACTGACGCTGACGTCGCCGCTGGCCTCCCGCGCGGGCGTCTACCGGTGCGTGGTCAGCGATTCCTATGTGCCGCCGGATGAGGTGCAGTCGGATCCCGCCACGCTGACGGTGTACCCACGGCTGGCCATCACGCAGCAGCCGCAGGGCGGCTCCTATGAGCGCTTCACCAGTGTCACCCTGACCGTGGCGGCCACCGGCGGCGCGCCCGGACGGACCTACCTGTGGCGGAAAGACGGCGTGCCGCTGCCGGTGGAACAGCAGCCGCAGACATGGACCCTGTCCCTGAACAACCTGCAGTACGCGGACGCGGGCGCCTACGACGTGGTGATATTCGACGGCTACAGCGACCAGGTAACTTCCGACGCGGCAGTGATTACGGTCACGCCGCCGCCCGCCCTGACCATAACCGAGCAACCGCAGGGCGGCACAGCCAAGATTGGCGCGTCATGGGTCTTCGCGGTCCAGACCTCGGGCGGCGAGGGCGCCATCACGTACCAGTGGAAGTTCGATGACGGATCGGGTCCGGTCAACGTGGGCACCAACCAGCCGTACCTGTTCCTGACCAACCTGCAGGCCGACATGGAAGGCGTGTACTGGGTCGAGATCACCGATGAAGCGCGGACGGTGGTATCCCAGCCCGCCCAGCTGGTGCTGGTGAACCAGCCGCTCATCCAGATCACCCAGCAGCCGCAATCGGCGGAGGCGCCGGCGGGCGGCAGCGTGAGCTTTACTGTTTCGGTTACGGGCGGCGTCTATCCGCTGCAGTTTACCTGGAAGTTCGATGACGGCTCCGGCAACCCGGTTACGGTGGGCGATAACAATCCCACGCTGACGCTGACCGGCCTGACCCGGGCGCAGTCCGGCACCTACTACGTTGAGGTCAGCGACCAGTACGAAACGGTAACCTCCAATCCGGCAACCCTGTTCGTGTCACTCGCCATCACCGCGCAGCCGCAGGGCACGACCGTGCGGGCCGGCGAACCGATCGAACTGTCCGTCAGCGCGGACGGCGGCGCGGGTACCCTGCACTACCAGTGGAAATTCGAGGCGGAAAGCGGCGGAAAGAGCGTCGTCAACGTGGGCGACGACAGCCCCGTGCTGGTAATCCCCGAGGCCTCCGCGGAGGACGCCGGGAATTACTGGGTTGAGGTCTCGGATAACAACACCTTCGTGATCAGCGACCCGGCTACGGTGATCGTGCTGACGGAACCGGGCGTGCCGGTTGGCGGCGCGGGCCTGCTGGCCGCGCTGGCGGCCGCACTCGGCGCGGCAGGCGCCGCAACCATCCGCCGGAAACGTTAACCGTTTGTCCCTGCTTTCTCAGACGCCCCGGGTCCACGCGACCCGGGGCGGTTTTTATTACCGTCCGCGCGGCGGGGGATATGATATCCCTGCAGCCGGCCAGAAGGGATATTTCACCATGCGGGAAATTGTATACGGACGGCAGGCCGTCAAAGCCTGTCTCAGCGCGAACCGGCGGCGGGTTTACCTGCTGCGGGTGCAGGAAGACATCCGGGATATTGAAGACTTCCTTCGACTGGCCCACCGCCAGGATATCCCCGTGGAGCGGGTACCGCGGGATACGCTGAACCGGCTGGCTTCCCACGGTGTTCACCAGGGGGTCCTGCTGGAAGCCGAACCCGTACCGAGGGTGGATATCAATACCTGGCTGAGCCGCCTGGAAGGTCCCCGCCAGATTGCCGTTGCCCTGGACGGCATCGAAGACCCGAGAAACTTCGGCGCGATCATCCGCTCGGCCGCGGCCTTCGGCGCGGCGGGCATACTGTTTACGGAGCGGCGCCAGGCGCCTCTGTCGCCGGCAGCGGTTAAGGCCGCGGCCGGGGGGGTGGAGCGCGTGCCGCTGGTCGCCGTAAAAAACCTGCCGGATGCCCTGAACCGGGTTCGGGATGCGGGGTTCTGGTCGACCGGGCTGGACATGGCGGGCGACAGGGATATCTGGCAGGCGGATCTGAGCGGGCGGATCATGCTGGTCGCGGGCGGAGAGGGGCGCGGACTTCGCCGGCTGGTCCGGGAACGCTGTGATTTCCTGGCGCGGATTCCCCTGTGGCCCGGGATTGAAAGCCTGAATGTTTCCGTGGCGGCAGCTATAGCGCTTGCCGCGGCGCGCCGGGGGGAAAGGCCACCGGGCTCCTATAATCCATAGGCTCTCAGTTTGTAAATCAGGCTGCGCCGGCTGATGCCCAGCAGCTGGGCCGCTTTGGTCCGGTTTCCTCCGGTTTTCTCCAGGGCTTCCAGAATGGCGCGCCGCTGGGCTTCTTCCATCAGGGGACGTTCCGGCGATTCGGACGGTGCATCCTCTCGGGGGAGTTGCCGCAGGGCATCCGGCAAATCTTCCGGCAGGATCATGTCCCCATCCGCCAGGATGGCCGCCCGCTCAACGACATTGCGCAACTCGCGGGCGTTGCCCGGCCAGCTCCAGGCCGTGAGCGCGCGGGCAGCGGCGGGGGACAGCCGTTTTTTCCAGGGCTTCAGAAACAGCTCCGCCAGGGGGATAATATCCTCGCGACGTTCCCGCAGCAGGGGAATACGCAGCGGGAATACGTTCAGCCGATAGTATAGGTCTTCGCGGAACCGCCCGGCGGCCACTTCTTCCTCCAGGTTCCGGTTGGTGGCGGCTATTACGCGCACGTCTGCCCGTTTATCCGCCGTCCCGCCCACCCGGCGGAACACCCCCGTCTCCAGCACCCGCAGGAGTTTTGGCTGCAGGGCCGGAACCAGTTCGCCGATTTCATCCAGAAACAGCGTGCCGCCATCCGCTTCTTCAAACCGTCCGGCTCGCGCCTGGTCCGCGCCGGTGAAAGCCCCTTTTTCATGGCCGAACAGCTCACTCTCGGCCAGGTGTTCAGGAACCGCGCCCATGTTGACCGTCACCATGGGACCGGCGCTCCGGGGGCTGCGGGCATGGATAAGCCGCGCGAAGATTTCCTTGCCGGTGCCGCTTTCGCCGGTCAGCAGTACGGTTGCCGAAGTCGGCGCGACCCGCAGGGCCTGCCGGAAAAGATCGCGCAGGGCTTCGCTTTCCGCGATGACGCCCGGGGGCAGGTCCAGCACTTCCTGATCCCGGTGGCCCAGCCCAAGGGCATCCTCAATTACCGTCAGCAGCTCATCCAGATCCACCGGCTTTTCGAGATAATCGGCCGCGCCCATCCGGATGGCGGCCACGGCATCCCGGACGTCGATATACGCGGTAAGCAGCACCACCACGGGCGGAGCGGGCAGCTGCTGGATTTGCTGAAGCGCTTCAAGGCCACTCATCCCGGGCATCCGCACATCCAGCAGCAGCAGATTGCAGCGGGGGGCGATGTCTACCGCCTGGTACCCGTTTTCACCGCACAGGGTACGCCATCCGGCCCGGTTCAGGGTCTCCGCCAGCAACAGCCGCTGGGCAGGCTCATCGTCCACGATGCCGATAACCGGCTGAAATTTCTGATCCTTTTGTTCACTCACCTGTCTGCTGGCCTCCGGACGCGGCGGGCTGTTCCGCGGGAAGCGACGTCTTTTTAATGCCGCGCAATCGAACTGTGGTTCCCTGGCCGGGCACGGACTGGATCTCCATTTTCCATCCGTGCGCCCGGGCAATTTCAGACACGATGCTCAGCCCAAGCCCCGTACCCTGCTCAAACCGACCGAAAAACGGCTCGGTCACCCGGGGAAGGTCTTCCGGCGCGATGCCGACTCCGGTGTCGGCCACGCAGAGGGTCACCGTATCGCCGTGGTCCGGTTCCACGGACAGCCGGACCGATGATTCCGGATCGGCGCACGCTTTCAGCGCGTTCAGCAGCAGGTTCATCAGCGCCCGGCGCAACAGATCCGGGTCCGCCATGATCCTGCCCTGAAGGGAAACGTCAAGCTGAACCTGCTTGCGGGCAGCCTCATCCTCCAGCAGCCGGCTGAGCTGGTCTCCCAATGCCTCAAGGTCGACAGGAACCGGCCGGGGTTCCGGCGGCCTAGCGTACCGCAGAAACAGGTTGATCCGCCGGGCCGCGCGGTCCGCCTCGTCTATCAGGGCAGCGGCCTTTTCGGAAAGGGAAGAACCCGGCGGAACTTCATCCAGAATAGATTGCGCCAGACCCCGGGCAACGCCCAGCGGATTTTTTACTTCATGCGCCAGCCCCGCCCCCAGCTGGGCCAGCCGCGCCTGGTGCGCCGCCTCTTCGCGGGCAACCCGCAGGTCCTGCCGCAGCCGACGCTGCCGCAATACCATGGCGGCCGCCACCAATCCGACCAAAACCGCCAAACTGCCGCCCAAGGCCATCAGCCACCCGTCACGCTGAATCTGGCGCACGGCATTGTCCTGCCCCGGATCCAGCCACAGTTCCAGCAACAGAGGTCCCGGCGGCAGGATCTGCCAGGAATCATCAGGGCCGCGCTGCCCCATCCAGCGGGGACCATGCCCAGGCCCCCGCATCAGACCTCGTCCTCCGCCAGGCGGACCAATCTCCGGGATGGGTTCAATCTGCCGGTGATACCGTTCCAGGCGCACCGAATACGGAAACTTTTCTCCTTCATCAGGAAATCCCGAGGTCAAAAGTACCGTTCCCGACGCATCTGTCAGACGCAGCCCCGCTAATTCCGGCAGATTGGCCAGCGCATCAAACACAGCAGTCACTCCCGTGATGGCCAGCGCCGGACCGGGACGCACATGAGCGCGAACCCCCTGTTCCGCCAGGGCCAGCAACGTATTCAGGCGAACCTCCTGAATATTCGCGGCCTGCCAAAGCCGATAGCGGATTACCTCTCCGGCTGCCCACAGCACCATGGCCTGAAGCAGCAATGCTGCCAAAACCCACGGCAATATGCGACGCAACACATTACTCATCTATTACATAACCCGAACCATACTACCAACTTCCAGCCAGGAAAAAGTCATATTTCCGGGTACGATCCGCATCCGCCGGGTTCTCTCTTAATTAACGGGAGCCTTTTAACGGGCTCTTTAAGCTGCACCGCGCGGGTAACATCGGTGTCACCCGCGCGGGATCTGCATCCGGTTATTCCTCAAGCTTCAGGATATAGATGGTTTGGCTCTTTGTTCATCTGTTCTGCTCCTGGGGAGCGGCAGACGGGGGACTGTTCTGGGTACGGCCGCGGCCGCGAAATCCAGGCGCCGGACCGGCCGGGCGGTTGTCACACCAGCCGTCGCCATCTCCGTCTGTAAAATTGTCACAGCGGCCGTCCTGGTCTGCATCCGCGAAACCCGGACAGCCCCGCGGACAACCCCACGCTCCGCGACCCATGCCCGTGCCATGCCAGGCAGGCGGAGGACCGTTCGGGGTACGACCGCGGCCGCGGAATCCAGGCGCTGGACCGGCCGGGCAGTTGTCACACCAGCCATCCCCATTCCCGTCTGTAAAATTGTCACAGCGGCCGTCCTGGTCTGCGTCCGCGAATCCCGGACAGCCCCGCGGACAACCCCACGCTCCGCGACCCATGCCCGTGCCGTGCCAGGCAGGCGGAGGACCGTTCGGGGTACGACCGCGGCTGCGGAATCCAGGCGCCGGACCGGCCGGGCGGTTGTCACACCAGCCGTCGCCATCACCGTCCGTAAAATTGTCACAGCGGCCGTCCTGGTCTGCGTCCGCAAATCCCGGGCAACCCGGAGGACAGCCCCGCGCCCCGCGGCCCATGCCCGCGCCGCGCCAGCCGGGCGGAGGCGGAAGCGGTTGATCCGACGGCGGTGCAACAGCCGAATCGGGAGGGTTGGCTCCGGTTGCCTGTTCCGGTGGTGGCAGCGGGGGAGAATTCTGAGCCCACGCGGTCTGGGTAACGCCTGCCAGCAGAAGCAGGCCGACCGCAGTTCCGATCCAAAATCCTGTTTTCGTGTTCTTCATGGTTGCGCTCCTTCTCATTTTGGGCGCTGTAACGCGCGCCAATAACAGAAGGGCAATTGCCGTGCCGTTTTCAGTCAGCAGTTTTTCCTGATTTTATCGCTTTTTCGGACCGGTTCCGCGCAGATTTTGCGCGCCCCCCTGCAATTACAAACGGGACGCCGCCGGATCCGGCGGCGGAACCACGTCCCGGTCCCTCACCCTGTCTTCCGGCAGTACGGCGCGCAGATCCTGAACGGACGGATAGGTAATAAGAACCGTACGGCGTTTTCCGTAGAAAACCACAAAAGCGCCGCAGGCTGCTGCCGCCGCGCCACCTTTCAGGATCACTTCGCCGATGTGGGCTGCGGATCCCGCGCCTCCGCCCGCGATGACAGGGATGTTCACGGCATCCACCACACGGCGCACCAGATCCAGGTCGTACCCGGACATGGTCCCGTCCCGATGGATGGCCGTAACCAAGAGTTCTCCCGCGCCGGCGGATTCAGCGATTCTGGCCATTTCCACCGGGTCCCGGCCGGTGTCCCGCCCACCGCATTCGACGCGGACGGTATAGGCGCCATCGAGCAGGCGCATGGCATCAATGGATACCAGCATGCACTGGCTGCCAAACCGGTTCGCGCCCGCTTCAATCAGCGCCGGATTTTCGATGGCGGCGGTGTTGATAACGACCCGGTCGGCGCCGGCCTCCAGCAGGGCGCGCATCTGATCCAGCGTGCGGACTCCTCCTCCCGCCGCAAAGGGCATGGAAGTTTCCCGGGCGATGTCCCGAACATACTCGATCCGGGGCGGTTTTCCGGCAGGCGTGGCCGCGAT
Source organism: Candidatus Hydrogenedentota bacterium (assembly GCA_029776995.1). Classification (GTDB taxonomy): domain Bacteria; phylum Hydrogenedentota; class Hydrogenedentia; order Hydrogenedentales; family CAITNO01; genus JAGPFE01. Next base: position 50,898 of record JAKOTZ010000172.1, read on the forward strand.
ATCCAGCAACACCAGTTCATCCACGCGGTGGGCATTGAAGACCCGAGCGGCATTCTTTGGGCAGCCGACATACACCCGGTTCCGGAAGGCCACGCCTTTTTCCAGGCCCCGTTCCCCCAGCAGCAGCACGGGGATGACCCGAACCTTATGCATGCGTCTTCCCTCCGGCTGTCTGCAGGAAATTCCGGAGCAGGCGCAGACCGTTCGCGTAACTCTTTTCGGGATGAAACTGGACCCCCAGGATATGCCCCCGAGCCACGGCCGCCGTGAACGCCACGCCATGGAAACTCCGGCAAAGCACGCAATCCTCCTGGAGTCCGTCGACATGATAGGAGTGGGCGAAGTAAAACGTCGCGCCATCAGGAATCCCCGCGAACAGGGGATGCTCCCGGCTTCGGACCAGGTCATTCCATCCGATGTGCGGCAGGCGCGCGCCACTGTCGGGGGGAGGGTCCAGCCGCCGGACTATGCCGCCTCCCAGCCAGTTCAGGCCCGGGGTATGCCCTCCTTCCTCGCCCCACTCCGCCATCAGCTGCATCCCCAGGCAGATGCCCAGGACGGGAACTTCGCGGTCCAGCACAGCCTTATTAAGCGGCAGCAGCCACCTGCCCTGTTCGAGAAACGCAATGGCTTCCGCGAATGCCCCGACGCCGGGCAGAATCAGCGCGTCGGCGCGCGCCAGCGCCTCAGGGTCTCTGGCCAGCGCAACCGAAGCGCCCAGCGACGCGCAGGCCCGGAAAACCGAACCCAGGTTTCCCGCGCCGTAATCTACAATTGCAACGTTCACGGCTGGCCGGCCTCTCCTTCCATAATCTGAAACAGCCGGGTTTCCCCCAGCCTGACCTGCAATGGAAACGCGTCGCGCCGGCTCCAGCTCAGGGCATCATCCAGCAGATCACGGACATCGGCAAACCGCCCGAGGCTGATCTGCCGCTTCCCGGAGGCTCCGGCATGCAGCGCCACGAGATCCTCAGCAGCGAAGACGGTGTCGAAACTGGCGCCGTCTTCGGACTGAACCAGAATCTGCTGTTCCAGGATACTGAGCAGTTCGGCCAGCAGGGCCACCGTGATCTCCGGCGTAGCGATGAATACGGAGGTCCATCCGTCGGGCTGGGGTTTGATGGCCACGCATACCCCGTTGCCCTCCTCATACCGGGCCAGCGCGTCGGCGTCCGGATCGTCCACGGCAAAACGCGGCGCCCAGGGCGCCGTATCGCCCCAGACGCTTTCCTGGTTCAGCCAGGTGCCATCCAGGGCGTACCGGGCCGCAGTGGATCCCGCCCCCGCGTCGACAACCCGCATGCCCGTGATTTCGCCTACACCGGCCACGGCAGAGCCCATTTCATCGAAGAACCCAGGCGCGTACAGCCAGATGGCGCAGGCGCCTTCCCGAGCCAGGCGCGCGCGCAGCACCCGGCGTTCCGACTGGGTCAGGCGGAACGCGTTGGCGAACAGGTACACGGGCGTGGGCACATTGACGTCTTCAAACATATCCTGCAGCAGGATAACGCGCGCGGGGACGCCGCTCCGGTATACCGCGTCCCGGGCCGAGGCTACGGTTTTCAGGTAGAGCTGCGCGCTGCCGCGGGCGACAAAGGCGGCGCGTTCGCTGACCACCAACGTAATACCCGGCTGCGGTTCCGCGGGCGGCGGCGTCTGTTTGGGCCGGATCTGATGATACACGCCGCCGAGCCGCCCCAGGTCTTTCCACTGGTCGGCGTCGGCCAGCCATCCCCGGGCCATGGGATCGGACCATGCCAGGCCGAACCCGTAAACCAGCGCCTGGGCGAAATTCCGCCGCCGCACGTCGAGCACGTCTTCCAGTCGGATACCCCGATCCCGTTCGAACACGCCGGATTCCCGGTTCCATTCCATGCCCGATCGGATGTCATCAACCACGACATAGCGCAGGCCGCGGTCGGTCAGGCTCTGCGCCGGCGCGGCCAGGTGTCCGGCGCCGCCCAGTCCCCGGTCTGCCGCCGAAACGGGCGCAATGATCCCGTCCAGGTCGCTGTGCAGGAGGGAACCCAGCGCAAAGTGTCCGGATCCGACGTCGGACGCATCCAGGATATATCCATAGGGCGCCAGGATTAAGGGTGAAATCATGGAGACCAGGCGGGTGTGTGACACCAGCGCTGCCAGCGCGTCCGCCACGGCATCGGAGCTGTACCGCAGGAAATCGCTCAGGGGACGGTCCTGCGGAAAGGCCAGGAACACCCCGTCCCGGGTGTTGGGATCCGCCGGTTCGGGAATCGCCACGCGGCTCACGTCGAAGTCCGGAACCTGCCATACCTGGCCGATCCGCGCTTCGGTCTGGTACTGGCGCACGAGCCAGTCCCGAAATCCCTGCCGGTTCACCTCCGAGCGGTCAAACCCAGCCGGGAGTTTCCACTGGCGGTCAACCAGTCCCGTGAGCACGTACCCCAGGATGCGCGGGCTGACCGCGCTGCCTTCCACGCTGCTCAGCAGCCCGGACAGGGCGTCTTTTGCGGTATTGATCCATGTCTGGGACGCCGCCGACGGCAGGGTCAATGGATCCGCGGTGCCGATCATGGCCTCCGCGGGGTTGGCGCTTAGCCATTCCGGCGCGGGATTCACATCGATTTCCAGCAGAAAGGTGGCCTCCGGATCCAAGCTGACCACCTGGCCGATCAGGGCAACCGGTTCCGGCGGTTCCGGCGCGCCTTCCCAGCGCAGGGCAACCGGCAGGATGTACAGGTGAACGCCCGCGCCGGCAGCAAGTCGGATTTCCTCGGCAGCGACAGTCCAGACTTCCGGTGCGGTGCCGGGAATACGCAGGCAGAGCAGGGGGGCGTCCGGATTGGCTTCCACGGTTTGCGGCTGACTGGGCGATGATGGGCCGGACTCGCCGGCCGTGGTTGCGTTAGGGGGTTGCGGCAGGTCATTGGGCACCGACAACCGGGCCGCCAGGATCCCCAGCACCACCGCAACGCACAAGGCTCCGACCAGCAGCAAACCGGCCAGCGCGAGTTTCAATTTCATCATGATGAACCGCTCCTGTCTCCGGTATCGCGGAAAGCGGCCGCGATACCGGATTCTTCGAAAAATGCCGCCGCGGGATCCGGATCGAGGGTCAGCCACGCCCCGGTGTCCCAGGGCAGGCCGGTTTCTTCCGCCCGGACCGCGCCCAGCGATTCGAAACAAACCCGCCCAATATTTTCAGGAAGGATAAAACTGTCGCCCGGACGTTCCAGCCGCGCGACGGGGGTTTGGTCAAGATGGATGGTCACCGGACACGGCGGTATTCCACGCAGTGGCGCCTCCAGCCGGACCCGCATCCCGGCCGGCGGATGGCCCAGCCAGGCTTTCCGGCTGATCGCCCGGGCCGCGCCTGTTACAGTCGGACGCAGGGGATAGAATCCCTGGACCGGCAGCACCACTTCAGGGCCGAACATGGGCTCCCGGCGGACCATCCGGCAGTGGCGGTGTCGGTCGATGCCCTGCCGGTCCATGGCACGGCGGTGGACCCAGGTTTCCGGTATGGCCGAGAGGGCCTCCAGCCATGCCCGGGCGTGGGCCGCCCATTTCCACCATGCGCCGTCCCGGGCCGCCGCGCCCAGGGAGCGGATCTCGGCTGTCAGGGTGGCCGCCGCCGCATCCGGCAGGGCCGAAAACGGCGTATTGCGCGCCAGCAGCAGCAGCCGGTTCCGGGTGGCGAGGAAATATTTCCGCCGCGCGCCCGCGCCGTGCCCCATGGACGCGCTGAATTTATGCTCCACGACCGCGTCGGGGCAGCAGGCCACTTTCCATCCGGCGTCCCACAGCCGCAGGCAAAGGTCCAGATCATCCAGGTAAATGCCGAACCGTTCCGGCAGCAGGCCGACCTGTTCCAGCGCTTCAAGCCGGAGCAGGCAGGCCCCGCCGCAGGCGCCGGGCGCGGCATCCGGCGGGGTGACCATGCTGTCGAGGCGTCCCGCGCCGATGTCCCAGCCCACGCCGGCGCGGCTCACGGCGACACCCAGGCTGTTCAGGATCCAGGGCTGACCGAAAAGGACCATTTTCAGGGCTACCGCGCCGATCCGGGGATCGGATTCCGCCCGCGCGACGGCCCGGGAGATCGCGTCCGGCGCCACCCGGACGTCGTTATTCAGCAGCAGGGCGTAACGCGCCCCGGCGGCGATGGCCTGGCGCAGCGCCGCGTTATTCCCGCCGCTCCAGCCCAGGTTGGCGCCCAGTTCCAGCGCGGAGAACCGCGGGTCATCGCCCCATTTTTCCCGGGCAAACGCGACCGAACCGTCCGCGCTTCCGTTATCCGTCAGCACGGCCTGAAATGCCGGGTAATCCGAGGCCAGCAGGCTGTCAAAGCAGGCCTCCAGATGTTCCAGGCCGTTCCAGTTAATAACAATCACGTGTACCAGCGGGGCGGAATTCATGGCGAAAAGTATACCAGCCTGCCCGCCGCGGGCGGATGTTTCTTTCCGGCCACTGCGGCGCCAAAAAAAAAATTTCAGATTTTTTTCATTTTTCCGTTCAACGGAATTTTTGTCGGATATACTTTTCATGACCCTGGGCAAAAGGCCGGGAACCTGGGAGGTCCAAACCATGGCGCAACCGTCCGCGCGGTCCCCGTACCGCAAAAGGTCCTGTCCCTTCGAAACGTCGCGTGTCCGCGGTTGTTTTCCGCCGCTTCAGACCCATAGACTGATGCCTGTTCCATATGCCAACTGCGATAAGGAGCCATGCCATGTCTGAACACCACTCATTCAACCTGCTGCGCGACCCGTGGATCCCCGTGCTGTACAAAGACACGGGAACCAGCAAGCGGGTCAGTGTCACGGAGGCTTTCAGAGACGCCGACAAGATCTGGCGGATTGACACGGGCAATCCGCTGGACACCCTGGCCGGAACCCGGTTCCTGCTGGCCCTCCTGTACTGGTGCGAACCTGACCCGCCCGATTCGGTCGATCCCGAGTCCCTGAACAAACCGTTTCCGGAAACGATCCTTGAAAAACTGAATCAAAACGCGCCGCTTTTTGAGCTGTTTGGAGACAAACGCCGGTTTTACCAGGACCCCGGCGTGCGCAACGCCAAAAACAGGCATCCGGTAACCAACCTGATCCATGAAATCCCTTCGGGCCGTAATTACCCCCATTTTGTTCACGTCACGGACGAGGATTGCGTGCTGTCCCCCGCGGCCTGCGCGCTGGGTTTGATTCGCCTGCCGGTTTTCACCACCGTAGGCGGCCAGGGAAAAAGCTATGGCATCAACCAGACGCCTCCCGTTTACGTGTTGCCGGAGGCGGAAACGCTGGCCGGGACCCTGCGTTTGTCCTGGGTGGCATTGCGCGGCCGGAAGCCGGGCATTCCCGCGTGGGAAGATTCGCTGCAGCCCCTCGAGGGGGAAATCCCGGCGCTCACGGGACTGACCTGGCTTCCCAGGAGGGTCTGGTTTCACGAAACTGTTTTTGAACCGTCGCGGCAATGCGCGTTCCTCGGGGAATCGGTGTCGCTTGGGGTCAGCGAAACCGCGTATGAAGGCCGAGCCAAGGAGGACGTGAAAAAAGACGGATACCACTGGCGGGACCCGCACGTGCTGAGCGATTGGAATCGGGAAACCACGGAGGCGAAAAAGGACGCGGTGAAACTGCCGCATCTGAAGCTCACGGACCTGTCCAAATATCCGGATGCCACGGCCCGGCAGTGGCTGGAAGGCATAACGGCTTTGCGGAAGGCGGTCCAGTCCGTACCGTGCTGGCGCGGCCATGCCGACTGGCTGATCGTGGATTTCGTCACGGACCAGGCCAAGTTCCTGGATGCCCTGGCCTTCCGGGTAAGGCTGGACAACACCGGCGATGGTACGGAGGAGAAAGAGCAAGTCATTGAAAGCTGGCAGAAAAACCGCGGCCAGGTACTGTCGGGGCTGCAGCGGACCATTATCGCGGCGCAGGCCCGTACGGACGAAGAACGGAAAAAACGGACCGGCGGGCTAAAAAAATCCAACCTGGCGAAATTTCTCCACGTGCAGACGGCATACCCGACGGAGACCGGCCGGATGCCGGAGTGGGAAGCGCTGCTGGACACCGCCCCGCAGGCGCTTTACCGCAACATGCAGCGCGCGCTGGCGCCCGTGTTCTTTGCTGATATCTCCGTGCGGGACATCATCGGCCAGAACCGGCTGGGGCAAATCCCTTTCATCATCGACCGCAACAGGTATGACCAGCCGTCCGGCAAAGGGGTTAAGGAATTTACCCGCCGGCTGGCTGAACAGAAAGAGGGCATCCTGTCGCTGCTCCGCGGCAAATCCGGCGCGGAGATCGACCGCGATCCCGTCGCCTTTGACCTGTTCACCGGGCTGTGGTGGCCAATCCGGCAGGCCCATAAAGACGCGCCGCGCCGGCATATCGCCTGGCTCGCGTGCAAGCTGTACGGCTGGGTTCCGCTGGAGGACAGCACGGGCTGCCACCTTCCCGACCAGCTGGCCCGCGCCGCCAGGAGGGCGGGATCGGAACAGGCCAGGGATTCCATCATCGACCGGTTCGACCTGCTGCTGAACACGCCCCAGGAGCGGCTGGAGCCGGAGCTGCAGTGGGCGCTTGCGGTGGTGCGGGACTATCTTGACCGTCCCGCGCTGGACTGGGGAAAACTCATCGACCACCTGTCCGTCTGGAAACGCCAGTCCCTGCGGCGTTACTGGGCGCTGCGGTTCGCGGAAACGCTGTATCCCAAAAAAGAAGCTGCGGGCTCTTCCGAAACCCCATCCATTCAGGAAACCGCCGGGTGAAGGGCACCCGGTTGACATAACAATTCAACATAGGAGGATGATCCATGCTCATTCAGATCCACATGCTGCAAAACCATGCCCCGTCCAACCTGAACCGGGACGACCTCGGCGCGCCCAAGACCTGTTACTTCGGCGGCGTGCTGCGCTCCCGCATCTCCAGCCAGTGCCTGAAGCGCGCCGTCCGCATGAGCGACGAGTTCAGCGCGCTTCTGGGCGGGATCCGCACCCGGCGGCTCGGCCAGCTGCTCCGCGAGGAGCTGGAGAAGCTCGGGAAGAAAAATGCGGACATCACCAAGGTGCTCAACGAATGCGGGCTGGAGCAGAAAGCCAAAAAAGGCAAGGGTGACGAGGAAGCGGACGGCGCGGAAGGCCGGGAAGAGGGCAAGATGCTGGTCTACACCACCCGCAAGGCAATCCGCGAGATGGCAAAAATCCTTGCGGAAAGCGGCGATGCCAAGGAGATGGCACGCAAAGTGGCCGAGATCATCAGCAGCCATACGGACGTGCCCGACATGGCCCTGTTCGGGCGCATGCTCGAGGCGAAAGCCGATTCCGACGCCTGGAAAAACCTGAACAACACGGTGGAAGCCGCCCTGCAGTCCGGGCATGCCCTGTCCACCCATACCGCTCGCAAGGAGATCGACTACTACGTCGCTGCCGATGACGTGCCGGGCGCCGAGGACCGCGGCGCGGGGTACGTGGATGAAGCCCTGTTCGCCTCCGCCTGCTACTACAAGTATTTCTCCATCTCCTGGGAGCAGCTGCTGAAAAACCTCAGGAACAACCGCGAACTGGCGGCCCATACTGTCGGGGCGTTCCTGCGGGCCGCGGCGCTGGTGAACCCCACCGGAAAGCAGAACAGCTTTGCCGCCCACAATCCTCCGCTGGGCATCCTGGTCGAACTCCGGAAATACCCGATCAATTACGCGAACGCTTTCGTGCAGCCCGTGGACGTAGAGGACCGGGCGGACCTGGTCGCCGAATCTGTTGCCCGGCTGGCGCGCCACATTGAAGACCTTGACACCGGATACGGCAGGCCGGACAGGCGGTTCTGGTTCTCGCCGAACCTCCGCTACCCCCTCGCCTACAACGGGACGCCTATCGTGCCGGAGCAGGAGTCCTGCCGCAGCCTGGATGACCTGGTGAGCGCGCTGATTCCCGCCATTGACGGCGGCCTGACCTGGGAGCAGGTCCGCTCGGCGGTGGTGGAATACTCCGCGGCGCGGGAGGGCTGAGCCATGACGGCTTATAACACCCTGCTTCTCCGCCTGGAAGGGCCCTTCCAGGCGTGGGGGCTGCCCGAGGCCCGTTTCGCGGTCCGGCGGGTGGCCCCCTGCCCGACCAAATCCGGCGTGATCGGCCTGCTGTGCGCCGCCATGGGCATCGCCCGGCCTGAAGCGACGCCGGAGACGCTGAAGCCGCTGGCCGAACTGAAAATGGCCGTGCGTGTGGACCGCCCCGGCGTGCGGTGGCTGGACTACCACACGGTCGGCGCCGGCATGGACCGGCGGACTGCCGGCGGCGACATGCGCCGCAGCGAAACCATGCTGACCCTGCGGGAGTACCTGGGCGACGCGTCGTTTCTGGTGGCCCTCTGGGGTGAGCCCGAAACCATCCAAAAACTGTATGACGCGCTTCGGAATCCGGTCTGGCCGCTGTACCTCGGCAGGAAATCCTGCGTCCCGTCGGTCCCGCTGCTGCTGGACCGGACCATTCCCGAATCAGCCGAAGCCGGAGACGGCAAAGGGCAGGTTCAGGTAAGTTCGCTGCGCGCCGCGGCCAATCCGTTGGAAGCCCTGGCGAAGGTGCCCTGGCAGCCGCGGTATTTCTTCGAGAAAAAGGCCCCCGAAGCGCTGGACGTGTACACCGACTGGCCCCTTCCGGGAAACGGCCGGGAAGAATATGTTGAACTGCAGGCCGCGCGCGACGTGCCGGTGCATTTTCTGCCGCCGGTTCCGGCGTATGAATCCCGCGTTGTGGCCCGGCTGAAGCTCCGCTGCGGCGCCGGAGAGGGCGAAATCCCGGTATGGGACAAACCGCTGTACAGCCTGCCCAAAGCGCCGGAACGTCCCCAGGCGGACTATACCAATACGGAATACCGCCGGATCCGGAAGGCGCGCCTGCGGCAGGACCATGGGCTGTGCGTTTTCTGCAAGGCGCCGGCTACCACGGTGCAGCACGTCACCTATGAGCACGCGGGGGGCGGTGAGCGGCTGGACGAGCTCCGCGCCCTGTGCCGGCTCTGCCACGACGCCTGCACCATGATCGAGTACGGCCACAACATGGGCATGAACCGCATTGATCCGGAAGACCCGGACTGGCGCGAACTGATCATCCGGAAGCGCCAGGAGATCATCACATTCAGGTCCCGTGAAACCCGTTCCCGCATGCTGGGCGAGAAGGTATCGGAATAAGGAGACAGCCATGTATTTGTCCACGCTGCTTATCGATGTCGGCGATGATCCGGACCGGATCCGCCCCGGGCGCAACTGGCTGCGCAACCGTTACCGGGTGCACCAGCGCCTGTGCATGGCCTTTCCGGCGCCGGAACGCAAAACCCGGGATCCCCATTTTGTCCGCCCCTACGATCCGGAAGACTTCGGCCGGCAGGTGCGCGTGCCCCGGTCCGAAGAACAGGGGTTCCTGTTCCGGATTGATCCCAGGCCGGGAGCCTGTCCGGTCATCCTGGTGCAGTCCGCCGTGGAGCCGGACTGGGAATACGCTTTCCACAACGCGAAGTACCTGCTGGCCGCCCCGCCGGAGGTACGGGAATGGAACCCGGCATTTCAGGCCGGACAGAAATTCCGCTTCCGGCTCCTGGCCAATGCCACCCGGAAAGTCGGGACCCTCACGGCGGCCCAGCGCAGGGCCGATCCCGGCCAGGTAATCCGGGAGCCGAAAGAAGATCCGGCCGGGCCCTGGCGGCGCGACCGGCGCTCCAAAAACGGCGCCCGCGTCCCGGTCCCGCGGGAACAGCTGCCCGGATGGCTGGCCCGGCGCGCCGGGGAAGCCGGTTTCAGGCTGGTCCCGGATCCGGAGGCCGTGGAGGTGCAGGTCGAGTACGTATACGTAAACCGGAGCGGTTTTGACCCGGAAGACCAGGACGGGCCGGACCGGGGCGCCTTCATTCCCCAGATGTTCTGCGCCCGGTTTGAAGGCCTGCTTGAAGTCACGGAGCCGGACCGGTTTGCCATGGCGCTGGGCAGGGGCATCGGACCCGCGAAATCGTTTGGGTGCGGGCTGCTGTCCGTCACGGCTCCGTGACCGGGCCCCCGCGAAAACGGGAGAACGGCCATGGCGCCATCCGATGATTTACGGGCCCTGCCGCGTTTTGCCGATTCCTGGTCGTACGCCTACCTCGAACATGTGATTATCGAGCGGGACGAGCACGGCATCGTGCTGATCGACGGAAACGGGAAAACGCCGGTGCCCTGCGCGGGCATCAACCTGCTGCTGTTCGGGCCGGGCGTTAGCGTGACCCACGCCGCCATGAGCCTGCTGATCGAAAACGGTGTCCTCGTCGCATGGACCGGCGAGGACGCCGTCCGCTGTTACGCTTTCGGCCATTCCAAGGCCAGAAACGCCCGGAACCTGTACTACCAGGCCACCCTGTGGGCCAATCCCCAGACCCGATTCCAGGTGGCTGTCCAGCTGTATAACATGCGTTTTCCCGATCCGGTGCCGCCCCATGTTTCCATGGCCCAGCTGCGCGCCATGGAAGGCAGGCGGGTTCGGCAGGTTTATGAGTCCTGGGCCGAGAAAACCGGGGTCCAGTGGGCCGGCCGCAACTATTCCGTGGAAAGCTGGAACCATGCCGACCCTGTAAACCGGGCCCTGTCCGTGGCGAACAGCTGCCTGTACGGCCTGTGCCATGCCGCAATCCTCGCCGGAGGATTCTCGCCGGCCCTCGGATTCGTCCACCTCGGGAACATGCTTTCCTTTGTCTACGACGTGGCCGACCTGTACAAAACGGAGTTCTCCATCCCCATCGCTTTCCAGATCGGCGCCCAGAATCCGCCTGAACTGGAAAGGATCGTACGCATGACCTGCCGGCAGGCTTTTTACCAGTCCCGGCTCCTCGGCAGGGTCATTCCGGACATCCGCTCCGCCCTCGGCATGGACAGGAAAAACCCCATCGCCGAGGACAGCGCCGACGCGCCGCTGGTGCTCTGGGATCCCGAGCAGGGTGAATGCCCCTCCGCCCAGAATTACGATCCCGAACTTATGGCCCAGGGCGAACAGAAACCTCAGCCGCCGCCTCCACCCAACCCTGAACAGCCGACGGAGAACCCATCATGACGGTGATCATCCTCGTCTCAGCCACGCCGGCGCTCCGGGGCGAAGTCTCCCGATGGGCCATCGAACCCCATCCGGGTGTCTTCGTCGCGGTCCTCTCCGCCCTCGTCCGCGAAAAACTCTGGGAGCGCTGCTGCAAAAAAATCCGCGACGGCGGCGTCATCTTCATCTACACCGACGCCAATGAACAGGGGTACACCATCCGCACCTACGGAAACACAAAACGACAGTTCGTGGATCTCGACGGCTTGATCCTGCCGAAAATGATCTCCGGAAAAGAGTCCTGAATCTAAAAATTTGACTGGACAACACAAAATAACTGAAAATAAGTTTAGCCTTTTCCCCACGCACGTGGGGGTGAACCGTTGCGCGCGTCGACGCAGAGCGCCATGACGTTCTTTTCCCCACGCACGTGGGGGTGACCCGTCTGGCCCGCATCTGCGTAATGGGATCCG
>JAKOTZ010000181.1 GCA_029776995.1 Candidatus Hydrogenedentota bacterium
GCTGTTTTGCGATATCCGCGGCTCATCCCAGCTGGCAGAAACCCTGGCGCCCCACGACCTGGTTATGACGCTTAATGAGCACTTCACCGCCATGACGGAAATCGTATTCCGGCACGAAGGAACGTTGGACAAATATATCGGCGATGAAATCATGGCGGTCTTTGGCGCTCCGTTTAAAATCGGCAATGAAGCGTTCCGGGCTGTGGCTACCGCGCTGGAAATGCAGCAGAAAACCAATGAGCTGAATGCGATACGGGCTCAGGAGGGACGCCCGGTTATTCACATTGGAATCGGCGTTGATCTCGGAGAAGTGATTGCAGGCTATATCGGATCGCCGAGGCGTATGGATTTTACGGTGGTTGGAGACCGGGTTAATACCGCCAAACGGTTCTGTGACCTGGCGGGACCAGGCAAAATCGTGGTGGGGGAGGCCGTATGGCAGGCGCTTCAAGGATACATCGTCGGCAGGCCGCTGGGTACCCAGCAACTGAAGGGGAAACAGCAGGCGGTCCGGGTATATGAAGTGCAGGGACTGAGGTCGGGCCGTACCGCAACATAACCAAAATATCTGTGAACCACGGATCATCCGCGTGTAAAGGATAAGGATACAGCATGAATCAGATTTCTCCAATTAATGCAGGCGTATTTGGAATCGGGCTGGATACCTACTGGCCTCAGTTCGCCGGACTGAAAGACCGGCTTACCGGATACCTTGCCCAGGTGGAACAGCGGCTGAAAGACCTTGGCGTTAACGTCATCAGCGCGGGCCTGGTGGACAGCGTGGAAAAAGGGCGCGAAGCCGGCAGCCGCTTTCGGCAGGAAGATGTTGACATCATTTTCCTGTATATAACCACCTACGCGCTGAGTTCAACGGTGCTCCCTGTTGTACAGCGCGCGGGAGTGCCGGTGGTGGTGCTTAACCTCCAGCCGGTTGCCCAGCTGGACTACCGCGCCTTCAACGCGCTGGGGGACCGGGGCACCATGACCGGTGAGTGGCTTGCGCACTGCCAGAGTTGCACCGCTCCTGAGCTGGCCTGCGCGTTCAACCGCGCGCGTATCCCTTTTCATCTGGTTTCAGGAACCCTGGACGGTTCGGATACGTGGCGCGAAATCGCCGCCTGGGTCCGCGCCGCATCCGCGGTCAAAGGCATGCGCGAAAACAGGGTCGGTGTCCTTGGGCATTATTACTGCGGCATGCTGGACGTGTACAGCGACATGACCCAGCAGGCCGGCGTGTTCGGATGCCATTTCGAACTGCTGGAGATGTGTGAGCTCCACGCACTTCGGGAATCGGCAACCGATTCGGATGTGCAGGCTATGCTGCAACGATTCCGGGAGGAGTTTGATGTTTCTCCGGAATGTGAACCGGACGAACTGGTCCGCGCCGCCCGCACCTCAGTCGCTTTGCACAAACTGGTGGAGCGCCATCAGCTCGGTTCCATGGCTTACTATTACGAGAGCCAGCCCGGTTATCCGTATGAAGATATTGTTACATCTGTTATTGCCGGAAACTCACTCCTTACGGCGCACGGCGTACCTGTCGCGGGGGAATGTGAGATCAAAAACGTCCAGGCAATGAAGCTGCTGGATCTGCTCGGGGCAGGCGGTTCTTTCGCCGAGCCTTACCTGATGGACTATGAGGACGATGTGATTCTGCTCGGCCACGACGGGCCCGGACATATGGCCATTGCGGAAGGGCGAGTCAGGCTGGTGCCGCTGCCGGTATACCACGGAAAACCTGGCAAGGGGCTTTCCATTCAGATGTCCGTTAAGCATGGTCCCGCTACTGTCCTATCTGTTGTTCAGGACGTGGAAGGCCGCTTGAAATTGCTGGTGGCGGAAGGGGAATCCGTCCCCGGTCCGGTGCTGGAAATCGGCAATACCAACAGTCGATACCGGTTCGCAACCGGCGCGAAAGCATTTTTTGATACCTGGTGCCAGGCCGGACCGGCCCATCATATGGCCATTGGTACGGGCCATGTCGCGGATATACTGGAAAAAGTTGCCCGACTTTTGGGGATTGCCTGTATTCGGGTATGTTAAAAAATTGATTCAGGCGGAATACTGGTATAAAGTAATGCTTCATACTTGAAACCTTTCCACAATGCAAAAGGAGCATGGTCATGGGAGATACAAAACTGACGAGGCGGGCATTTCTCGCGTCCGCCACCCTGGCAGCCGGCGCTGCCAGCCTGAAATGGAGCTGGGCCCAGACAGTCAACACCGCGCGCGTAGTACCCCGGAAAATCTCACCGAATGAGAAACTGAACGTCGCCGGCATCGGCGTAGGGGGAATGGGCAGCGGCGACATTCAGAGTGTCGGAAAGTTTAAGGACCTGGTGAACATTGTCGCCATGTGTGACGTGGACACCTCGGAAAAACAGACCGGCGAGGCGCGGGCGGCATTTCCGGATGCGAAATTTTACACGGATTACCGGAAAATGCTGGAGGAGATGGACAAGGAAATTGACGCGGTTACCGTCTCCACGCCCGACCATACCCACGCGCTGGCCGGTTATATGGCCATGAAAATGGGGAAACACTGCCGGATTCAGAAGCCCCTGACCCACACGATCGCCGAAGCCCGCCTGCTGGCCAATGTTTACAAGGAAAACCCGGATATCGTGGCGGTGATGGGCAATCAGGGACACACGAAAAATGGCGTCAGGGAACTGTGCGAACTGATCTGGTCCGGAACACTGGGCGAAATCCGCGAAGCCCACAGCTGGACCAATCGCCCGATATGGCCCCAGGCTATCAAATCTCCCCTGAAAGAACAGCCGGTTCCGGATACCATGAACTGGGACTGCTGGCTGGGCGCCGCGCCCTTCCGCCCCTACAATAAAGGATACGCGCCCTTCAAATGGCGCGGCTGGTGGGATTTCGGATGCGGCGCGATCGGCGACATGGCCTGCCATATCATGGATCCCGTATTCTGGGCGCTTCAACTGGATAAAGCCCCCCGCTTTACCGTTGAAGTCGTTCGCCAGGAAGGGCTTACGGAACAGTGCTTCCCCAAAAAGAGCGTGATCAAATTTGAGTTCCCCGAACGGGAAACGCCTTACGGAAAAATGCCGCCCCTGACCGTGTACTGGTATGATGGAGGGGAATTGCCTCCGCGGCCGGAAGGCATCCCTGCCGATGAGCAATTCGGCGATGGAGACAACGGATCCCTTTTCATCGGCACGAAAGCCGTGGCATCTTGCTGCACCTACGGAGAAAATCCCAGGCTGCATCCTGATCCCCTGAACAAGGACCTCAAGAAGCCGGATCCCATGCTTCCCCGGGTTCCTGAGGAAAATCCCTATCTGGAGTGGATCAAAGTATGCCGGGACAAAACGGTCGCTATCCCGAACGGCATTTCCTACCTGGATTACGCCGGCCCCCTGACTGAGGTTGCAAACATGGGCAACGTCGCACTGGCCGTGGGGGTGGGAGTGAAGCTTGAGTTCGACGTGGCTTCCATGTCCTTCACGAATAACCCGGATGCCAACAAGTACCTCAGCAAAGAATACCGGAAACCCTTCGATTTCCTCCCGCTTTAAAGTCCTGTCCGTACAGATAATTGCTACGGCCCGGTTTTCCGGGCCGTACTTTTTTGTTGTGAATTCCGGCAAAATTTGTAATAATATAATCTTGACATAATTTTTGCTGTCGCAGTTCAGCGGCGGAGAACAGGCATGATCACCAATGAAGAGGCCAAACTCCTCTACGAAGACGCGCGAAAACTGATTGAAACCGGGTCTTTCGAGGAGGCACTGGAAAAACTTAACATCCTCGACCGGGAACGTCCCAACAGCCGCCGGGTAACCTACTACCGGGCACTCTGTCTGGCGCGGACCGGTCAGCCGGCGCTGGCCAAGGCCTGCATGGCTGGACTGACAGACCGCATAGAGCCGGAAGCTCTGGAGAAATTGAAACAGATTATTGCCCAGGTGGAAGCCGACAGCAAAACCGCGGAGGTCAGCAACACGCTGCCCGCGGAGCTGGATAAAGACAGTCAAGAGCCCCTGACCCTGCTTGAGCCCAATTTGTTACAAATCCAGTCAGTTATTCCCACATCGGTTGACACCTGTACCATCACGGTCACGATACGAAGCGGAATTTTCCGCGTGGGGGACAGCCTTAAACTGCCCGGCAGCGGCGGACGGGAAGAACAGGCCGAAATCCTGCGTATTGGTACAGCCAATGCGCCTTTGTATTTCGCGCGAGAAGGCATGTCCGTCCCCATGTTGGTAAAAGCCCAGCCAACTCAACTGGCGCCAGGGATGAACGCGGGATGTCGGCACCACAGACGAACACAGAAAGACACAACCGTCCTTGTCATGCCGGAAGAACACGGACCGGTAATCCAGTGGGATGAATCCCTGCAAACTGCTGAACGCCTGATCAAAAGAGAGGATTTCTCCGGCGCTTCTGATCTGCTCAACGCTTATCTTCAGGAACATCCGGAAAGCGTCCTGGCCAATCGCCTGATAGCGGAACTTTACCGAAACGCTCCTGCTCCGATCGGCGATCTGAAAAAAGCTTTGGATCACGCCGAGCAAGCTTATAATGCGGGCGGTTTCAGTGACCCGCCGACCGTCTATCTCTACGCGGAACTGCTGGCTCAACAGGGAGAAAAAAATAAAGGGCTGGCATGCCTGGAAAGGCTGTACGAAACCGTGGAGGATCCCCATGCCCGAAACGCTTTGGCCGAACGGATCCGCCAGTTTCGGCGGGATCACAGCCTGGGGGTGCTCTGGCAGTTTTCCGATTTATCCGGTGAAGTGCTGTTTGAGACCGCTGATCGAAATCAGTTAATTGCGGCGCTGCGGGAAAGTGAAATTTTGCGGAATGCGCGTTGCCGGTTGGACCGGGTAGGAGCCTGGCAGGATGCAAAGTCACTCTTAAGCCAAACCATTCCGGAAATTGCTGAACTTTATGGTATTAACGTATCTCCCGCCGGAAACGACTCGGGCCGAAAACTTACGCTGGCGATCATACTGTTGGTCGTCGGTTTGCTTCTGGCCATCGTAATGCCGATACTGTTTCAAATGTTTTAGCCAAAAAAGGGCAGGGGTGGAGAAAAATGAATATATCCGCCAGATGTGAATATGCCTGCAGGGCAATGCTTGAACTGGCCCTGCATGAGTGGGACGAAAAACTGCTTTCAGTGGCGCAGATTGCGGAAAACCAGGGGGTTCCCGAAAAGTATCTCGTGCATATTATGCTTCAGTTAAAAAGGGCCAGCCTCGTGGAGAGTTCCCGTGGAGCGTCCGGCGGTTATCGGCTGCAGCGCAGCCCGGACAATATCACACTGCTGGACATCATTGAAGCCATTGACGGCCCGATACTCATCCCGTTGCCGGTAGATGACAAGCTAGGGATTCCTGTAAAAAACGTTTTTAAGAAAGCCGCTGAAGATATCCGCGCCACGCTGAGAAAAATCACGCTGCGGCATGTGCTGGAATCCGACCTGCCTTCCGGAATGTATTATATCTAAGCCTGTTAATCTCAACGCTGATCCCGCGCGGCAGAGGATTTGTTTTTATGATTCACCACGAAAATGAACCCTTGGGCAATGAATTGCGCGAAGCATGGAGCCGCCTGGTTGGGAAAGGTCAGATGACCTGGACCCCTACGATGGCCGTAATACAGCGGGCCAAAGGATGTTACCTGTGGACGGTGGACGGCAGGCGCCTGGTAGATTTCAGTTCCGGCGTTCTCGTAAACAATATCGGTTATGCCCACAGGGGCTTTGAGGCCCGGCTCGTCGAATTAATGAAGGGGGCACCACGAAACGCCTACAACACCATTACCCCGATCCAGGTTGAAGCATCCTCCATGCTACTGAAAAGCCTGTCTGAGTCCAACCCTCGCATGGAAAAACTGCTCTGGGCGGCCAGCGGGTCGGAAGCTATTCAAAAGGCCATGTGGTGTGCGCTGCACCGCTATCCGGACCGGCCGTATATGCTGGCTTCAAAGGGCGGGTTCCACGGGAAAAAAGGGCTGGCCGCCGACATTACCGGCGACTCGAGCGCAAACCCCTTCGTGCGTATGTTTTCGTTTCCCCTGGATGACCACAGCCTCGCCGAAGAACAGGTGTGGGAAGAACTGGAGCGGTACTGGTCGGAAACCGACGGAAAAATTTCACTGTTGATCACGGAGCCCTATCTGGGCGCAAAAGGTTCTTACCATCCGCCGAAGTGGTATCACAAGTGCCTGGAGCGCTGGTGCCGGGAAAGGGATGTAACCTTTATTTTTGATGAGGTCCAGTCCTGTTTTGGACGAACCGGCCATATGTACGCGTTTGAAACCTATGGCGTGCAGCCGGATATGGTGGTGCTGGGCAAAGGCATGGCCAGCGGTGTGCCCACAGCCGCCGTGGCGGGGCGGGCGGACCTCATTGACGCTTTGGATTACGGTGAGGGTTCTGACACGTTCAGCGCCCATCCGGAAGCCTGCGCGGCGGTCATTGCCACGCTGGAAATTTTCGAAAAGGAGGAGATTGTCCGGAACGCCCGGAAAATCGGAGTCCGCCTTGGCAAAGCATTGGATCGCTTACAGGAAAAATTCTCCTTCATAAAGGCTGTCCGCGGGGAAGGGATGGTCTATGGAATTGAAATGGACACGCCGGAGACGGCCGGCCTTTGCGTGCTTGAAGCCTACCGGGCCAAATCCAGGCGGGGCGTCCATTTCCTGGGACCGCTGGCCGGAAAAGTCTTGCGCGTAAGCCCTCCCCTAATTCTGGATCGGGAAACCCTAATAGACGCACTGTACCTACTGGATAAAGCCTGGAGTCGAATCCTCCGTGCGTCCTGAGCCTGGCAGAGCAGATCCGAACCTGATCCTGTTCGATTACGACGGGGTTATTGCTGACACCCGATCGATTTTCCAGCAGGCCTTCAGGAACGCGTGTGCTGTATTTGGACTGGAACACTGTGCGGAAGATGAGGTATTCCTGCGCATCTTCGAAGGAAACATGATGGCCGGGCTGTCTGAAGCCGGTTTACAGGAAACCGACCGGTCGCATTTCCTGTGGGTATTGAAAGACCGTCTCAGCAGCCTGCCGCGTCCCCGCCTTTTTCCTGGCATGCGCGATGTGATCGTAACCCTCCGGCGACACTTTCCGCTTTGGATCATCACATCGAACGCATCCGATGCAGTAAAACCTGTGCTGGAACAGGCAGGTATTGCCGGATGTTTCACGGAAATCATGGGAGCAGATTTTCATCCCGACAAGACCGAAAAAATACGCATGGTGCGGTCCCGCTTTCCCGAAAGCTTCCGGGCCTGGTACATTGGAGACACGCTGGGAGACATCCTGGAGGGGCAGCGCGCTGGCTGTCACACGGTCGCCGTAACGTGGGGATGGCACACGCGAGACATTCTCGCCCGCGGCTGTCCCGTATACTGGGCGGAATATCCCGAGGACCTGCTCCGTATTCTAGGAATCAACCATTCTTAAAGGCGCAAAAATGGATGCTCCGGTCGCGGAAATTATTATGATTGGGTCGGAACTGCTGCTCGGAGAGTTGCAGGATACCAATGCCACTTACCTGGCCCAGACCCTGGCCGAGCAGGGAATACCCCTGCTTTGGAAAACCACGGTCGGGGATAATCTTGAACGCATAACGGAAGCGCTCCGCAATGCATTGGAGCGTTCCGCGATCGTGCTTTGCAGCGGGGGGCTGGGACCAACAGAAGACGACCTGACCCGCGAAGCCTTTGCCGCGCTGATGCGGGTTCCCCTGGCCTATCATCCCAATGTTATGGCAACCATCGAATCACGGTTCGCACGTTTCGGCCGAAAAATAACGGAAAACAACCGGAAACAGGCAATGTTTCCGGAAGGGACCGACGTTATCCCTAACCCGAATGGCACAGCGCCGGGAATTTGGGCGCGCATAGGCGAAAAAGTCATCATTTGCATGCCCGGTGTTCCATTTGAACTGAAACCTATGATGCGGGATTATGTCCTGCCCCGGTTAAGAGATGAGTTTGGTTTTTCCGGTTTGATCAAGTCGTGGAATTTGAGGGTGTGTGGCCTGGGTGAATCGCGTATCGACGCGCTGATAGGGGACATCATCCGTGACTCGGAAAACCCAAAAATCGGATTGCTGGCCGGACCCGAAGGCGTCATCATCCGCATTTCCGCTAAAGCTGAAACCGAAGATCAGGCGGATCGGATGATCGCTTCCGTTGAAAAACAAATACAGCACAGGTTAGGCGGAATCGCGTTTGGCAGAAACGGAGAACAGGTGGAAGAAGCTTTGGCGGAGCTTTTGCGACAAAAACAGCGAACGCTGTACGTGGGCGAATCGGTTACCGGCGGAGAAATATGCCGCAGAATGACACTGGCGGGACCGGACGTGCTGCTGGAAGGAAAAATTATCCCCGCCGGCGAGAATGTGGCGGACACTTTACTTGACATGGCAGTAAATATGTTGGTAAAATTCCCTTTTGCCTGTGCAGTGATTGTTGCGGGAAAACCGAATGAAAAGCGCAGTACCGGCGTGGTGCTGGCGGACGGTAAGAGGCATGAGTTCGATCTGCCGCACTACGGCACAGGCAGGTTATTGCAAACGCGTCTTGCTGTCGCGGCGCTTGAAGAAACGCGCCGCAGGATCGCAGGGCTGGCGATTTCAGAAAGCAGGACATAGAGTTGACATAGTGGTATATCGGATTCAACCGGGAACCACAAGCGCATCGCGTGCATTTTATACGTACCGTCGCCCATGCGCCGGAACAATGCGCCTCCTCCTGTCGGGGAGGTACTGCCTGATGCCCTGTGCATGAAAGGCACTCAGAATCGTTAAATCTGAGGAGTAGCGTTCCGGCCAACATAAGGACGATTGGCCATGTTCGAAATCATGGCGCTTGTGCTGTTGACACAGCAGCCGCTACAGCCGGTGGCTGAAGGGTTGGCCTCCTATTACACCACCCGTGAAAACAGCAGCATCACCGCATCCGGTGAACCCATGGTAGACAGTGATTTCACCTGTGCCATGCGGAAAGGTACCTTTGGCGATTATTTCCTGGTCGTGGCGGACAACGGACGATCGGTGGTTTGCCGGCTCAATGACCGGGGACCTCACGTCAAAGGCAGAGTGATTGACCTGTCCCGTGCCGCTATGCGGGCATTAAGCCCTCATCGCGACCTGGTGCGGGTCAGAGTCTACAGGCTTGGCGCATCTCCCCCTCCCAACTGGATAGCAGCCAAACAGCAAAAAGAGTAGGGGATCAGCAACCCAGTTTTTCCGAAAACTGGAAATCCACTGCTGAATGGTGGCACAATAATTTGTGCTCATATACTCACCCTTGGTTACGGGGTGGTGTTTTTTCTCATAAAGTACCATTCCCGAAAAACATATGGAAGATCCAGTAATGTTGGAAGAACTGCTTTATCCCCAAACACTGGCCGTAATCGGCGCATCTAAAACACCGGGAAAAGTGGGGTATGCCATTCTCGAAAATCTGCTGAAAGGTGGATATTCCGGGAAAATTATTCCGGTTAATCCCACTACTGATGAACTCATGGGGCTTCGCTGTTATAAAGACCCCAGGGATGCCCATGAAACCATTGACCACGCTGTAATCGTGGTGCCCAACAAAGCCGTGAAAGCGGCTATAGAATCCAGCGTGGCCGCGGGAGCCCGGGCGGTTACCGTAATTACGGCAGGTTTCAAAGAAACCGGACCTGAAGGACTGGCGCTGGAAAAAGAAATAGCGGCTTATTGCAGAAACCGTAAAGTGCGTTTGCTGGGTCCAAACTGCCTGGGACTGATCAATACCGAAAACGGCATGAACGCGTCTTTTGCGGCGCAGATGCCAAAACCGGGCTCGATTGCCATTATGTCTCAGTCCGGCGCGCTCTGCACCGCCATTCTGGACTGGGCCGAAGGGCGCGGGGTAGGGCTTTCCAAGCTGATTTCCATCGGCAACAAAGCGGACATCTGTGAAACCGATCTGTTGCAATGCCTTGCTGAAGACGCGCAGACCAAAGTCATCGTAGCCTATCTGGAAAGCATCCAGAGCGGCGCGGAGTTCATCCGTATCGCGGAATCCGTGTGTGCTCAGAAACCGGTGGTCATCCTGAAAGCCGGTGTAACCGCGGCGGGAGGCAAGGCGGCATCCTCCCACACGGGCAGCCTTGCGGGTGCCGACATCGCGTATGGCGCGGCCTTCAAGCGATCCGGAATAGTCAGGGCCGAAGATTTCGAATCCCTGTTCGATTACGCTCTTGCTTTCGCTAATCAGCCTCTGCCAAAAGGCGATCGGATCGTGGTAATCACCAATGCCGGCGGTCCCGGGATCATGGCCGCCGACGCGGTTGAACTTGAAGGCATGAAAATGGAATCGCTGACGCCATCCGTGGCGGAAGCGATCAAGACAAAACTGCCCCCGGCGGCCAGTGTGGCCAATCCGGTGGACGTATTGGGAGACGCGGAACCGGGACGTTACGCCATGGCATTGGAAGCGGTCCTCGGCGACGACCGCGCCGACGGCGTGGTAGTCATTCTGACGCCTCAGGCCATGTCCGACCCCGACGCAACAGCCCGGGAAATCATCCGGTGGTGCGCCTCCGGCTCCCCAAAACCGGTGCTGGCCTGTTTTATGGGGGGCTCTCAGGTATCTTCCGCGCGCGCCATCCTGCTGGAAGGCGGGATACCGGATTATCCGTCTCCGGAACGGGCCGTGCGGGCCCTGAAAGCCATGGTTGAGTATGTGCGCTGGAAAAACCGGCCGTCCCGGGTGGTAACCCGTTTCCCGGTTAACCGGCACCGCGTCGAACGGATTCTCGCCCGACAGGTGCGCAGCGGCCGAAAAGAAATGGGAGAGGTAGAGGCCAAGGAAATTCTGAAAGCTTATGATTTTTACGTGCCACCAGGGGGACTGGCGCGCACCGCTGAAGAAGCAATTATGATCGCTGAGCGGGTTGGATATCCCGTAGTGATGAAGATCGTATCCCCCGACATCCTGCACAAATCCGATGTAGGCGGTGTCAAACTCAACCTGGGCAAACCCCAGGAGGTACAGGACGCGTTTGACCTGATGATGCTGCGGATTTCGCGGGCTTGTCCGGATGCGTATCTGCGGGGCGTGTTCATCGAAAAAATGTGCAAACCGGGGAGGGAAGTCATCCTGGGCATGCACCGGGATCCGCAGTTCGGACCCATGCTGATGTTCGGTCTCGGCGGCATTTTCGTGGAAGTTATGAAGGACGTCAGCTTTTATCTGGCGCCCATCACTAAAAATGAAGCTCTGCAGATGCTTCAGAATACCCGATCTTACGCGCTGTTACGCGGCGCGCGGGGACAGGCAGCAGTAGACATGGATGCGATTGCGGGAGCCCTGCAGCGGATCAGCCAGCTGGTGACCGATTTCCCGCAGATTGAAGAAATGGACATTAACCCGTTCATCGTAGGCGAGGTAGGCACGCCGCCGGTCGTGGCCGACGCGCGCATGATTATTTCAGGAGTTGAATAAATTATGGTCCTGCAAGGAAAACTTTTTGATCCGAACTGGATGGCGGAATATGGAGACGCTGTCGTTACGGCGGAACAGGCTGTCGCGGCCATCCAGCCGGGGATGCGCGTGTTCCTGGGAACCGGATGTGCCACCCCGGTTACGCTGGTACGCGCGCTGGTTGCCCGGGCGGGAGAGCTGGCCGATATTGAAATCACGCAGTTGCTCACCCGCGGTGACGCGCCGTATGCCACCCGCGAACTGTCCAGCTGTTTCCCGGTGAACTGTTTTTTTATTTCGGCAAATGTCCGCTCAATCATCCAGCAGGGTTTGGGAGATTATACCCCGATCAGCCTCTCTGATATTCCGAAACTGCTGCGTTCAGGGAAAATGCCCCTGGATGTAGCCATGATCCAGGTTTCTCCACCGGATGAAAACGGAATGTGCAGTTTCGGCGTTTCCGTAGACATTACCAAAACTGCCGCTGAAAATGCCCGTATGGTGATTGCCGAAATAAACCCCAACATGCCTCGGACCTACGGCAACAGCCAGATTCACGTGCACGATATCGATTTTCTGGTCCCGGTGGACGTGCCGGTTATAGAAAATCCTCCCGCGGAGGAACGCCCCGGAACAGAGGAAATTGGCGAATTCCTGGCCGGCCTTATTGAAGATGGATCTACGATTCAGCTGGGGATCGGGCGGGTACCCCAGGCCTGCGCGCGCTTTCTGCGCGACAAGAGAGACCTTGGCGTACACTCTGAAATGCTGACGGATGTCATTATTGACCTGATTGAGTGCGGCGCCGTTACAGGTGCCAAAAAAACGCTCGACCGGGGTAAAGTGGTCGCCAGTTTCCTGATGGGGACAAAACGCCTGTACGACTACGTGCATGGCAACCCTGTTTTTGCCATGAATCCCACCGAATACGTCAACGACATCAGCGTTATTGCCCGCCAGCACAAAATGGTGGCCATCAACGTCGGCCTTGAAGTGGACCTGACGGGGCAGGTATGCGCCGATTCCATTGGCCACCAGTTTTATTCAGGCATCGGCGGACAGCTTGATTTTATGCGGGGAGCAGCCCTGTCGCCGGGAGGAAAACCCATTATCGCGCTGCACTCCACCAGTCGGGATGGAAAATCCCGTATTGTGTCCACGCTGACGCCGGGTGCGGGTGTGGTGACTACCCGAGGCGATGTCCACTATGTCGTAACTGAATACGGTGTGGCGTATCTGCATGGAAAGAGCATTCAGGAACGGGCTCTGGCGCTGATCAGTATCGCGCACCCGGACTTCCGGGAACAGCTGCTCAAAGATGCCATCGCCATGAAATACGTACGGGCGGAACTGGCAGGATACAGCGGAAAAATTTCCGTGGGTCCCAAAGATTTCCGCACCACCATGCTGCTGAGTGACGGAACCATGCTCACCGTTCGCCCGATTCATCCCACCGATGAACCTAAGCTCCGGGAGCTGTTCTACGCGCTTTCTCAGGAATCAATCTATAAACGGTTTATGAGCCGCATGAAATGGGTGCCCCGGAAACAGGTTCAGGAATTCGTGTATATCGACCACCGGAATGAGGTTTCCATTGTGGCCACGGTACCTGAGGCGGACGGCGACCTGATCGTGGCGCTGGGCGGCTACTATCTGGACCCCAAGACCAACCGCGCTGAAGTGGCTTTCACGGTTCAGGACCAGTGGCAGAATCGGCGGATTGGGACTTTCCTCTTCAAACAGTTGGTGACGATCGCCAGACGGAACGGAATCTCAGGGTTTACCGCGGAAGTTCTGGAAGAAAATAAGGCCATGCAGGCCGTTTTCAACAATTCCGGACTGAATGTGCGAAGCGAGCTGATCGAGGGAGTATATCACTACGTTATCGATTTTGAATGATCTCCGCATTTCCATCAGTTATCCTGAAATAAGAACACTGGGCGTTTCCATGCGGAAACGCCCAGTGCTGTTTTTAGATCTCCGGGGGATTATTCGCAGAGCTCGAAAACCCCGGCCGCGCCCATGCCGCCGCCGATGCACATGGTTTCCAGGCCCCACTTGACGCCCCGCCGCCGCATTTCGTAAATGAGGGTGGCTGCCAGTTTCGTCCCGGTGCATCCCAGCGGATGCCCAAGCGCGATCGCGCCGCCATTCACATTAACGATTTCTTCATCCAGTCCCAGTTCCCGGACCACGTAGATGGTCTGCGAGGCAAATGCCTCATTGCATTCCACCAGACCGATGTCCTTCACGGAAATTCCGGCCTGCCTGCAGGCTTCATGAATGGCGGGAATCTGAGCCGGACCAAGATATCCGGGATCACCCGCACCCACCGCGTATCCACGCAGGCGGGCCAGGGGCTTCAGACCCAACTCTTTTACCACAGACGCGCTGGCGATAACCGCGGCGGCCGCGCCGCAACTGGTCTGACTGGAATTTCCGGCGGTAGCCACGCCAAGCGCCGGCGAGGCGGCAAAAGCAGGCTTCAGTTTAGCCAGCGCTTCAAGGGTTGTCTCCGGCCGCGGACCTTCATCCGTGTCAAACAGGAATTTGGATCCGTCCGGCTTCTCCACTTCAAGCGGAACGATTTCGTCTTTAAAGCGTCCTTCCTTGATTGCGGCGATAGCCCGCATGTGGCTCCGGTAGGCCCAGCGGTCACACTCCTCGCGGGTAATTTTGAAATCCCGGGCCACGTTATCGGCGCACTGCCCCATGCTGGTATAGGCCCGCGGATTCTCACGCGTCAGTTTGGGGTTGGGAAGGGGCTTGTTCCCGCCCATGGGGATCAGGCTCATGGATTCCGTGCCGCCGGCAATCGCGACATCGAGCAGTCCCGCGTCGATTTTCGCGCCGACCGTCGCCATGGTTTCCAATCCCGAGCTGCAGTAACGGTTGATTGTTTCACCCGGAATGGTATCGGGGAGGCCGGAAGCCAGCAGGGCAATCCTGCCGACGTTCATGCCCGATTCCGCTTCGGGAAACGCGCAGCCGATCACGCAATCCTGAAAGCGCTCGAAGGGAACGCCGGACCTTTCCGCCGCCGCACGAATAGCAACAGCCGCCATGTCGTCCGGCCGAAGATGCGAAATAACCCCGTTCTTGGAACGTCCCACCGGGGTACGAACAATGGAAACAACATAAGCGTTTTCCATGACTGAATCTCCTTATTTCATCAGTTGCGCAACGGCTTGCCGGTGGCGAGCATGTGCTGGATGCGCTGTTGTGTCTTCTCAGTTCCACAGAGGCTTACAAAGGCCTCGCATTCCAGGTCCAGAACTTCCTGTTCCGTCATGGGCGTCCCGGCCCGGCGGTTTCCGCCCGTCAGCACGTTCGCCAGGTGTTCGGCGATAAGCATATCGTGTTCCGAGGCAAATCCCGCCTGGTTCATCGCCCAGACTGCTGAACGGAACGCGGCTTTGATGCTCTCGCCCAAAGCGTACAGCTTCGGCGGACGCGGCGGCGTGTATCCAGCGATCACCAGGCTACGGCACACGTCTTTCGCGCGCTGAAGCTGATGGTCGAAGTTGGGTACCACGATATCCGTCGGGCGGAAATACCCGAGTTCAATGACTTCCAGACCGCTCGTGCCCACCTTGGCCGTAGCAATGTTCTCAAACGCGCGTCTGACAAAGGGCATCGGATCCGCCTGCACGTTGGCCGGGATGCACTCCAGCGCCCGGACCAGCAACTCCTTGGTTCCACCGCCTGCCGGAATCACGCCAACGCCAACTTCAACCAGACCCGCGTAGGTTTCGCCTGCCAGCACTACCCGGTCCGTGTGCATGTTAATTTCCACCCCGCCACCGAAGGTGTAGTGGTGCGGAGCGCCAACCACGGGCCGACGGCAGTATTTCATGCGCATGCCGACCCCCTGCAGCTGGCGAACCATATTTTCGATGAAGTCCCACTGCTGCTGCATGGCAGCGCCCAGGACCAGCATCAGGTTCGCGCCGGCGCTGAAGTGGGGGCCCTGGTTGCCAACGACCATGCCTTCGAATTTCCCTTCTTCGAGCAGGTCGACACCATCATTCAGAATCTGAATGATATCCGGACCGATGGCGTTCATCTTGCAGTGGAATTCAGCGCAGACGATTCCATCACCCAGATCCACCAGGCTGGCCTCATCCAGTTTCTTGACGATATTTTCCGCCTTGGTCTTGACGTTGACCAGTTTCAACTCCCGCGGATTCACGGGCACGGGCTTGTAGGATTTGCTGGCCAGATCAAAGAAATACCGGACACCGTTTTCTTCCTTGTAGAAGGTTTTATTGCCGGATTCCTTGAGCGCTTTGGCTACCGGGGGCAGATCAACGCCCAGCGCTTCCATGCGCGAAACCACTTCATCGAACCCGAGGACGTCGCAGGTTTCAAATATGCCGATTTCCCAGTTGAACCCCCACTTGCACGCGTTGTCCAGCTGGCAGATGTCATCGGCGATTTCGGGAATCCGGTTGCCCGCGTACTGCAGCATATTTGCGAAGAACTTGAAGAGGTATTTCGACCCCTTGTCTTCACTGAAATGCATGATCCGCAGCTTATCCGCCAGGCTTTCCGCGTTTCGGACCGCGCCGGTGCATTCAAAGCGCGGCTTAACCAGGGGACAGTAATCACCCGCAACAGGATCATACCCCAGTACGATCTTTTTGCCTTTTTCGTCTTTCTGGTCTGTCTTTTTATAGAATCCGGATCCGGATTTGTCGCCCAGCAGCCCTTTGGCCACCATGGCGTCAAACCAGTCCGGCCCCTTCATCAGATCGCGGCGCTCATCGTTCGGACATCCGTTGTATACGTTCCCCAGCACTTTCTGGAGGGTATCCAGTCCCACCAGATCTGCCGTGCGGAACGTCGCCGAACTGGCATGCCCGATATTGGTTCCCGTCAGGGCGTCGATTTCTTCCACTGACAGATCTTCTTCCACCATGGTGTGCATGATGTAGGCCATGGCGAAGGTGATAATGCGGTTCGCGACAAAATTGGGCGTATCCTTCGCGAACACGATTCCTTTGCCCAGCACGTTTTCCCCGAACTCCGCCATGAATTTCACCACTTCCGGATCCGTCTCGGGAAGCGGGATCAGCTCCAACAGTTTGAGGTATCTGGGGGGATTGAAAAAGTGCGTGCCCAGGAAATTGCGCCGCATTTCTTCCGGCATTCCTTCCGCGATCTTGCCTACGGGAATACCGCTGGTGTTGGTGCTGACGATCGTTCCCGGACGATAGTGTTTGGCCACCTGGGCAAACACATCTTTTTTGACATCGAGCTTCTCCAGCACGACCTCAATGATCCAGTCGCACTCGGCGACCCGGTGCATGTGGTCCTCGAAGTTGCCGATTTCGATCATGTCGATGAGTGAGTTGGAATACAGGGCGGCAGGTTTGGACTTTAACAGCCCGGCCTTGCCCTTTTCCGCGAAGCCGTTCCGCTTCTTCGGATCCTTGCGTTCCTCTTCACTCAAGTTGGGCGGCACGATGTCGAGCATGATGCTGGGTATGCCGCAGTTGGCGAGGTGAGCGGCAATTGTCGCTCCCATAACGCCTGATCCCAGCACGGCTACTTTTTTGATGTCCCTCATCGGTTTTATCTCCCTTGAGGTTTTACCCCGTTGCGGCTCATCCATCCACACGGACGAACCTACCTAACGTTCGTTATACGCCACCGAAAACATTACACCAAACGGTTTATTGCCTTCACGTATTCCTGCGAGACGTTTATTTCTCCGTTTTCCTGACCAGAAGCTTGAAAAAAATAATAATGCTAAAGTCTTGCCATTTTCAACAAAAAAATTATCTTTTTTTCAGATTCCGCCATGCCGGTTTCAGCAGAAGCGCTTTAACAGGAGGATACGAATAAAATATTATTACCTGTGCGCCGCCATTTGTGGTTTAAGCCCCTTTTTACGCTGTAACAGCCAATTAAGATGTATGTCAAACCTGCCTGAACGTATTTTGATTATCCGTCTGGGAGCGATCGGAGATGTTATCCGTGTTCTCCCGGCCCTGTTTGCGCTGCGGGAGCATTTCCCTACGGCCCGCATCGACTGGGTGGTAGAAGCCCGGAGCGCCAACATCCTGGAAGGGAATCCCGCGCTGAACGGTTTGCTCATCTTCAACCGAAGCGGAAATTTCGTGCGGGATACCAGGGAATTTCTCAAACTCATGGATGCCGTTAGGCGGGGCGGCTATGGCCTCGTGCTGGATTTCCACGGCATTTTCAAAAGCGGCCTGCTTTGCATGGCAAGCAAAGCCGCAAGACGGGTGGGATTTTCCCGACCCAGAGCGCAGGAAGGCAGTTGGCTCTTTCTGAATGAACGGGTCAGTTTGCCGTCCAGCCGTCTGAACCGGATTGAGGAAAACCTGGAACTGGCCCGGGCGGTGGGCGCGCGCAGGGGTGTGTTGGATGTTCTTATCGCGGTAGCCCCGGAAATCCAGATGGAAGTGGAATCCTGGTTTGAGGAGAAATTTGATTCCGGTAAACTGCTGGTCGCGGTACATGCGCCGGTGGAACGTCCTGAAAAACAGTGGCCGCCGGAGTATTTCGCGGAGCTGTGTGATCTGTTGCTCTCTGACGGCCGATTCGAGCCTTTTCTGACCTGGGGCCCGGGACAGTGGGATCAAGTACAAAAGGTAGCTTCGCTGTGCCGCAGGAATCCCGCCATCGCGCCGGAAACGCCTTCGCTGAAACATCTTGCCTGGCTACTGCATACAGCCGATGTATTCGTGGGGGGCGACACCGGACCCATGCACCTGGCTTCCGCCATGGGTACGCCGGTGGTAGCATTGTTCGGTGGGACGGATCCCGCGAAACACCATCCGCTTCGCGAACCCTGTATCGTGCTGGACGGATGCCCATGCCACGTTGTAAACCGAAAAAACGTGGACCGGAAAAACGGTCCCGCATGGATGCGCAATATCACCCCACGGTCTGTTTACGAGGCCACTGTGCGGCTTGCAACCGGCGGCCGGAAAATGTAACACCCCTGCATCGGATCTGTCCTGTGTACTCATTTTTTAGAGACGGTTTTAATATGCCGTATCGTATGGCTTCGGGGGATTGGTCCTGTATGATGTCTTCTATGACCGAGATGGAAACGTTTCAGAAGAGGATCCGATCAGGAATGGGTATCCTGGTTGCGATTTTGCGGTTTGCCGCTGATAAAACTGACAAACTCCATCGTGCTGCATAGAGGATGTTATTCCAAGCTGTCGCTTTAGTATGGTTAAACTCAAATTATAGGACGCTGTTATGAAGATTATTCGGCCAGGATTATTGGTGCAGGTCAGTATATGGGCATGCTGTGCGCTGATTTTCTCCTGCGCGCCGCCTCCGCCGCCTCCACCGCCACCGGAAACCGCCGGTCCCCAGACGGCGGAGGAAGTTTTTGCCCTCATCAGCCCGATTATTCAGCCTCTGCGCGTGGCCGCGGCCAGTAAGAACGTTACGATCAGCCCCGCTGACCGGGACCTGATGATCAGCCAGCTGGGCCAGGCCGTGGCGCAATACGGCGGAACTGAATTCGGCAGGCAGGCTCTTGCCCGGCTGGGACAGGAAATCGCGGATCTTGCCCTGACCTTCAGCAGAGATGAGCGATATCGGGCCACGCTGATTTGCCTGGACGCGCATAACGTGTTGAACATGTCCAGCGCCCTGCTGAATCGGCTGGGAGAACGCGCGCAGAAAATGATCTCACAACCTGCCGTTCGCACCCGGGGATTCCTGGAGGATAAACAAAACGGCGACCTGTACGCGTTTCTGGAACTCCTGGATCGCCAATCAGGAAAAATCAAAACCATTCAGTTGCGGGAAGGGGAGGAGAGCGACGGTATACAGCTGTTGCGTATTATCGGCCGCAACCGGGGCGTTCGGATTGAATACCTGGAAATCCCGGGCCTGATCGTGGATATCGATTTTGAGCGTTCGGGAATGTGAACAGAACAGAACCGGCCGGATCCACTCCGATGCCGACCGGTTCATCCTCGAATTCTGGAGCGGATTTCACTGAAACACCGCGCCGGTGTTAGCGCTGGTCACCAGCTGCTGGTAACGGCGCAGCCAACCGGTAAGCTGCCGGTCTGGAGGCGATCCCAGCTGCTGACGGCGCTGCTGCAATTCGGTATCGGATACTTTCAGTTCCAGTTTTCTTCCGGGAATATCGATCGAAATAATATCCCCGGGACGCACCAGGGCAATCGGACCGCCGGCGGCCGCCTCAGGGCTGACGTGACCGATGCAGGCGCCGCGGGTGCCACCGGAAAAACGGCCGTCCGTAATAAGGCTGACCGATTTCCCCAGTCCCGCGCCCATCACCGCCGAGGTCGGCGCCAGCATTTCACGCATACCCGGACCACCTTTTGGCCCTTCGTAGCGGATAACAATGACGTTGCCGGGCTTAACCTGTCCCTCCAGAATGCCCTTCATCGCGTCCTCTTCACTTTCAAACACGATCGCCGGGCCCTCATGGCGGAGCATTTCCGGGTCCACGCCGGCCTGTTTCACAATCGCTCCGTCCAGCGCCAGGTTGCCGAACAGAATGGCCAGTCCGCCGGTCTGGCTGTAGGCATTCTCCAGCGTACGGATTACTTCGGTGTCCCGGGATCTCGCGCCGCCGATATTTTCACCGATACTTTTTCCGGTAACGGTCAAGCAGTCCAGATGTAAAATGCCTTCCCGCTGGGCGAGTTCTCCCAATATCGCGTGAATGCCGCCGGCCCGGTCAACATCCGCCATGTGCCAGTGGGATGAGGGCGACACCTTGCAAATATTAGGAACCCGCGCGCTGATTTCGTTCAGCCGGGTCAGCGGATAGGGAATGCCCGCTTCGTGGGCAATGGCCATCGTGTGCAGGACTGTATTGGTAGATCCCCCCATGGCCATATCCAGCGCGAACGCGTTGTCTATCGATTTTTCAGTCACAATATCCAGCGGCTTGATATCCAGGCGGATGAGCTCCAGAATCTGGCGGGCCGCCTGCTTCACCAGGTCTTTCCGACGCGGATCCGTGGCGACAATGGAACCGTTGCCCGGCAACGCCATCCCCAGGGCCTCACACAGGCAGTTCATGGAGTTGGCGGTAAACATGCCGGAACAGGATCCCGGAGACGGACAGGCGGAACATTCCAGCTCTTCGAGCTGCGCGTCGTTCAGTTCACCTTTTTTATACGCGCCCACCGCTTCGAACACGCTGATCAGGTCCGTGTCTTTCCCACCGATCCGACGCCCCGTTTCCATCGGACCACCCGATACAAAAATAGTGGGAATATTGCACCGCATTGCCGCCATAAGCATACCCGGAACAATTTTGTCGCAGTTGGGAATGCAGATCATCCCGTCGAAACGATGCGCCTTGATCATGGTCTCAACGCAGTCGGCAATCAGCTCCCGGGAGGGCAGGCTGTATTTCATGCCCTCGTGGCCCATCGCAATGCCGTCACAAATGCCGATCGTGTTGAATTCAAAAGCTATGCCGCCGGCTTCTTCCACCGCCTGTTTGGCAATGCGCCCCAGCTCATCCAGGTGTACGTGGCCGGGAATAATCTCAACGAAACTGTTGCATATCCCGATAAACGGCTTATCAAAATCGCTCCTGGATTTTACTTTTCCCGTGGCGTAAAAGAGTGAACGGTGTGGGGCGCGTTCAAAGCCACGTTTAACCTGATCACTGCGCATGAAAAATCTCCTTCTCCGGATGGTGAGGAAAAAATTTCCCCTTTTAAATTAATGGAAAAAGTATACGCCCGGCTGGTCTGACCAGACAAACCGGGCGGCGGCAGGGACAGGCCAAGTCACAGACAAGGGAAAAACCTCACTTTTGGCTGAGTCCCATTGCCAGGATCCAGGTGAACACCGTCACCCAAAGCTGCAGGAACATTTGAGCCGCGTAATCATCCTGGGCGCGGGCTGGAACGCTGTTTTTTGTCAAGGCGTTGACGTGTTTTTTCATGGCCGGCTCCTTTCATAGGGTGGGTAACCGTTCATTTAAACATACGTTTAAAACGGTTGTTTGTTACGGCCGGCCATCAAAAAACTTTTCTAAAATTCCCTTCTATTCCACGGATATAGACACCGCTGAGGTATCCCCGGAATCATCCATAACTGCAATTTGGTGGTTCCCGGACGATATCCTTGCCGGAAAAGCGACTCCTCCCGCGCACTTTCCCAGGTAAATGCCATCCAGAAACCAGTAAACCGAGCCAAACCCCGCCGGTGATGATTTCAGTAATACCTCAACGGCGCCATCCGCGGAAGTCGCGATAAACTGCGCGTTGGCTGCCGGGCTGCGAATGGTCAGTCGGCCTGATGGCGCCCTTTCCGGAGTCGGCCCATTTTTAACCGGAAAATGTCGATGCTCCGCAAGATCCCAGTCACCGGCTGAATCAGCACACAAAAAATTATTCAGCGGCTGGTGGGATAATCCGCAGACCCTTTCCAAAGGCATCTGTACGGGCATATCCGATTCGATGGTTCTGGGACACCGATTGGATGCCGGCATCCCGGAGTCCGCGCATACACGAACTTTTTTCAGCCATTGCGACAGATCCGGGTAATCAGGATAATCCTTTGGAGGCAGACGCCTGAACACTGCCCCAAGGATTGGCAACGCGGCGTTCCGGCTGGTCAGGCCGGGAGAACGACTTCCGCTGTCCTGTCCTACCCAAACCCCAACAAGATAATGGGCATTGAATCCCACGGTCCACGCATCGCGGTACCCGGCAGACGTTCCGGTTTTCCAGCATACCCGGGGCGCGTACCGCGCCTCTCTTTCCAGGGTTCCCGGCAGGTCACCCGGCAGAGGCTGTTCCATCATTCTCCAGAGCATGGCGCAGATATCCGGCCGCAACAGGAGCTGTGCCGGAGGAGATTCCCCGCAACGCAACAGAACTGGGGATTGCGCGCTGCCGAAGCGGGCAATTCCCATATATAACGTTAACAGTTCCTCCAATGTAACCTCGACACTTCCCAGCGGCGAGCCCAATCCCCAGATTTCCCGCATCAGATTGGGATCCCGAATGCCCGATCCGACCAGCCAGCTCCGAAACGCGTCAGACCCGATCCGTTTCAGCACTACCACCGCCGGGATATTCAGGGACATTCGCAACGCTTCCGTGGTCGTGACCAGCCCTTCAAAATCGCCGCTGAAATTACCCGGGCGATAAGACCCGTAGTCCACGGGACCATCCAACAGCAGCTCATCCGGATACAGCAGTCCCCGCTCCATCGCCAGACCATACACAAAGGGTTTCAGGGCAGAACCCGGAGAACGTCGGGACCGCGCGTGATCGACCTGGGCTCCGGGCGCATCCGCCCAGAAGTCCCGGCTGCCTGCCCAGGCCAGCACCTCGCCGGACGGCACGTCCATCACAATTACAGCCGCCTGGTCAGCCAGTCCATTCAATCTCGCCAGATGGGCACGGGTTACCAGCTCCGTTATGCGCTGAATATCCCGGTCCAAGGTGGTCTGGACAATACCTGAGAAACTTTTTGCGTTCCTGACGTAAAACGCAGGATGTGCCGCCTCCCGAGGGAAATCATGGCGGCCTAGATGGACCATCGGGTCATCCAGCGCCTCTTCACAGGCCGCTTTGCTGATGGCACCCGCCCGCAAAAGTCTCCTGAGGATCTCATTCCGCCGTTTCAGGGCACCCTGGGGATTTTTCAGGGGATTCAGACGGCCGGGCGCCTGTGGCATCCCGGCGAGCAGCGCCGCCTCCGAGAGGCTGAGATCCCGCGCTGGACGCCCGAAAAAACGTCTTGCGGCGGCTTCAATACCGATACTATTGCCCCCGAAAGGCGCGTGGTTAAGATACAGTTCCAGAATTTTCCTTTTGTCAAGTGTCCGCTCTATGCGCAGGGCAGTCCAGGCTTCCCGAACCTTGTCCAGCAGCGTACGGCTTCGATATCCCCTTATCTGCCTGGCCAGCTGCATGGTGATGGTCGAGGCGCCCGATACCGGCCTTCGGTGCAGGATCCACTGCACGACCGCGCGGCCAACCGCCAGCGGATCGATCCCGCCATGACGGAAAAATCGCCGGTCTTCCGCCGCCAGCACCGCGCTGACTGCCCATGGATTAACCTGTTCCAGCCCAACCGGTATCTGCCATTGTTCACGGGCATCTGGAAATACCATCAGCAGATTGGCATTTCGATCCTGAATAACCAGAGATGACACCTCCAGGTTTCGGGAAATTAACTCTTCTGAAAGGGGAGGGACGAACCGTGCAACTACAGACGTCAGCTCAGGGCTGAAATAACCGGCTGCCAAAAAGATCGCGCCGGTTACAGCTACTGGAAAAAAACAGCGCTTCCAATGCCGCGGCACCGCGCGGATACATCCTTTCAGCTTGGTTTTCGCCCGACTGAAATAACGCATTTTCAGGGTAATCTAATGGTTACCGTGCCTCCAGGCAGTCCGGCGCGCGCCTCAGGAGAATACATGCCTTCAGCGGTAACGCCAGGATAAACAAACCGGCCGGTCGAAACCGCTCTGGTCAGGAAGTAACACCATTTTTTACCCTTTGGCAATTCATCGAATACCAAAATCAGCCGGTCATCGCGTATTTCATTGAAGGAAGGCGTGAGGATGTTTCTTTCAGTAAGCGGAGTATTTTCTTGCGCGTCCGGATTGTTGTTTTCCGGGCGAACAGATATGCCCAGCCCCATGGCTGCCAGCGCGTCGGGGTCCAGCCGCGGATTTACGGGCTCCAGCCCCGCCGGCAACGGTATGGACACCGCAACGTTTTTACGGTTCGCGCCTGACTCGATACGGATCTGCCCGACATAACTTTCTCCCTGAACCAGCCCGTCCTCCCATGGGGCCGGTATCCGGCCGGGTTTAAACCAGTTCAGACTGATCTTCAGTCCGCCTTCTTCGTACTGTTGCTGGATCTGATTTTTCTTCATCCCTTCACGAACACACCGAATCCACAGGGATGTTGCCCCCGTGTTGCGGACCAGAAACCGGGCGTCCTTTCCTTTTGCTGACAGGGTAACCGTCCGCGTTCCTTCGAAAAGCTCCTCTCCCTGGGGGCCGGTCATCACCCCCGCGGCTTTACCTCCGACATGTACGCCGCGAACACGATGGTACGCGCTGAGGGCCGCACACAGAAAGGCGCTTTCCTGTGTGGTCAGCCGTTCCGCCCTGGTCAGGGCATAACGGGCCGCCTCAGCCATGCCATCGAGTTCACCCAAAGGAAGTGGAATGGCACAACCCGCCAGCAGGGCCAGCGCAGTTTCCCGGCGGGGAGACATCAACGCGCCGCCGTCTTCCTGTTTCCGAACGGGCACAATCGCTTCCGCCTTCCGGTAAACCTCCGCCCGCGCCGCGTCGCCGGTCAACCGGGCGACAACAGCGGTAAGCAGCATGCGGGCACTCTCTGGAAGGGGCGCTTTCTCCAACTGCCACGCGAGGTCCAATATGCCCGGTTCAGGCTGAAGGGAAAGCACGTATGCGGCATAAGCTCTCAGAAACAGCCCGCCGTCCGGCGAATGCCGTTCGCTGAAATTTTCTCCCCGGGCAATGGACCAAAGCCGTTTTCTCATTGCCTGCCAGGACTGGTCATCAAAGGTTGTTAACCCATTCTCCAGGGCAAGAGCAAGAAAATGAGCCGCGTATATGGTACACAGCGTATTTTCAGTTACACTTCCGGGCCACATGGCCACTCCACCTGAAGGAAGCTGTGACGCCGCGATACGGCGGCTTACGTCAGCCATGGCTTCCCGTACCCGGTTTTCGTCCCACAGCGCGTCCTGCTCCGTGCCGGTAGACAGTTCACGCAACTGGTCCGCAAGCGTGATCAGGGGCATGGCCCTGGAGATAGACTGCTCCGTGCATCCGTACGGATAGGCAGCCAAAAAACTCACGCGATCCATCACGGGGAGCAGGGGAGAGGCAGAAGCTGTTACCGTTAATTTGAAATCATCGTCTGCCTCGAAATCTCCCGCGTCTACCGTCAGCTCTTTTCCCGGAGGCAGCTCTTCCAGGTTCACCTCAGAGCACCATAACCCCGAGAGGCCGACAGAAATGACGGTTTCCTCCTGGACAGTCTCTTTTGTTCCGTCCGCTGCTGAAGCAAATATGGCTGTCCATCGGATGATTCCCGGTTCTCTGGAAACCGTCTCAAAGGATGCGCGCAGAATTTGCTCACTGCCGGCCGCCACGGATGCGGTGTTGGCGCCTTCCCCCTTCAGTCCGCCTTCGGCATTCCAGGAAAGGTTGACTTCACTGGGCCGCTGCGCAGTATTGACCAAACGGACCACCGCGTCAAACGTATCTCCCTGGCGGATGAACCTGGGTACCGTCAGCCGCATAAAATAGGGCTTCCGCACGAAGATATCTGTTCCCGCGCTGCCAGCCTTATCTCCCGTGGACGCGACGGCGGCAATATGCAGCCTCCCAACATAATCCGGTATCTGGAATGGAATAACCGCTTTACCGTCCACGCCTGTCTGAACGATACCGCTCCACAGGGCTACCGGTTTAATCCAGTTGTCCCCAATGGCCGGAACGCCGCCGAGCCTCCGCTCCAGCGCGTCGCCGCCCACGGCTTCAGCAAGCCAGGCATCGGTATTGACCTTGTCGTAATAATCGGACCGACCAAACACACCCTTTCTGGGGCGCTCGAACCACCTGAAGGGATCCGGATCGTCATATCCCAGAATGTCATGTATGCCCTGGTCGACCGCGGCAACGGTGAGCTCAGCGGAAACCGGCTCTCCCGTGGCATTCCGAGTTTCCACGGAGAGGTTCAGCAGCTGGTCCGGCCGGATTTCAGGCGGCGCGTCGGGAAAGGTAATCTGCAGGTTTCGATCCGGCAGGGTTACCCGCAAATTCGCCGCGCCGAAAACGGCAATTGGAACCCCGGCTGCCGGAGCGTCTGTCGTCGAACGGACCACCGTCACCAGGGCCCAGGCGTTGGGGAAAAATGCTTCCCGAACCGGAATGGACAGGCGTCCCTGCCCCTGTTGCACCGGACAGCGCCAGCTATCCAGAATCCTGTCCTGTTCCAGCGCGACGAAAGCCATACCGTCAAACGGAGCCTGGATGGTCAGTTCACAGGTCTCTCCCGGCGTATAGCGTTCTTTATCCGTTGTGACCTTGACCAAAGACGGACGGCTGTCCTCCGCCAGGGAAATCCCGTTCCAGCCCGCGAAAATAACCGACGTCGCGTATAACGGTGTAGCTGAAGAAAAAACCCGGATCCGGTACCGTCCCCACAAATCTTTGAGTGAGAAATCGGTTTCTCCCGCGCCCTGGGACAGGGGAATCTGCCGTGTTTCCAGGGTCACGTAATAGGGTTCTGCGTGTATGGTATAACCGTTGTCCATCCGGCGAACGTGATAATTCCACCGTTCTGTTTCCAGGGCCACGCTCACATCAGGCAAGTCCGCCGAAGACCCATCGCTTCTCACCGCGGCCACTTTAACCCGCGCGGCACGCTGATCATTTAGCGGTTCCACCAGCAGTCCCAGCGCCGGTTCCGCCGGCAGGACCGTAAACGACTTGCGCGCCACTACGTCCCGACCGCCCGGCTCGGATACCGCAATTCGGGCTATGGCCTCGAGAGGCGCTTCCAGTCCCGCGGCCTCAGCAACCGCAAATGAAAACTGTACTGAACCTTCCGCATCCGTGACCGCTCTGCCCAGATTCTTAATCACCGGTTTTATGTAGTCACCGTGGCTGAAACGGTATCCCGGCCATTGGGCCGGTTCCCATTTGCCCGGGTTAAGAATTACCCGGACCTCGCCGCTGTAACCTACCGCCGGACCGCCGTACATCTGTTCCGCGCGTCCGCGTATGAGTACAGTTTCCCCCGGACCGGCAAATGGCTTATCCGTTTCCACACTCGCCCGAATCCGGTTGGGCACGAAAGATTCAAGGTTGAACGCAGCTGAACCCACTGTTTGGGAAGATCCCGGCGCCTGGAGTTCGAGCACATAGCGGCCGGTCAGCCAGGTACGCGCGGTTTCCAGATCGATGCCGCCCGATCCCAACGCGGAAAGG
Source organism: Candidatus Hydrogenedentota bacterium (assembly GCA_029776995.1). Lineage (GTDB taxonomy): Bacteria > Hydrogenedentota > Hydrogenedentia > Hydrogenedentales > CAITNO01 > JAGPFE01. Next base: position 27,446 of record JAKOTZ010000181.1, read on the forward strand.
GTAACCGGCCAGTTTCGCATGATATTTCCCTTTGGATCGGTCAGCCGCGCCTGAAGCGCAATCCCGGCTGCCGGCTCCAGGTAATGCTGCCGCACCAAAAAACGGGCGTGAACCGTCTCTCCGGGGCGGTACAGATTCCGGTCTGTGTATACAAATCCGTCGTAATTTTCCGCGCTGAACATCTGGAGATCCAGCGCTTCCTGGGGAATACCCCGAACCGTTTCATCAGAGGGATTATCCCGCAGCGCCAGAAATGCCGCGTCCTGATCGGTGGCAACCCACACCAAAGCGGGTTTTCCCTTCCGGAAATCCGGCAGCGCAAAACGCGCCAGTCCCTCACTGTCAGTCTGAGCTTGCGCAAGCTCCTGGCGCTTATGGGAAACAAGGGTCACCGTTGCGCCAGCCACCGGTTCCAGAGAATCCAGACGGTGCACGATAACCGTTACGTCCTTTCCGGCATGGTAGGCCAGCATCCCGATATTCGTCCAGACGAAAGGATAGGCCTGCCAGGAGTATACGTCTCCCCCTTCAAAAGTCATCAGATAAACGCCGCGCCGGTCTTCGGACAATATGGCCCCGGGATCCAGGTCCGCCTGTACCTTGCGGTCGGGAATGGGGGGAAAGTTAATGTCGTGGCGCGCGACTTCCTCCGCGTATTGTTCGGCTTCCCATTTGCCGGAATCCTCCCCCAGCAGGGCTCCGGTAAAATCCGTAAGATTGGAGGGAAACACGCGCCACAGCACCGCAGTCACCTTTTCCAGGTTTCTTGCGGTAAGTTTCAAGGGATGCAGACGGTTCACCGGCAGGTAAAAACGCGCCGGAGACTCCAATACCACTCCCCTGACCTTGGGAACTTCACTGGTAATAACCTGGAAACTGCCTGCCATCGTCTGTTTACCGTCCGCGCTGCGCAGGCCGCTTCCAATCCTGATGTCATATTTGAGTCCTGCCACCCAATCCGCGTAAAGGGAAAATCCGTCATCCGCGTATTCGATTCGAAGATTTTCTACAGGAGGCGTAATGGTCAGGCGACTCTCTAAATCCTTGCGGTTTACAGGCACGTCCGTATAAAAGAACAGCGAAGCGCCTTCCACGCCCCGCTCGCGCCAGTAATCGCCGCCACTGATGGTAAAAGCTTCGGGTTGGAATTGTTCCGGGGCGGTTTCACCTTCATCATCGGATGGGGGTTCGGATGCTGTCTCTTCAGATGCCGTTTCTTCCGTGTGGTCCTGCGTGGATGCATCGCCGGAGCTTTCATCCGGGCACAACAGCGTAACCCCCCTTGTCCCCAGATTTTTAACGAACGCTTCCGCCGTTTCCCGCGGAGCAAAAGCGGCCATGACAGGCCAGGAAACTGTTTCTTTCGGGACTGCCAGTATTACTTTTCCGCTTCCTGCCGCCTGGGGTGAGGCACAATCCAGATTCACGCCGGCGCTGTCCTGAACCGTCAGCGTGTACTGTTCTTCCCACTTGCCGCATGCCATGGGCGCCCAGATTTCCACTTGTACCGTATTATCCCGAGCCCGCTGTATACCGGCTATTGCTAAATCCCCGGGTTTGTGGTTTTCGATGGACAACCGACGGCTTTTCTCCGGAATGGATCCGCCGTCTTTGGCGCGAAGCCCTTCGGCCAGCGTCACGTCAATCCGGGAAAATATCCGGGGCAACTCGGCATCCGAGAACCGGACCCGCAATGCGTTTCCCTCAATTTGCCAGTCCGTCACGCCATTCAATTCTACAGGTTCAAAATGAACCGGCTCCGGCATGCCGGACGTTTCGGGAATCGCTGTGACTTCCCGGTCAAAGTAAAATACGGCTTCTTCGCCATTCCAGTTTGATCCGGGAAGGGGATAAAACCCAATCAACCGCAAAGGCTGCGGAGGGGAAGGGGGAGCGGGCATTGAAGGCCGGTCCGTGTGTTGTGCCGGAACAGCTGCCGGCTCGCGGGGACCGCCACAGGCGGTCAAAAGCGACGCGCCTCCCGCGCATATTGCCAACATAAGGACTGTGACGATTGAACCCCGGAGGTGCCCGCCTTTCCTGTGGAAGTCGCATTTTTTATTCGCAACAGGGAATAGCGGAAGCACGCCCCGAACGATGGATTGCCCCGTACCGGCCCACATATATTTCCTCCTTGCTGAATGACCCTGCGTTTAGGTACCAGTAGTGTCTTAATTTAATTATAAACCCGCAAGGGATAATCGTACAGATTTTCTATAAGAACGCTCGGAGAACAATAGAAAATATTATTTTTTGTATATTTCTCTGATCCGTTCAGCCAGCAGGGTATTGCGGGTGGTGGACCTGGCAGACCGAACCGCCTGCGCAACAGCTTTGCGTGTGCCGATTACGACAGCCATCCGCCCCGCGCGGGTCAGCGCCGTATACAGCACGTTCCGCTGCAGCATCAGGTAATGGGCGGGCAGAAGGACCAGCACGACAACGGGGTATTCGCTTCCCTGGGATTTGTGCACGGTGACGCACCAGGCAGGAGTTAATTCATGGATGCTTTCCGGGTCATAAAGCGCCACCCGGCCGTCTTCGAAAACCACTTCAATCTCGCCCGTCTCCGCGTCAACCGTCCGCACCACGCCGATGTCTCCGTTGCAGACGTCCCGGTTGTAGTCATTGCGAATCTGCATGACTTTGTCCCCAGGCCTAAATCCGGAAGATATGCCCGCTGGATCGCTTTTCTCACGGCCCAGTGCGTACCCCAGCGCTTCGTTCAGCCGGTCAACGCCGCATGCCCCCCGTTTAACGGGGGCCAGCACCTGAATATCCCGGACCGGATCAAACCCGAACCGTCTGGGCAGCCTCCGGGTAACCACCTCGACGACCGTTTTTACGGCGTCCTCAGGGTCTGGCCGTTCTATCAGCACGCAGTCGATGCTGTTGAAAACAGGCATACGCCCCTGATTAATCGCGTGCGCGGCTCGGATGATACCACTTTCTTCCGCCTGCCGGAAGACAGTCTTCAAATGAACGGCGGGAATCACCCCGGAATTCAGCAGATCCCCCAGGACATTACCGGGGCCTACGGAAGGAAGCTGGTCCACATCTCCCACCAGAATCAGACGGCTGGCCGCGGGCAGCGCGCGCAGCAAAGACCGGAACAGCATTACATCCAGCATGGACGCCTCGTCGACAACCATTACATCGGCCGCAAGCGGATTTGACTCGTTGCGGGTAAATTCTCTCCGGATTGGACTGTATTCCAGGAGGCGGTGCACCGTACGCGCGGGATAACCCGTGGCTTCTTCCATGCGCCGCGCGGCCCGGCCGGTTGGAGAAGCCAGCAAGAAACTGACGCCTTTCTTTTCCATCGCGGCCAGAAGCCCTTTAAGCAGCGTCGTTTTTCCGGTCCCGGGACCACCCGTAATGATCAGAGCGGGGGAGATCAGCCCCAACTTAAACGCTTCGCGCTGCTCCGGTGAATAGGCAGCGCCTACCGCGCGCTCCGCCCATTTCAACGCGTTCTCAACGTGGATTTCAGGCAGTGTTTTCGGCTCTTTCAGCAACCGATACATCTTTTCCGCGCAGTCAACCTCCGCCTCATGCAATTCTGGCAAATAACAGGCGCCGCCCTCGTTCAGAATAGTCCCTTCCTCGAAGCACTGCCTGAGGACACATTGGATCTTTTCTTTAGCCTGCCCGCATATCTCTTCGGTCTCCGCGAGTAGCGCATCCTCCGGCAGAAAAAGGTGGCCGTCTTCAGCGGCCAGCTGAAGGGCGTACAGCAGCGCGCCCTGCAGCCGTTGCGGCGCATCGGCAGCAATGCCCAGGCTTCTCGCGATACGATCCGCCGTGAGATAACCCACTCCATCCACCTCGCGCGCCAGCCGGTAGGGATTTTCCTGGATAACCCGGACCGTCGCGGAACCATAGTGCTTCAGAAGGCGTCGGGCCAGGGCATGGCCGATTCCCATTCGGAACAGGAACAGGAGTTCAGACCGCCGGTTCTGCTGCGCGAGAAAACTGTCCCGGATCTGTTTTGCCCGTTTGGGCCCGATCCCCGGAACTTTCCGGAGCAATTCCGGCGACTCCTCAATAATCCGCAGCGCATCCCGCCCGAAAGTTTTCACAATACGGTCCGCGTATTCTTTCCCGATGCCGCTGAACAGGCCGGAGGCCAGGTACTCCCGCAAGCCCTCTTCTGTGGTGGGGACTAGCACCTCAAAGGACTCCACCCGAAACTGCCGGCCAAAACGGGGATGGTCTTCCCATTGGCCTGTCAGCCTCAACGTCTCTCCCGGCTGCGCGGACGCCAAGTCTCCCACAACCATGACCGGATCCCCGCCGGCTTCCGGACGCAGCCGCGCGACCATGAACCCGGTATCCTGGTTCTCATATACCCGACGGTCCAGAATGCCGGTCAGGACATTATCCCCCCCAAAGGAGAGGCTTCCAATTCGCGGTAATTGAGTCTCTCCTGAATCGTTCCCCGGCTCCCACATAGATTTTTATCCCAGCGGCTCACTGCCAAAACGGCGCAGCACCAGAATATCCAGCGCGACCCTGGGACTCAGGCCCGCCAGGTACACCACCGCCTGGGCGACGTCTTCCGGTTGCGGCCACCCGGATTTATCCCGATCCGGCATCGCTTCTTCTGACATCCGTGTTACTACTCCGCCCGGACAAACCGCGTGCACCGCAATGCCGTAATCCCGAAGTTCCAGCGCGAGAGACCGGGTAAGTCCGATCAGTCCGTGTTTCGAAACCGTATAGGCGCTTTGCCGAGGGATTGCCTTCAGGCCGGTCACGCTGGCTATGTTGATGATTCGGCCATGCCCCCGTTCAATCATCTGCGGCACAAAGGCCTGGCAGCAATACACCGCCCCCAGCAGATTAACCTCAAGGGTTTGTTTCCAGATTTCTCTCGACAGCTCCAAAAACGGCGCGAAACGGGCAATGCCGGCATTGTTCACCAGCAGTTCCACCGGCCCCAGCGTCTCGCGTACCCGCTCCGCGAACGCGTCAACCTGTTCCGGGTTCCCGACATCCACCCGCTCCCACACCGCGCGCCGGCCGGTTTCACGCCCGATGTCCGATGCAGCCTGGCAGGCTTCGTCACGCGAACGGGAGCACAGCGCGATATCAAAACCTTCGCGCGCCAGCGCCAGAGCACAGGCGCGGCCGATCCCCCTTCCACCACCGGTTACCACCGCCACTCGGACCGATACGGACGTTTCACCAGCCATAAAAATTTCCCATACCTACAAAGGGTTTAAGCACCGTAAAATTATTGCGCGACCGGAATCCCTTCAGGTAACCCGGGTTCCGCGCAAAGAAACACCAACGGGTGACGACAAAGGCCTCATCTACTATCCCTGAGCGGAAGACGGTCGCGCTTTCACTGGCGCATGGGAACGCCGGCATCATCGGCCTGCCCATAGGGGCCGGGAGCCGCGCTTTCACTGGCGCATGGGAACGCCTCCCGATTCCAGGTATTTCCTGTAAAGTCCAAAAAACGTGTAAGGGTCACAGAACTCCCAATTTTCCTCCGGATGACGTTCCCGGCACAGCCGGGAGACAGTCTCCAGCATGGTAGGGCTCTGCAGAATCCACCGGTAGATCACGAATCGGGGCTTTTCCCCTTTGAGGAACTGACGCATCTCATCCGCGGCCGCTTCAGGACGTTCCGCCTGGGGATAAATGTCCCGCGTATGCCTGAGAAATGGCGTTCCATTGACCAGCGGCTGGTCAAACCCAAGTTGCATACCGACACCGTCCGGGGAGAAGCGGCTGTAGGCCTCCTGGATTCGCAGCGGCATTTTCCCGTGAAATCCGTTAATCACGAAGCCGGTTATGGTATATCCAAACCGCTGGTAATAGCGGGTGTTGTGGGCTACCCAAAGGTCCAGCGCGTCCGGCAGGCCACTCCCCAGCCGGTCACCGACCAGAAGATTGGGATTCAGGTACCCCGCGCCGCTGTCTCCCGCGATAAACCAGTCCAAAGCGGATTTATGGCGGTACACGTAATCAAATACGATCGGCGCCCGATCCGCCAGATTGGGATTAAACGCCCAGCCGATGGGAACGCGGCCGCGGGCAGGGTCTCTGAAAAATGCCGGCACATGGCGCTGCAGCCAGGCGGCCGAGTCGTAGTCCCCCATGTAAATCAGCACGTACGTTTTTTGTTCCAGATCCGGAAGCGGGGGAGGCGGATTCTGCTCATACCGTTCCCGCAGCGGGAAATGCCGCCAGGCCGAGGCATTGCCCATGTAGACCAGTCCCAGCGCGTCCGCGTCCATGACCGCGTTATGCGCTGAAAGGATCGCCGCGTATTCCCACTCTGTGGGAACCGGATCGTGATTGCCGAATGCCCGCCCCTCACCGCTGATTCCCAGCTGCTTGTACAGTCCCGGAACCGGTTCGTGCTTGCTGCGGTCTTCCAGTCCGTGATTGGTGTATTTCTGGTCCCACGGGATAAACCCGCCCACTGTGGTAAAGCACTTTCCTTCATTGCGTTCATACTGCGCTTTAAGAATCGAACACAGGATTTCGCGGTCCAGACCGGGACGCTGGCCGGGATCATCCACCGGTGTTTCATCCGGCCAAACGTTCAAATCCATGAAAAAAGCTTTTTCGGCAATGTAATAGTCCCGGTTGGCCAGCGTGCTGTTATCCAGTGAAGGATAACGCACGCCCGGTTCTCCCGGACGCTGGGTAAACGCGTCCACCATATAGGCCATCAGAGACGGATGGCATTTCCCGGCGCTCAGGTAATGGTCACGCGCCCAGACGTACGCATCGCACTTGGCAGACCCTGTTACGGCCCCGGTGAATTTCCCCCGCAAATCCACTTTGACATCAGGCCAAAGTCCCTGAAGGGACTCCAGGGAAAACAGCGGACTGCCGGCGCGCGCGGGCAGCCACCCCTCCACACCACAGATGGTTGCCGCCAGATTGGATGTGGCCGGAACGTTCGGATCCCACAAAACCAGTCCCTGAACATATGGGGAAAAGCGCCTGAGCAGGTCCGGCAGCGAATGCATCTCTTCCACCTGGGAAGATGTAAGCCAGACCTCCCGGGCGTAATCAAACCAGAAATCGTCCACATCATACAGGTATCGGGTAAAGAGTCTTGGCGCATCCCGGTTGACCAGCCCCTGGAGGGCGCTGACCAGGTACATGGCATCGTACCGCAGCACATCATCCGCCGGCAGTTCATCCAGGCAACGCCGCAGGTCAAATCGGACCAGTTGGCCGCCGGCAGTTGAGGGACTTTCCGGCGTTGCCGCTGCCGCATCCGTCAGCAGAACAGCTACGGCTGCCAGCAGTCCGCACAGCAGCAATCCCAACCCGCCGCGAAACTTTCTTCTTTTCATCAGATGTTCCTTCCTAATAGCGCATTTTCCGCGGATACAGATTGTATTTTATACTGGTCATATCTGGTGTTCTCATATCGGGAATAACGTAATGGCTATTCAATCCGAAGACTGCATCATCCACATGAGCGCAGAGCTGGTTCACATTCCTGTTCCGCTCAACCGGCAGGTCTGTCAGCAGATATACGTGAATCTTTCCGGGACCCGCGCCGCCTATGACAGCATTGACGCGTCAAATCCGGCCATGATCCGGCTGTATTCCAGGCGGGGCCGGGCGGAATCGGCAGCCCTGTTTTTTCCGGACCGGCTGCTGCTGGTGGAGGAGTGGTGCGACATCCCGCTCAGCACTTTCGAAGAGAAACTCCGTGTCATCCTGCCGAAGGTCGGAGAAATGCGGAAGGCCGGTCCCATGCTCGTGAACGCGGCGACTATTCGCTCGACCTTTTCCCTGGGCGCCCATGAAGACGCCAGGGTTTTTCTGCTGGAACGGGTTTGCGGCCTGGCGGATCGGATCCAACCCCATTTCCAGCGTCCGCTGGTTACGGGCGGCCTGCGTTTTGTACTTCCCGAAACCAGTGAACATGACGGTGTTCTGCATATCAGCATAGAATCCTTCCGCCACAGCAACAACGAAATCTTTGTGGAGGTAAAGGGCATTTTTGGCAAACGCCAGATCCCCTGGGATGCCCCCGAAGCAGTCATTCAGAATTTCCGAGCGGTTCGCAAGTTTATTACGGGTAATATCTATCCCTTTCTGGCACAGTTCAGCATGCCCGTGGAATCCTGACCGCGGCTGGAATGCACGGAACAAATCGAAAAACCAGCGCGCCAAAACCGATCATTTCGGTATTAATGCCCGTGCGCGACGCGTCTGACACCGTAAAAGAGGCGGTGGACTCTCTTTGGCGGCAGCATTTTCCTTTCTGGGAGCTGATTGCGGTGGATGACGGATCCCAGGACGATTCCGCTGAGATACTGCAGGCGTGCGCGGCTGCCGACCCGCGCGTCAAAGTTGTACGGCAGCCGCCGCGGGGAATCGTGGCGGCCCTCAGTACGGCGGCCGGCATGGCTTCAGGACAATTCCTGGCCCGTATGGACGCGGACGACATCAGCCTGCCTGATCGGTTCGGAGCGCAGCTGGAAATGTTTAACCGGATTCCCACCCTGGCCCTGTGCGGTACGAAAGTACGCCTGACTGGTCACGGCATTTCCTGCGGTTACCGAAGATATGAGGCCTGGCTGAACAGCCTGGTCACGCCGGAAGACCATGCCCGGGAATGTTTCGTGGAATGCCCGATCGCTCACCCGACCTTCATGATGCCCCGCGCCTGGTACGAATCTGCGGGCGGTTACCGTGATACCCCATGGCCTGAAGATTACGACCTCCTGCTGAGAATATGGCAGGCCGGAGGACGGATGGCCAAGCCGGATGCCGTACTCTTCGAGTGGCGCCACCGTCCGCAACGGTTATCCCAGACCGACCCGCGTTATGCCCCGGAAGCCTTCCGAAAAATTAAGCGGCATTATCTGCCTCGCTCCAGCGCGCCACTGTACCAGTGGGGCGCCGGAGAAGTCGGAAAGCTGTGGCTGAAAGACTGGCAAGCGGAAGCGAAAAAAGGCGGATTGTGGCCGGTTGCGGTGGTAGATATCAACCCGAGGAAAATTGGGCGGATCATACACGGTTTCCGGGTCATTGATCCGTCAGATCTGCCGCCGCCGGGATTGTGTTGGATCGCGGTTACCGTCGGTGCTCCGGGAGCCCGGGAAGAAATCCGGGACTGGCTTGTGCCGCGCGGCTACCGCGAAGGAACTGATTTTCTTTTTTTGGCGTAAAGTAACCACTTCCAAACTGTTTGCGGTAAATTATTAACGTACCTGAATGCTGACCGGGAAAGCGAAGCCATGAGTTCAACGGTAGTCGCCACGCCTGTAAGCGTAATCACCCCGCAGGCGTTAATGGCCGTGGGAGGAGGGCTTGCCGCCACGGGTCTAGCGGCCTTCCTGGCCGTCTCTGTCTCCAAAGCCCTGGAAGAATGCGCGCGGGCCGCCAAAGCCGAAGCGGAAAAACGAAAACGGGACGTGGAAGCCTGGAATCGCCTTCGGGAAAAGGTGATGGCATCGCGGACTGACGAAGCCAATGCTGAAGCTATGGTGGTGAGCATGGAGCGCCAGCTGGCCGCGGTTACACTGGGTTCAGCCTCCGCCGTACTGGATTTCCGCGATACAGAAAAAAGCAGGGGAGACCGTCCCGCATGGCTGGATTTATCGGTCAACGGTCCGCCTCCGGGCTGGGGCGCAAAAGAGGCGCTTGCGGAAATTATGTCTTTCCTAAACCACTTGAAAACAGAAACGTCCAGTGTTCCTGAAGCGGTTGTCCAGACGCTCCTGGATCAGGCCGAAACCATGAAAAAACGGGCCGAACAGCAGGTTCCGCCGGATTATGACGAAATCCGCAGCTTCAGCCTGGCCGTGGATGAATCCATCCGTGAGGCGCGAAAGGAAACCACGCGCCGCCGGGAGGCTTTCGAAATCTTCGCTGCCAACGTTGAACAGGTCCTGGACGAACTGCTGTACCTGGAGGCGCTGGCTGAACAGTTGAGTGCTCTGGAAGACCGCCACCGAACTGAAATCCGTTCGCTGAAAACCAGCCTGACGACGCTGCTGGAGGCAGGCGAAGCTAAACCAGGTTCACTGGAATTAGTCCAGGAGCGTATCAAAGCGTTGCGCCTGGCAGTTGAAACCGCCACCGTAATGGAGCATCAATACGCGGGACTGGCTGAATCCATGCAGCGGAATCTCCGTGAGATGGGATACGCCTGTGAAACGCCTCTTCCGCATTTGCCCTCCGCGGGGGCGACTCAGCATGTGGCCGTCTTTTCCATTCCCGGAGGCGAACAGCTGCGGGTGGGGATCGACCGTCACCTGCGGCTGAATTTTGAGGTTGAGCACGTCCGGGGGCCGGGAGAGTCACCTGATACGCCTCTCAGCGCAAGCGAACAGGCGCTTTTCATGCGACAGGAAACCCGTTGGTGCGCCGATGTCCATGAATTGTTGCGCCGGATGGCCGCGGAAGGTTTTCCCTTCGAAATCAGCCTGGAGAAAAACGCCGTGGTTGACCGCATCCGGGTCGCAGTAGTGGAAACCGCCCAGGAATTGCTTGACGCGAATGAAGAAGTGAAGGACAAAACCGAAACACACCGTCACTTGCGGATGAACACCGATCGCGAATAATGCGGCGCCTGTCTGGGAAGGAAACCTTAATTTTATGCAAAAAAGGAAAAACGCCATCGGTGGATTGCTGTTCTTGCTGACTGGATTGCTTGGAGTGGTCATCTACCCCTGTACAGCCGCTGCGGGTCCTGAACAGGCTGTAATCCCCGGGAAACCATCCCAGCCCGCTACCCCGGCTGAAATGGGTACCGCTCCGGAAGGTTCATCCGTCCAGGACGAAAAAATGCAGAACAATCGTCAGGTAATTCCGCCGGCGGGTTTTGGCAGTAGCACATCGGCCCCCGGAGGCACGCCGGCCCCGGAAACCCCATCCATTACGGATTCTTCCGCCCAACTGGACCAGACCGCGCGGGATGAACTGTTAAGCATCCTGTCATGGGCATCCAACAGTTTTCTGGAAACGCCCGAATTAACACGGATTTCAAGAATGCTCGGCAGTTCCTCTTATAGCCCGGATTCCTGGGCATCCCTTGGATATGCCCTGCGTGAACAGGGAATGGCAATCCAGGAGGGGGTCTGGCTTGCTCTGACCCAGGCGGTAACCGTCGCGTCAGGGAGAGACCCTGTCGCCGCGCGCGCGGTGGGTGCCATTGCCGCCGGTGTCCTCCGAAATTCTTTGGACAGCCAGCCTCCCGACTGGTCATCCTGGAATGCGACCATCGCCTGGCTGTTACACTTGTCGGGCGACACCGCGGTATCGGACATCGGCCGGGGCATTGGCAGTGTGCTGTCACGAGGTCCCCTCGATCCTGAACGCGCGTGGCTGAATACCGTAATGCCAACAGCAGCGGACACGCAATCACCCTCGCCGGCTGCACCATCACTACCCGCATCGCAGGCGGATACGAGGACCATCCCCCCGGTTCAACCTGCTCCGTATGGCCTGACAGGTCCTGCCGGTGGAAATGCCCGGCAGAAAGCCGTTCTCACTGCCTCCACAATGCAGGCTGGAATTGTTTTTTGGGCCTACGCACCGGCCGAAAATGTGGCTGAATGGCTGATCCTCTCCCCATCGGAAAAACGCATGCTTAAAGCCGCAGGATCCTGGGTTTTTGACGGCGGGCGCCTTCAACAGGAACAATGGGATACTGTGCTGGATATCCTGCGGGCATGGCGACCGGGAAAATTCGGCATATGCGCTGTATTCCTCGGCCAAGCTCCTGATCCGTCCATTCGTTACCCGGTTTATGCCGCCGGCGGCATGAACGAACCGGCTGCCGCGCTGATGATCCCCTGGCTTCCACCGGACGCAACACGCCCCCCACGGGAACTGTGGCCGGGCATTGTCCTGCCGCCACAGCCCGAACAGGTGGCGGCTTGTGTCCGGGAGTGCGCGCGAACAATCCAGTTCCGTGAATTTCAGCGGCGTCCACATATCCGTTTTCGGCGGGACGCTTTGCTGACGCTGTCCAGAAACGTGGACAATGGACTTTTTCCCTTTCTGGGTTCTCTGGGGTGGTCCGGCGATCCGGATGATCTGTTTCCTGCGCTCGCTGTGGCCTGGACCGGAGGGTGCGATTCCCTGTTTACAGCGGCCGCCGCGTACCAGCAGCAGGGAAGGGATGGACCAATGGCCATTCTGCTGCAGATGGCGGATCTCTTGTCCATGGGCGGGGATACCGCCCCTCTGATGGTATATGGGCTCAACCAGTCGCTTTTACGCCAGGATGCGGCATTAAAAAGGGCCATGCTCTCTCCGGAACGGCCATATCCCACAGGCATTTCCTGGGGCAGCGAAATATTCGGTTATGACGGCTCCGCGCTGGAGCAGTTATTTTAGCCGGAATCAAGGAAATTTATTGACAGATCCCGAGGGGGTATGCTAACTTTAACGTTATAAAGGCAATAAATATGTGGCGTTTTTTCCTTAGTCTGGCGGAAAAACGGAAACCGGGCGTCCGGAAGGGCGCGCAATACGGGGACTTGCCATGAAACGGGCATCAAAAAGAAACAGTTTGTTCTGTCTGGCAGTGATACCCGCGCTGGTGCTGCTGTTAACGGGTCAAAGCGCGTTGGCCTGGAATTCGCGGGCCATGCAGGCGATTGCGGGTATGGGCCTGCAGATGCTTAAAAACGATTACCCCAACACATTCCGTCCTGGCGGCGTGGCGGGACCCAACTTCGAACGGGACGTCATTCAGGGAGCCGCGGCCGGCTGGAAAATCCTTCAGGACGCCTACCCCATGGCTAATGAAAATGAACTGATCCAGGCGGTAGGCGCTGAAATTGTGCTGTTGCGTGAGGTCAGAAATTACGGCCCGACATCCTATTATGCTTACCGTTTGGGGGTGCTTGCGGCCCTGGTTGCCGATGCCGTGGTACCGCTGGGATTCTGCTGGTCCCCGGAAGACAAACAGGTAGCCGAACAGATGTTCCGGGATATCGACGCCAATCTGGATTCTTTTAAATTTACATCTACCCAGGCCCGGCGCGAGTTCATCAGTGACGCGTTCAACTATTTCGGAAAACGCCGCCAGTTCAATGCGGAAGACGCGCGGCTGATCAAAAACGACTATCGGAGCGGCATCGGATACAGCGGATTTCTCAGGCAGGCCGCCCCAACTTATTTTGGCAGGGCCGTTGAGTCCGTGGCTGATGCCTGGGATACCGTTCTGCGCGCGGAAGTATCGGCGCTCGGATTGAATAAGCCGTCCAAACAACTATTGACCTGGTATTTTGTCAACGAGATCGCCTATCTGCTGAACACCAAACAGAATTTTGGGCAGGCACAGGAGGTATATCGAAACTTCGAAAAAGTAAATCCGCAGATGGCGGACGCCTATGAAAAATTAGGTGACCTGTTTTACAACTTCGGTTCCACAGAATCTAAACAGCGGGGGCTCGCGGAATGGGAAAAGGCCTATACGGTGGCCGGCGCGGACCGGGTACGTATAGGCAAAAAGATTGCCCAGCACTATATTAACGAGGGGAATTTCTACCTGGACAAGGCATCCAAACCCGGCGCGGAGGATACGGATCTGCAAAGCGCCCTGAACGCCTTTGAAAGGGTTATAGATTACGACCGGACCAATGAACTGGTGGCAAGAAAAATCCAGGAAACCAATGTGGCTATCCAGGAGCGTAATGAACGCCTTGAGATGACTATTAATATCATAGCTACAGGCGAGAAAGTGCGGGCGGAAGCCGACAGTTACCGGGATCGCAAAGACTATGCCAACGCGATCCGCACGTATCGACAGGCCATCGGTTTCTTTGAAGCTGTGGACGACGAATTTAAAGAGCAGTCCAACACGGCCAAAGAAAGCGTGCGTCGGCTTCAGAAATCAATCCAGGATGTGATCAATGAAGTACTGGATATGGCCAGCCAGGCCATCGACGAAGGCGACCGCGCCAAAGACGCCAACCGGTTTGACGAAGCCATTAATGCCTATAACCGGGTAAACACCATCGTCGGAGTAATTCCGGAAGACGAAGTAAGTCAGGCAGTCCGGGATGATAAAAATAAATTGATTGATCTCGCCAAGCGAAAAGTCGAAGAAGCAAATGTCGCCAAAGTGCGTTTTGAGCAGGCTATGGCCGAGCAGAATGCTGCCGGCGCGCGCCCCGGTGGAGCGGCTCCCGAAGCTGCGCCCGCCGCGGCGCCGGCTGCACCTGCGGCACCAGCTGCGCCTGCCGCTGCGCCGGCCGCGCCTGCTGCAGTACCGGGACTGGAACCCTCTGTGCCTAAAAATTTGCCGCCCCCGCCCAATCTTCCTGGCCTGAGCCGGTAATACAGACGGTTAAAATGGAATCCTGACTTCACTTTGTTGAAAAAAGATGCTGGCGGAAAGTCAGGATAGTTTCAGATCGCTTAGATAGCGTTCCAGGATCTGGAGGGTGTCTTTGCCGACATCTTCCGTAGTTCTTCGGAATATAGGGTGGCTCGCCGGCGGCTCGAAGCGGCGCCCGAAATTGCGTTGCACTGCTGCCTCTATTGCCGCAAGGTGATGGGGGAGAACATATTCGAACCGACCGCCCATCGTGGCATCCCCTGATTTGAACCGGCAGTAATCCTGCAGCGCCCCCCATGCGGAGGCTGCCGTGGCCACGCCGGCAGCGGCCGCTTCCAGATAGGTATAGCCGGGGGCTTCATAGAACGCCGGGTGGATGTGAAGCCCGCAATGTCGATACGCTCCCGCCAGGCAGGACTCCGGCAGACGTTCTCCTTCAGGCATCTGAATGATGCGGACATTGTGGCTGATCTTCTGGGATGGATGTTCCTGGCTCACTATGATGGTTTGGCCCCGACGATATTTGGCGGCCGCATTGATCACCAGCAACTCATACCAGGGCTGATATCCCCGGGTGGCGACCAAAACCAGCGGGACGTCTATGTTTCGCGTGGCCAGTACAGTGGCCAGCTGGTTTTTACGGGTCTCGATTCGCCCCACCTGCAACAGGTATTCCCCTGAAGTCAAGCCGGTCAATTTCAGGAAATCTTCATTGCCACCTTCCGTATCGCGCAGCAGCGGAATATCCCAGTACACCACTTCCACCCGGGCCTCCGGACAGTCCCTCCTCAGGGTAGCCGCTTCCGTATCAGACGCGGCTTGACAGAATAGGGCATGTCGCATTACGTCCAGGTTGAATATCACGTTCTGGGGCACCGGAGCCGCAAAACTTAGGACTACATTCGGGTTTAACCACAGGTCCTCTATATTTGGCAGATAATTGTTCACGTCCTGTTTCTTCAACATCGCGGCCGTGTATTCCCCAAACCCTGTGCAGGCAGGGTAGTACAATGAGAAGTCTTCGTGGAACCCGATTAGTCCATAAGGAATGCCGCGCTGCCGCAGTATCTCCATATCAGGGCGCCGGTCGTCACAGGTATTGCTGATAAAAGCCATCTGCACATCA
>JAKOTZ010000215.1 GCA_029776995.1 Candidatus Hydrogenedentota bacterium
CCATATCAGGGTGCGCGGGCATAGGAGATGAGGACCGCGCCTATTTAAGTCCGCTGGGCGGCGGACCGGTCGCCGAAACCAGAACCATGGATGAAACCGCATTCAACCGCGCGCTGACCCAGGCGGAAAGCCGGGTCAGAGCCGGTGAGTATTCGATGGTAATTCCACGTCTCGAACAGTTTGCCCATCAGTATCCCACCATGCCGGGAATAACAAAAGTTTATTACCTGCTCGGCGTATGCTATTACCGGATCGGGGGATATTCCGACGCCTGCAACGCTTTTGAAAAATACCTGGAAATGGAGCCCGATGGGCCTTTCGCGGAGGAAGTGAAAAGTACGCTGAAACGCATGCGGCAGGATACCCCTCAATCCGGAACCATACCGTCTGACCTGGCAAAAGAAATCGAAAACCAGAAACAAATGGTGGAAAAAAATCCGGATGACATGGCCGTCCGCCTGGCCTTGGCGGAAATGCTCTGGCACGGGGGATTGTACGACGAAGCCGGCAGGGAATATTCCATATTGCTGGACCGATGGCCCTACCTGCTTAACGACACGGTGGTCCGAACCCGGGTCACAAAAGAACCGGACGGCTCGTACCGCGTGCTTTCTCCGGAGGAATCCGAAAAAATTCGCCGACAGCAAAATCCGCTGGTGCTTTACAATATTGCCTCTTTCCGAAGCGGCCGGTTTGAAAACTGGAGCCAGTCTGCCCGGGAACGGTACTACAACGTTACGGGGAAGGCGGTAAATCAGGGAGAAAAGGTCCTGGAAGACGTAAAAATTACGGTTACTATCTACGGCTTTGGGCAATTGGTATACGATACCCAGACCATCGCTATAGGAAACCTGGCGCCGGGTGAAACACGGGCTTTCAGCGTTCAGTTCTCACGATTCGACGACATCAACAACATCACCCGGCACGAGTGCATTGGAACCTTCCGCCGATAAACAGGCATTATTAGGGTATGTTCACGAAAACGATCCAGATAAAAATCTTGCCCTGTACCACAGTTTTTCTCACTCTGGCTGTAGTGTTTGGGGCAGGTATTGACGCCTTTGCGCAGGCGCCCGGCGAACTCCCCCAGGTCAATGTATCGGTTAAGATTATCGAATTCCAATCCACCAAGGATTCAGAACGGGGATTGAGCGCTTACTTCAAACAGCGCAATGAACCGCGGCCCTACGGCCGGATATCCAGCGGAAACGGCGCGATTACGGCGGCATCTCTAGCTTTTCCCAATTCCACCACCAGCGGCCTTACACTCTTTTTCGACCGGCTCTCCACCATTTACGGGGATATTGAACTGGTACTCCAGGCGCTGGTAGATCAGAACCGGGCGTTTATTCTGTCCCAGCCTAAAGTCATGGTTCCGGTTGGATCCCCCACCCCCACAACCATTAAAACATCCCAGGACGTGCCGTACGAAAACACAATCGTGGTCGGCGCTTCCGCGGTACAGACCACAGCGTTCCGTCCCACCGGCGTGCAGCTGGACGTTCAAGCCCTGAAAATGGTCGATGATGACCAGAATCCCGTTACCACCGATGACATTTACGTGCTGCTTCATCTTACTGCGGTCATTAATGAAGAAGGGCAGCGCATTACTGTTGCCCTGGATGAAAAAGCCGGTCAGACCAACACACTTACCCGCAATACCATGGCCATCAGTGTGCCGGAATTCGTCTCCCGAAGCGTGGACACCACCGTATGGGTACGGAACGGCCAGGTCATGATTCTGGGCGGACTCTACCGAAATACCAAATCCAAAAGTGTTTCGTCTGTGCCGGGCGTATTTCAGACGGAAGAGCTGGCGGCAAACGCGATCAATAAGGCCCTTCCCGGCGCAAACGACACACAATTGCCTCTCTCTTCTCTTCTGGGGAATTCCAGCCGGGCGGAATCCCGAAGGGAACTGGTGTTTATGATCCGCACGGACGTCTGGAGAAAATCCAATGTGGTGGCGGACGAATTCGGGCTGTTTGATGAATCTTCCGGGGAAGCCGGTGAAACAGAAGACAATACGAAAGCGCCCTCAAAACAAAAGTCTGCTACCGATATAATCATGGGAGTCCTGGAAGACCTTACGGGGGCCACAGACACTCTGACGGAACCGTTACGCGACCGGAATAAGACAACGCCAAACGTAATCGACGAACTGGGACCCTCGACAAAATGAGTCGGTTTTTACGCATACACGCAATACTGTTCATCCTGGCGGGAAGTGTCCTGTTCGCGATGCCGTCCGGCAGAACACAGGATGCGCCACCTCCCCCACCCGCTCCGGCACCCGAAGCTCAGTCGGCGCCTCCGCCTCCCGCGCCGGCACCGGATGCCCAGCCGGCACCTCCACCTCCCCCACCTCTGGAAGACATACGCCAGGTACTGGTCAAGGTTTGGATCAGCGAAACCAATGACCGGGGGGTCCGGGAGTTGGGCAGTGAGCTGAGTTTTAAGCGCTTTGTTCGGGGAAAAGAGGAACAGACAGGCTCCCTGCAGGAAGCGCGGACATCTTTTCTGTCTTCGGACCGCTTTGGTATCGTTACTGTCCCAGCGCCCAATCAACAGGTTTTTGGGCCGCCACTCCGTCCTGACCTGAACAACAACCTGGCCGATAACGTACAGTCATATACAGGAGCGGGGCTTTCTTTCAGCATTATTGACGCGGGAGCGGGAACCATTGACGGCATACTGCAGGCAGTAGAGCGCAAGTCGGACGCGGACCTGATTTCCAAACCGGAGCTCATGGTCGCAAATGGCCAGAAGGCCGTCATCAAAGCCGGCGGCCAGGTTCCTTTTCAGGATGCCACGGTCAAGCCGCCCTACCCCGCGCAGTTGCAGGTCGTATGGCGGGATATCGGGGTAAATCTGGATTTCACGCCCACCATCCTGCCCAACAATACCATACAGCTTACCCTGACACAGGTTGAGGTATCGGATGTCAGCCGGGTGGAAAATTTGCGCGGTGTCGATCTTCCGGTATTTTCCACCCGGTCCCAGGCCGGCAATGTCTTTGTCCCGGACGGAGCAACACTGGTCATCGGCGGACTGAGCAGCCGCGTGGTGCGGAATTCTGAAAAAATGGTTCCGGTACTTGGGCAGATCCCCCTGATTGGAATCCCCTTCCGGTCCAGAAAAAGCGACGCCGAGCTCCGCTCCCTGTTAATTTTCGTTTCCCCCACGGTAGTAGACCTGCGCAATCCAAGCCAAAAGGCTAAAAGCGCCATGGATTTCTGGCGCGAAAAGGGGGTGGAATGGATTAACGCGGACCGCATCGAAAACGAACGCAAAGCCATGGAACAGGGGCTGTAGCCCAAAACGTATCAGACCCACGAAGCCGGTAGCGTCATGAAGAAGCGGCCTGGGCAGCGGCAGCATTGAACCGTTGGATGGTATCCGGCACTTCGGAAGCTTTCACCATTCCGATGGTCATGGCATCAATACACCCCTGCTGCAAAACCCATGAAATGGATTTTTCCATTTCGGCCACCCGTTTCCCTTCCGCGCAGATCTTCATGCCCAGCATGCCCTTGCCCGATTCCCGGGCAGACCGGAGCACCTGAACTACCGTATCAGGCGCGTCATCCATGATCAGCCCGAAAGGATTGATGCGGCTCAGCATGATTTCCACCCAGTCGTTCACGGCGGCCTGCCGCAAGGCGTCAATGGAGTGGCATGATACCCCGTGGGCGCGCACCAAGCCCCGAGACTTGGCGTCGGACAGCACGTCCATGCAGGCTTTCATTTTGTCCGACCAGTCGGGTTCGGTCATGCAGTGCAGCAGCACAATATCCAAATAATCCGTATCCAGTTCCTGCCGAAACCGGTCCAGATCCGCCTGGAGCGTCGGTGCGTCTTTCGCCGTCGTTTTGGTCAGGTACAGCAACTGTTTCCGATCCACACCAGCTTCCCGGACGGCATCCCGGACATATTCGTGAGCCCCGTACATGTCCGCCATATCGATGTAACGGATGCCTGCGTCCAGCGCGGTCCGTAATGTCTTAAGAAACTCATCCCGGCCCTGGCGGTTTTGCGCGCTGCTTTTATTCCAGGCCTTGGTACCTGTACCTATTCCCAAAGCGGTAGTGGCCAGACCGGTCTTGCCCAGTGTCCGTACGGATGTCGCGGTTAATACGGGTTCAGCCGCCTGGTTTCCGGTTTCGGCCCAGCCCAGCGCGGTCGCGCTTCCAAGAGCCGCGGTCTGGCTGAGAAACATCCGCCGGCTTACTTTCTTTTTCCACATACGAATCCCTTTCTCTCATCACACAATTCACATGTTTGAATTCGACTTTTTGCGCCGAAACAATTTTTCATTCACACGTCTGGCCCATAAATCAGCCATCATGGCCAGCCGTGTTCTATAATACATCAGACCGCGGGTGAAACAATCCGTCTTCAAATTTTGTCTATTAAACAGATCCTCCCAAGACCAATGTCGCCGCAAAAAAAGGGCTTAACATGGCAAAAAAACTCACGCGAATCTTCGCCATATTACTCGGTGTGATTCTGGTTGTCGGATGCGGTTTTTACCTCTGGCTGAATCCGGGAAGGGGACCTCGGGAATCCGTGGATCCTCACGCGAAGGGATATGTGGAACAAATCGATAGCACGACCGTATTGCACCTCAAAGGCAGTCCTTATGAAATGGGCTACCAGCGGGGTGTGCTCGTAAAAGATAAAGTATTGCTGACGCTGGCCCGGTTTGACGGGCTTCTTGAAGCCGCCAAGCGGGAAATGGGCCTCCCGAAATTTGCCGCCAACCTGATTCTGGACATCACCTGGGCCCTGTGCAGTCCCCACATTCCCGATCGGTTCAAACGGGAACTGGAAGGCTTGGCGGACGGTTCCGGAGTGGATCTCAAGGTCCTGCGCAGGGGACATGTTGTATCCGTCATTACGGAGCGCGGCTGCAGCTGTTTTGCCGTATGGGGCAAGGCCACCGCAGACGGCAAACTGTACCACGGCCGGAATTTTGACTGGATCACCTCCGCGGGGTTGGAAGATACGGCTATTCTGGCGCTGTACGAACCCGAAGGCGGTTTACATCCCTTCGCTTCCGCGGGATATGCCGGGCTGATCGGAGTACTCAGCGGGATGAACATGGAAGGAATCGCCATCGGACAGATAGGCGCGATTAACCGGGACAAACGACTTTCGGGCCTGCCGCTGGAGTTCGTTATGCGCCGGGTGCTCGAAGAATGTTCCGATTTGGAACAGGTGGACCACCTCATGCACCACGTCCAGCACACCGTCGGGTTTAACTATGTCGTGGCTGACGGGGATGCCCGGGATGCCCGGGTCTATGAAACCACAGCACGGCATCTGGCTGTTTTTGGGCCGAATGACCCCAAAGAAACCGTTGAATACGCCATCCGTATTGAGGACTGCGTCCTCCGGTCCGATGAAGCCATGGACCCCACGATCCGTTCCCTGCAGGACTGCGCGAACGCGCCGGGACTGCCCTATGGGTCCAATTCTTACGACCACCGGTACAAAGGCATTGCCACCCGCGTCCAGGAAAATTACGGACGCATTGATCAGAAGATTGCGCTGGATATCCTGAAGGCTACCGCCATGGAAGGGCTGAACCTGCACGGTGTGCTGAGCAATGTTACCGACCGGGAAATGTGGGTTGCACACGCGAAAAACGGCCAGGATGCCGCTAAACAGGCCTATGTGCACTACGATCTGAAGGAACTGTTCAAACGCCCCGAGGAACGGGGTGCGATATCCGCGGAATCAACGACTGATCCCGGATCCACAGAGCGTCCCACCTCTACCGTTGAAACTGTCCAACCTCCTCAATCCTGATCTTATAAAATTTTTCAATTTTTGTTATGTAATTCAGATCTGCTGCATCCTCGGTGGACGGAAATTCATCTATACCTGATTTGTCCATGGATTTTTATTGCATTTTTTAACGTTTCGTGATACGATATAATAAAGGAGTGTTAAGGCAGATATCTCTTATCAAGAACGGGAGCATCCAATGTATCCAAAAGTGTGGCGGGGAGTTGTGTATCTGGCCCTGGGCATCACGCTGAGTGCGGGCTTCAGTCTGTCGGCATGGGCCAATCTGGAAGACATTTACGAGTCCGACGGGATCCTCAGAGATCTCGTGGCCATGAACGGCGAAATTATTATTATAGACACGGGAGCGACACCGCCTACCCTGCTGGTTGATGCTACACCGATTGGTTATCTCTATCGGGGCAGGGTGGTGGATGGGGTGGCTGTTTTTGATTTCGCCGACGTGTACATAGAACAGGGCGTAACCACGCAGATCAGCGGGAACCGTCCCCTTGCGATCACCGCGTCCGGGGACATGACCGTGGGATGCACCTTCGACGTTTCTGCCGGAAAAGCGGGCGGCGGAAGCGGCGGTCAGGGAGGCACGGGCGCCCAGGGTGGAGCCGGCGGCCAGGGAGGCATCGGCGGCGCTGGCGGCAAGGGCGGTGATGGCGGGAAAGGAGGTGACGCGCTTCCCTCCTCTCAGCCGGGCGAAGACAGCGGCCTGGGTGAAGCCGGGCAGTCCGGGCAGCCCGGACAGGCCGGCGCGGATGGATTATCCGCCACTGTTCCCGGACAATCCGGACAGCCTGGATACGGCAATTCCCCTGCTGCGGCTGGAGTAGGCGGGACAGGTGGACAAAACACCGGCACATCCGGCAAAGGGGGGGCAGGCTCCACGGTTGTCGGACAGGGCGGTGCCGCCAAAACACGTGGCGCTATACTTGACGGTCGCGGCGGCGGCGTTGCCGATATCACGATTCCGTTTACCAGTATCACTATTACTTATGGTCTTCCAGGCGCAGGTGGGAGCGACGGCAATGACGGACAAAACGCCGGCAGCTCCAACGCCCAGCCGGGAACGGCAGGCGCACCGGGTCAGCCTGGCGGCGCGGCCAATTTTGCGGTCAGCGCCAGTGATTTGACCATCGCCGCCGGACCGGGCGGTGGCGGTGGCGGCGGCGGCGCGGGCGGTGGTGGCGGCGGCGGCGGCGGTGGCGGCGGCGGCGGTTCCGGCGGTAATGGCGGCGGCGGCGGGGGAAGCACTTATTTCCAGGAATTTACACTCTTCGGTATTCCTGTTCCGGAAACCCGCGTAGGCGGCGGTGGCGGCGGCGGCGCAGGGGGCGGCACCAGCGGCCAGGGCGGCAGCGGTGGTGGTGGCGGCGGCGGCGGCGGCAATGCCGGCCAGGCCGGGGGGCAGGGGTTCGAAGGCAATTACGCGGTTCCGCCCCAGGGTGGCGCAGGCGGTGACGGAGAAAGCGCTATCGTGGGGCTGTTTGGAAACGGAGGCTCTGCCGGCGCAGGCAGCCCAGGCGGCGCGGGCGGTTCCGGCGGCCAGGGCGGCGCCGGTGGAATTGGCGGCAATGGCGGTACCGGAGGCAGTGGCGGCGGGGCGATCGTCCTATCCGCGCGCGGCCTGCTTCGTCTGACCCAGGGAGCAGGGTTTAACATCTCAGCCGGTTCTCCACAGCCTGGCAGTGCCGGCGGGGCGGGTGGTCCGGGACGTCCCCAGGGAAGTACCGGATCCACCGCGGCGGATGGCGGTCCAGGGGGAAGCGCGGGAGATCCCCTGCTTGGTGGTGTCCTTCCCGACTGGCTGCTTGACCTGATTACTGGGGGCGGCGGTGGCGCCGGCGGCAAAGGCGGAAATGGTGGTCAGGGAGGCGCCAGCGCGGCCGGCGGTCCGGGTGGATCAGGTGGCGCCGGCGGCAATGGCGCGCCGGGTATGGTAAAACTGCATGGTTCAGTCGTACTGGTGGAACAGGCCGGCGCGCAGACTCCGACGGTTATCGCGGCCAATGCCGCATCGGCCGCCCCTGAACACAATGGCAAATTCACCATTATTTCCAACATGACTCCGGCTGCAGTTGCTGCCAACCAGCCGCAGTTCAGCAACCCGAATGTCGTCAAAGGTTCCGCAACCCATGATGCCGTGCTGAAAGCATTCAATTCCTATTCCCTGACCCCATCCCCATTGATTCCCAACCTGGTTGGCGGTCCGGCACCCAATGGCTGGTGCAAAGAAAATTACTGGAATCAGGCGGAGGTCGAAGCCGCAACGCCGGCCGGCCAGATCGGCGACCTCGTGTGGTGGGTTGTGCCCAGCGTATTCGACGGTTTTGACCAGCTGGTCATCAAAAATACCGGAACCACCATCCTGCAGGAAGTAACCGTAAAGATTAATGCCAATAACCGCCGCCTGATCCGCGGCGCGGGGTACGACAATGGGTTCCTGCGCGCGGGGCAGTCCTGGACGACTACCGTTCCAACAGGCTCCATGGTCACAGTCAACTTTGACGGAGAGGGCGCCGGCGCCGACGGCAGTATCTACGAAAGTGACGGCCATCTGGGTGACCTGACTGTATCGGGAGGAACCATCACCATCGATACGGGCACATACGGCGGTGCCCCCGGAACCATGACCGTTGGCAGCAATACCTATCAGGCCCGCACGGATGTCCGTTATGAAACCGGACAGGAAGTGGCGGTCTTCGAATTCGAAAATGTGTCGGTATCGGGCGCATCCGTAACCGTAACCGGCCAGCGGCCGCTATCCATAGCAGCCCGCAGTGATATGAACTGGGCAGCTTCAATTACTGTTCCCCCCGGAAAACTGGGCGGCGGCGCGGGCGGTACCGGTGGCTCCGGCGGGGCTGGTGGCGCGGGAGGCATTGGCGGCACCGGCGGCGCGGGCGGTACCGGCGGCACCGGCGGACGCGGCGGCGGCGCTGACCTTATTCGGGGC